>JAFGOZ010000220.1 GCA_016926235.1 Bacteroidales bacterium | reverse complement strand
GCAAATATATAACCTGCGTCGGAAAGCAGGGACACAAGTTATATCCGTTGATGTTTGATTCAACAAATCACGAGGACTTTGCGTGAAATTTATTACCTTTTTAGACACCCTCTAAATAAATGTTTTATTTAGTTATCCTGAACCAGTCGAAATCAGCATAGCCTTTTATTCCTGTTTCCTGGGTTGACACTACGAAAAGCCCGACTTTTGCCCCGATCCATTTTAACTCGGAAACGGTAAAAGGTTTGCCGATATTCGTAAATGTCTTACCATCTTCACTATAGGCAAACTGACATTTGGCATCTTGCGTATATACCAATTGCAGATATACAACTCCGCTTTTAACATCCGCTTTATCCGTTATCTGCTCCGTATATCCCCTGTCAGCAGAATTACAGACTGCCAGTTTTAGTTCATAACCATCACCTTTTGGTGAGATTGCCAGATACGAATAGTCAAGTCCCAGCATGGCCAATCCCGCCTTCTCCCTGCTTTTCAGGTTAATACCATCTATTTTAACAGTTACTGTAAATTCAGGAGCAGGCAGTTTTTGAGCTATAATATTGGGGACCATCCAAATAGAGCCCGGGTTAGGATTATATTGTGCAGTAAGCCGCAGGTTACCAGGGTTTTTTGTAAGTGAATACCAGTGATCATAGTAATTTGCCTGCCATTGCCATGCCAGGTTATACGTATTATCATTAAATTCATCAGATGTTTGAGGCACTTTTATTCCGGATTTTACTTTTACCGTGGGCTTCTTGTATTCCGTTACCGGAAAGCCTGTCCCGTCACCATCTTCATCAATGCCCATTACTGGCCAACCATCCACCCATTTGACAGGTTGCAAATGAATAATACGGCCATAAGGCAGTACTTCCTGGAAATGGACAAACCAGTTTTCACCGTTCTCCAGTTCAACCCAGCCCCCCTGGTGGGGACCATTGATATTGGTTGTGCCCTGCTCAAGCACCTTTTTTTCTTCATAGGGTCCAAACACGTTCTTTGACCGGTATACCATCTGCCATCCTGTTGGGACACCGCCCGCGGGGGCAAAAATATAATAATACCCGTTTCTTTTATAAAACTTAGGACCTTCGAGCGTCATATTATCAGGTAAGCCATGAATGACAATATCCCTGTTTTTGGTTACATCTGAGCCGTCTTCAGTGAGCTCCTGAACCTGAAGTATATGGCTCACACCTGCCCTGCTGTTTGCAAAAGCATGTACCAGATACACCCTGCCATCGTCATCCCAAAGCGGGCAGGCATCAATGTTCCCAAATGCTTTTTTTACCAAAACAGGTGCTTCCCAATCGCCTCCGGGATCTTGTGTACGTACCATATAAATACCTCTGTCCGGATCTCCCCAGTAAATGTAGTACCAGCCATCATGAAAACGAATGGAAGGGGCCCACACGCCATTGCCATGTTGAACTATGTCGTAATGTTCATCCGGGAAACGCTTCACTGCGTAGTTCACAATCTCCCAGTTTACCAGATCTGTTGAATGCAGTATTGGCAAAGCAGGTACACAATTAAACGACGACGCTGTCATATAAAAATCATCACCCACACGCACGATGTCTGGATCTGAGTAATCTGCCCAAATAACAGGGTTCTTGTACTTGCCATTACCCAGGTCAGGTGACCAAACCTGGGATATCGCATTTATTTTACTAATTAGAATAAATACTATTACGAAAAATCTGATATTCTCTTTTCTCATTTTTCTATTGTTTAATTATCCGTTTACTAATAACGTTATCATGTAATTGAATAGTTATAAAATACAATCCGGCATCCAGGGTTTTTCCATCCATAGTACCATTCCAAATTAATTCATTCGAACCTGCCTTTACTGCCTGGTGAAAGATAGTCCCTAAACGTTTACCAGTCATATCATAAAGAGTAATATTTGCTATGTCTGACTTTTCAAGTTGGAATGTTATATGCATATTATTGGTAAAAGGGTTAGGATAACATTCCAGGTGAATCTCTTGCTGTGCGAGCATATTAGGAGTAGTTGTCAGGATGTCAATACTTACAGAATCGGTATAAAATGAACTGAGTTTCGCATTGATCGCTTTCATACGATAACAGTAATGCCCATAATCCGGTATTGAATCGTAATACACTGTATCGTTTGCATCAGTTGTCTTAATTGCCTGAAATTCTCCGTCAATCTTTCTTTCAATTACAAAATTTGTTTCATTATCTGAATAATCATCCCATCTGACTTTAACAACACTGTCATTTTCTGCCGTTAAAGTCATATTCACAGGACGAATAAGATATTCTATTGAATCAACAAGCGAATTAAGGTATACTTCAAGATTGGTATAACCATTTGGGTCCGAAATTGTATTTCTGTCAGCTGCATTGGCGGTATCCAGGCCATGTACCTTTTCCCATTCGTTGGGCATCCCATCGTTATCCGTATCCACAGGTGCAGTAGCTGAGGTTAAAGTAGGCCATCCTCCCACATCGGTGGGTGAATCAATTCTTCCAAAATATCCATAGGTATATGTTCCGTCTTTTGCTTCCTGTATAATTCTTGCATCAACTGTATCTCTTTTAGGAAGTATAGCACCGGCATAAGCAAGAACATATTCAAATGCCTCAACTGCTGTATGGTTTGTAAGAGCAGGTATTTCAAATAATACGTTATCAGATTTTATCTCCAATTTTTGTGCAGCTGTAACTTCCTGTACGCCTGTTGTCCAGTTATCTGCAGTTGTAGAAGGATAACCCCAAACAAAATTTGAGTCAATATAGAATTTCCCCCATACACCAGCAGGCTGGCTATTGTCTCCATTATCGGCATTTGGTGCAATGATCCTGTCATCATTACTTGAATACGGCCCGTTTTTATAATAGTTATTTACAATATTATACGATCCGCCTTCTGCTCCATAAGCAGTATTGCCTCCCCAATTATAAATTACATTGTTTCTGTGTTCTATATTTTCCTGATCGGGTAAGTTTGAATATCTGCTCCCGCAAAAACGCGGATTACGGCTTGAATGATGTGCTAACAAATTATGGTGAAAAGTAGCACCTTTACCTCCCCAGATGCCTCCATATCCATGATTACCTTTTGGATGGTAGGATGCGTAAAGACTTTCACTAATTATACACCATTGAATGGTTGAATTTGTATTATCGTAACTGCTCAATACCTCATCATTTCCCCATGATACAGAGCAATGGTCTATAATAATATTACTCCTGTTTCGAGAAAAAATCCCATCGTTTTCGAACTTAATACTGTCTTTTTCCGCTCCTGCTGTATTGTTAATTTCATCACCCGGCCTGAAACGGATATATCTGATTATCACATTGTTTGCGCTAATTTGAAAAGTCGGACTACTGTAAGTGGTTTTATTAAGGCTGGTAATAACAACCGGAGCAGCTTTAATACAAATTCCATCTCCTGGTGCTGTTTGCCCGGCAATCGTGATATTATCATTCGAAATCTTCAGGTCAGATTGAATCTCAATAGTTCCTGAAACAGCAAAAACGACAGTCCTGGCACCCGATGCCTGTATAGCTGCCCGCAAGCTGCCTGCACCCGCATCATTTAAATTGGTAACATAAATTACTGCACCTCCTCGGCCACCGGTAGTATATCTTCCAAAACCTTCAGCTCCCGGAAAAGCAAGTGTCTGAGCCTGAAGCCCGTTCATCCCAAGGACGAAACCTAAAATAAGTAATAGTTTTTTCATGTTTTTAAATGTTTATGTACTTGTTGATTTGGTTTTACTTTTAGTCCACACTTAAAACCCTTGATACTCCGTTAAAGTAAATTTTTAAAATCCTCAGCCCGCTTGAGCGGGACTCCGGTCTTAAAAATTTGTTTTGCCTTGTCTAAAGGCTTTAAGTGATATCTTTGAATATTATAAATTACTATTTAATAATTATAGTATTATAATCAAAACAATAATAACACTATCCGGAATACCGGAAAATTTGGTTGGCGCAGGATGCAGAAGTATAATACTTTTTCGGTGAAAAAAATAGTTAACATCTCTTCTCCGGGCTTAAGTATTTTGACCCATAAAGGTAACTATTTAAATTTGCAAATTGAAATAAGTGTAAAAAATACACTTATTTCAATTTTAGTTATATTTCAGTTATTCAACTAAATATACATATTAATAATAGCCTCCAGAAGCTCCTGTTTACCGGAAATTTGTTTTGGTTCACCCTGGTTAAGAGCTATGTTCCTTAAATCTTCAAGAGATAATTCTCCATTTTCAAAAGCTTTACCATACCCCTTATCATATGAAAGGTAGCGGTTCTTCCTCATCTCCAGGTAATGTGATTTTTCCAAAACATCACTGGCAACCATAAGTGCACGGGCAAATGCATCCATGCCGGCTACATGGGCAATAAATATATCCTCAACATCCGTTGAGTTTCTTCTGATTTTTGCATCGAAATTGACGCCTCCATTAGTAAATCCGCCTGCCTGAAGGATTACAAGCATTGCCTCAGTAAGCTCATAAATATTGATAGGAAACTGATCGGTATCCCAGCCATTCTGATAGTCACCCCGATTGGCATCAATACTGCCAAGCAGGCGTGCGTCAGCAGCTACCTGCAATTCATGCTGGAATGTATGGCCAGCCAACGTTGCATGGTTTACTTCAATATTCAATTTAAAATCGCCTGCAAGGTCAAATTTCTTGAGAAAACCTATTACCGTTGCCGAATCAAAGTCATACTGATGCTTTGTTGGTTCCATAGGTTTCGGTTCAATTAAGAATGTACCTTTAAAACCCTGTTTGCGTGCATAGTCTTTTGCCTTATGCAGAAACGTAGCCAGGTGTTCCTGTTCCCGTTTCATGTCTGTATTCAGTAAGGTCATATATCCTTCACGGCCACCCCAGAATACGTAGTTTTCGCCACCTAAAGCAATAGTTGCATCAAGAGCGTTTTTGACCTGTGTGGCAGCGTAAACCAATACATTAAAATCAGGGTTGGTAGCTGCGCCGTTCATATAGCGTGGGTTAGAAAAAACGTTGGCGGTCCCCCAAAGCAGTTTCACGCCCGATTGCTTTTGTTTTTCGGAAGCAAAATCTACCATTGCACGAAGCCTGCTCTCGGATTCCATAATCGTTTTACCTTCTTCCACAAGGTCAAAATCGTGAAAACAATAGTAAGGGATTCCCATTTTAGTAAAAAACTCAAAAGCAGCATCCATTTTAGCTTTTGCCTTCTCAATGGGATCCGATTTTTCATTCCATAGCATTGGCCTGGTAGCCTTACCAAATGGATCGCCACCATCGCCGCAGAAACTGTGCCAGTATGCTGCCGCAAAACGAAGATGCTCCTTCATTGTTTTGCTTCCAACCACCTTATTCTCATCATAATACCTGAAAGCCAAAGGATTTTTCGATTCCTTACCTTCAAATTTTATTTTTCCTACACCGGGAAAATATTCCTTTTCACCAATTAAATATTCCATCTTTATTTTGTTATGTTAGAAATTAATAATTATTGTTGATTCTCAAGTGTTAGTATCCATTTTTCAAATGCTTCCGTTGTTTGGGGCACATCAGCCTTTTCAGGTTGTACAGTCTTAACGCGGGCCAGACCTTTAAATGCTTCATCAAATCCGGTATATGCACCGCTTCCAACTCCTGCCCCCAAAGCTGCTCCCTGTGCCCCATCGGTATTGTAAAGCTCAATAACAGCTCCCGATAAGTTTGCAAGGGTTTGCCTGAACAACTGACTTAAAAACATATTAGCATGCCCTGCCCTGATAATGGACGGCTGAATGCCTGTTTCTTTCATTATCTCCATTCCATACTTAAAGGCAAAAGCAATTCCCTCCTGGGCTGCCCGAATAATATGAGCCTGATTGTGTATATTGAAATTCAAATTACTTATGCATGCTCCCTTATCCTGATTACCCAACATTCGTTCAGCGCCATTTCCAAAAGGAAGAATGGATAATCCTTCAGCCCCGATCGGAACATTTGCTGCCAGATTATTCATTTGTTCATAATCCATACCCGCAGCTACATTTTTACGTACCCACGAATTAAGAATACCGGTGCCATTGACACACAAAAGCACTCCCAAACGGTTTTGGCCGGCTTTATGGTTAACATGGGCAAATGTATTTACACGGGATTGCGGATCGTACATCACCTCTTCACTAATTCCATAAATTACACCTGAAGTTCCTGCTGTTGCAGCAATTTCTCCGGGTTGCAGAACATTTAATGAAAATGCATTATTTGGTTGATCTCCGGCCCTGTAAGCTATTTTTGTTCCGGGCTTCAGCCCCGTTTCCTGAGCGGCAGCCTGTATTACTTCACCCTGATTGGCGAACACATCAACTATTTCAGGAAAAATATCTTTGGAATACCCGTATTCTTTCAGTATATCTTCAGAAATACTATTAGTTAAAAAATCAAAAAATATACCTTCAGACAAACCTGTATTTGTAGTGGTTATTTCTCCTGTTAGCTTCATGGCAATGTAATCGCCGGGAAGCATGATTTTATGAATTTTCGCATATAAATCCGGTTCGTTGTCCTTCACCCATTTTAATTTTGAAGCAGTGAAATTGCCGGGTGAATTTAAAAGGTGTGCCAAACATTTTTCAGCCCCAATATTTTGAAATGCCTTATTTCCAATTTCAACGGAACGGCTGTCACACCATATTATTGACGGACGCAATACCTTCTTGTCTTTGTCAACCATCACCAGGCCATGCATTTGATATGATATTCCAATGGCAGTGATTTCATCCTTTTTTCTTCCGGCAATATTTATGGCTTCATCTAAGGCCTTCAGGGCATGAGCCCACCATTTTTCGGGTTCCTGCTCAGCCCAACCCGGTTTTACTGACATGATCCCCATCTCTGTTTTGGGATAAAAAGCCGACCCCAGACATCTACCCGTTGATTCTTCTACAATACTGGCTTTTACCGATGAACTTCCTACATCAAATCCTAATAATAGCATATTTTTTTATTAATAGTTAAGTTAATTTCAGAATTCAGGAGTCAGAATTCTGGCTCCTCACTCCTTTATCCTTCTTCATATATATATTTTATAAAAAACTTTCAAATTAATCAAATTACCATCCCCGTCTGATCTTTCATCACCTCATCAAATGTATCCCTCTTAAAAATGAAAAAACGTGCAGGTTTATGGGCAACGCCTTTTTGCGTTTCATTCAGGGGTATAATATAATTCAGCCGCTGAACTTTCTTCCTGAAATTCCGGTTGTCAAGGTTTACATTTAATATAGTTTCATAAACCTTTTGGAGTTGGTTTAGTGTAAACTTCTCAGGTAAAAGCTCAAAACAATGCGGATCTGTAAGCAAGCCCTTTTGCATGGTTGATAACGCCTGATTTAGAATTACATTATGGTCGAATATCATCTCCGGAATTTCATTTATTGAAAACCAACATGCATTATATGCGACCGAAAGTTTCGTCTTCTTGCTTTCCTCCAGCTTTATCAATGCATAGTAGGCAATGGTAACAACACGGTTAATATCGATTCCTGAGCTGACTTGCAACCACTTTAGGTCATCACGTGTATTTAATCGTTCCGGATCATCAAAAACAGCAAATTGTTTAAGAAATACATCATCAAGGCCGGTAAGTTCTAATAATACCCTTTGGGCAGAGGCTTGCAACCTCTCTCCCTTAATTATCATATCGCCAGGTAATTTGTACCTGCCAGGCAATTCATTTTTTGCATCCGATTTATCCCGACTTATTAACAACACCTTAAGCTCCTGGTCATCGTAACCGAACACCACACAGTCAACAGAAATAAATGGATTAAGGTTTGTCCTCATGCAAAAATTTTGTGCGAATATATAATAAAACTCTTAATTTACAAACTAAACGTAAAATTTACGTTAAAGTTCCAAAAATAAAAATATTTTTGACGGAACTATAAAAATTTTTGATGAGATTGATCAATGCTTATGATGATATCGTATAGAAAAACCGTTCTCTTGTATAATGGAATTATTACCAAATGATTACGAGGATGCAACAAAAATAAAAATAGAAAAGCCGAATACTCTCCCACGTATATATTTAATTTATAGATAATTAAAAATATTCAATATTTTCGATTTTTTTTGCCCAATAAATGAATAATGTATTTAAAAAATAGTAAACTTTGAATTTTAATAATTGGTAAAAAGGCAACCCAAAAATTCCTTTCCAACAATTTAATTATCAATTAAATACATTTATAAAGGAAAAATGAAAAATCACAAAAATTCAAAGGCTTCCGGCAAAACTCGAAGCAAACAGCCAACCTTTGGTCCGGTTGAGAATCTTGAAAAGTATCTGCAACCTGACTGGTGGAAACGAATTTTTAACTCCATGTATCTTAAAACCGATGCCGATGTGGTTGAAGATAAAAAGATTACGCAGGAGGAAGTAAAATTATTTATTGACATATTAGACCTGAAAAATGACAGTGCAATACTTGACCTGGCCTGCGGACAAGGCCGCCACCTGAACGAACTTGCCCGTAATGGTTTTAAGAATCTGTATGGCCTTGACCGCTCCCACTTTTTGATACAAAAAGCTAAAACTACTGCGAATAGTGAAGGACTCAGCGTAAACTTTAAAGAAGGGGATGCCCGAAAACTACCTTATCAAACAGACGCATTTGATTATGTAATGATACTCGGAAATAGCTTTGGCTATTTTGAAAGCACTGATGATGACTTGAAAATTCTTAAAGAAGTATTCAGAATACTCAAACCCAATGGAAAATTTCTGATTGACGTAGCAGATGGCGAATATCTGAAGACCAACTTCTCACCACGCAGCTGGGAATGGATCGATAAAAAACATTTTGTTTGCCGTGAACGGACCCTCGCTGCAGATAACGAGCGTTTAATATCGCGTGAAGTTGTTACCAATACTGACAAAGGCGTAATTGTGGACCAGTTTTATGCTGAAAGGCTATATACTCCGGAAAGTATTAAAACTTTATTTGGCAGAATAGGTTTTAAAGACATTACTATCCACGGACAAATAAGCCCCGATTCCCAACGCAACCAGGATCTTGGTATGATGGAACGAAGACTTATCGTTTCCGCAGTAGTGAAGAAGGAATGGACTCCCAAAAAAATTAAAAAACAATTTAAGAATGTAGTTGTGCTTATGGGTGACCCTAATCGTCCGGATAAAATTAAACCGGACTCCGTTTTCGATGATGATGACATGCATACCATCAATGAACTAAAGATTGCCCTGAGTGAACTTGAAAACTTTCGATTTACATACATAAATAATCATAATACTTTATTTACTGATCTTTTTAAACTTAAACCGAAAGTCGACTTTGTTTTTAACCTCTGTGATGAAGGATTTAATAATGATGCTACCAAAGAATTGCATGTTCCTGCATTCCTTGAAATGATGGGAATCCCATATACAGGATCCAATCCACAATGCCTTGCTTATTGCTATGACAAATCGCTTATCCGTGGTATTGCTACAGAAATGGATGTTCCTGTGGCCAAGGCAATATTTATAAAACCGGATGACAACCTTTTTGAGATGAATATCAATTTCCCTGTAATTGTAAAACCAAACTTTGGAGATTCCAGCTTTGGTATTACACAAAAAAGTGTTGCAAATAATATAGAAGATCTGAACGATGCCATTGTAAGAATAAGGGATAAATTCGGATATGACAAACCTGTTCTGGTTGAGGAATTCCTGATGGGCGCTGAATTATCGGTAGGAGTTATTGGTAATGCGCCGGAAAACTATATGGTACTTCCAATTATCGAGGAAGACTACAGCGAATTGCCTGATGACCTTCCTCGTATATGCGGCTATGAGGCCAAATGGCTACCTGAATCACCCTATTTTCAAAAACTAAAATCCATACCTGCTAAGCTTCCTGCTGAAACAGAAAAAGCAATGATAGAATGGTGTCTTAAACTCTCGGAACGCCTTGAATGCAGGGATTATTGCCGCTTCGACTGGCGTTTGGACAGGAATGGAAATCCAAAACTTCTTGAAGTAAATCCCAACCCGGGTTGGTGCTGGGATGGACACCTTGCTAAAATGGCAAAACTCAACAACATGAATTATTCCCAAATGCTGGAAGCAATACTTGTTGCTGCTGAACAAAGAGTGGCAAACCAAATAGATACGTTGGTGAAAGAGCCCATAGCAATGTCATTGGTCGAATAACTTTCCAGGGGCCGTTTGATATTACCTCGAACGGCCTTTTTTCTTTCCCAAAAATAAACCAACAGCTTATAATCTTGTTATACTTATAAGTTAATTAACTGCATAACTTAACGGATAACAAGATGAAAACCATTCTGCATAAAGCAAATACACGCGGACATATCAACCATGAATGGCTGGATACGTGGCACACCTTCAGTTTTGCAAACTATTATAATGAGGAAAGAATTCAGTTCGGTAAACTCAGGGTTATAAATGATGATACAATAATGGGTGGAGGTGGATTTGGAACACATCCCCATGATAACATGGAAATAATAACCATAGTACTTGATGGTGCGCTCGAACACAAAGACAGCATGAATAATAATGGGATAATAAAAGCAAATGAGATACAGGTTATGTCTGCCGGAACAGGAATATTTCACTCAGAGTATAACCATAGTGATACTGAACTCGTTCAATTATTACAAATTTGGGTATTCCCTAATCAAAGAAACGTTGAACCCCGCTATGATCAGATGTCACTAAATTTTTTGGATCGCAAAAACACATTGCAACAGGTAGTCTCTCCCAACTTAAATAATAAGGGTTTATGGATACATCAGGATGCCTGGTTCTATAGAGGATATTTTGAGAAAGGAAAAGAGACTTCGTATAAGTTACATGATTCGAAAAACGGGGTCTATTGTTTTATAATTGATGGTGAGATTGAAATGGGCAATTACAATCTACAAAAACGAGATGGAGTAGGTATTTATGACACAATTAATTTTACATTAAGTGCAAAGGCTGATTCAGAGGTTTTAATTATTGAAGTGCCCTTATAATTAAAGATTACTTTAAAAAGGTCTTAATTACATCAATATCATCTACTTAGTATAATATTTGAACTTTGTCTTTTAAAGTTTATTACCTTTACACCCAAAGATAATATCATTCTGAATGAAGAAACTGCAGTGGTTTGGAGTCCTTATATTTCTGGTATTTGGATGTATACAAAAAGAAAGTGAGATTGCACTATTAAATGAGGATTTCTCGTCCCTAAGGTCAGGTCCTATTGGAGGAGGCAATTCAGCCCATACTGAATATCATTATCTTCATGATGCTGCACCGCATAGCAGATGGCAGGTCTCCACATTTCATTATAGTCTTTATGATTCGTGGTTTGTGCGTCAGTTTAGGGGTAGGAATGCATTATGGATGAAACATACAAACAACCGTATGCACTGGCACCCCATGGTAATTACCGGCGACCCCTTATGGAAAAACTACAAGATAAAGGCTATTTATGCTCCTGCATCAAAAGACTATCAATCAGGCATTGTGTTTCGGTATCATAACGACAGGTGCTACTATTTCTTTGGTGTGAAGGGCGATACTGCAATTCTTAAAATGGTAAAAGATGCCAAAGCCTTCCGTCAGCCTTATGAAATTGTTTTAGCAAAAGCTCCTTATGCATGGAAAACAGATTCATCATTAACTGCAATTATCGAAGTTCATGGCACAGATATGAACTGTAAGTTTATAGAAGGACCTGTTCTTACAGCCCAAGATACCACCTTCGCTTCCGGAAAATTGGGGTTTCTGACAGATGTACCCACATTTTTTCAAAACATTGAAGTAACCTGCTCACAAAAAGAATACAACAAGTTTATTGCGAGTAAAAACGAAAGGGACAAGAAAGAAAAAGAATTGCAGGCAGCTAATCCTCAAATGGTATTGTGGAAAAAAGTAACAACAAATGATTTTGGAACGGGTCGTAACCTTCGATTCGGAGACCTGAATAATGATGGAGAAACAGATATACTTTTGGGACAAGTGGTTCATCATGGACACAAAGACCGGAACAGCGAACTGAGTTGTCTTACTGCTATGACCCTGGATGGTGATATTCTTTGGCAAAAAGGCCGGCCTGATGACTGGAAGACCATGCTTACCAATGATGTTGCTATGCAAATTCATGATATTGATGATGATGGCAAAAATGAAGTGATTTATTGTATGGGCCAGCAGTTGTATATAGTAAATGGAGAAACCGGTACTATTAAAAAGAAAACCTTTAATCCTCCAACTCCGGGAGGCAAACCAACAGAATCAGGTCATAACATTTTTCCCCGAATTTTGGGTGATTGCATATTCTTCTGTGATTTAGACGGAAATGGCAAAGATGACGAATTTATACTAAAAGATCGTTATGAATATCTATGGGCCTATACTAATAATCTGCAAGTATTATGGCACAACAATTGTAATACAGGACATTATCCTTACAGCTACGATACAGACAATGATGGTAAAGATGAGATCATGCTGGGATATACTCTTTTTGATGATAACGGGGAAAAAATCTGGAGTCTGGATAACCAGCTTCAGGATCATGCTGATGCAGTAGCTATTGTCCCGTTAAAACAAGGACAGGAGCCCACACTCTTATGCACTGCAAGTGACGAGGGAATGTTATTTATTGACTTGAAAGGCAATATACTAAAACACCATTATATCGGGCATGTTCAAAATCCAGGAGTAGCCAACTTCCGGGATGATTTACCTGGCCTGGAGACCGTATCAGTCAATTTTTGGGGTAACCAGGGTATTTTCCATTTTTATGATTCGGATGGCAATATATATCTGGATATTGAACCAAACCAATATGGAAGTATGTGTCTGCCTCTTAACTGGACCGGTAAAAGCGAAGAATACTTTATTATAAATGCCAATGTAGTTGAAGGCGGGGTATATGACGGATGGGGAAGAAAAGTTTTAAATTTCCCCGATGATGGCCATCCGGATATGTGTTATGCTGTTTTGGATATTACAGGTGATTGCAGGGACGAAATAGTTGTATGGGATCCGAGTGAAATTTGGATTTATACACAAGACGATAATCCTAAGAAAGGCAAGCTCTATAAACCATTAAGAAATCCATTATATAATTATTCGAATTATCAGGCAACGGTTTCGTTGGAAGGATGGAATGAGTGAGAAGTTAGGAGTACTTCGAGTTTGAAGTACTTAGAGTTAAGAATACTTTAAGTTAAAAGTTATAGTCAACACCAACACGAATTACAGGATTTTCCTTGGGTGAATTTTTATCCAATAACACATCGTATAAAATCATTCCATATGCTGTGGTATTCTTGGCAATTTCGTATTTATATCCAGCTCCGACAGGTAACCCGATTGCCCAATCCCTGTCTCCTCCATAAGGGTAATTCAAAATCTCAAACTCACCGTGCAGAAAGATGCCTTTAAAAATGGTATATTCACAAAAAACACGATTACCAAAACTATAGGTTCCTTTGAGATTGTTCGTTTCGGAGTATGAAGCAAAGGGAGAAACACCTGCGCTAAATGCATCCCATCGATATCCAAAAATAGGTGCAGCATCTACGTAAATCCCATTATCATAATTCACACTTACATTACCCCCCGTGTAAAACTGACCATTGCTCGCAAAAGCAAATCCTAACAAACCAATTATCATAATGTATTTTTTCATCCCGAAGCGTTTTAAAATCAGTGAGTAAATATACTTTAGTTTGAGATCAATTCATCTGCCAGTGATTTAAAATTTATTCCTGAAAAATTTCCAGAACTCATAAGTAATAGAATTTTATCTTTTAATTCCAGGGTTTTCAATTCTTTTACCAATTGCTTATTATCTGTAAATACCTTTAAGTCCCCATGCTCTCCAAATGCCTTCCTGACCTGTTCTTCGGTGAGCATTTCCAGCTTTTTATGTTTTATAGTATCCTGATTAAAATATACTATCGCTTTGTCTGCAAATCGCATAGTATCCTTATACGTTTCAAGGAAAGTAGTATTCAGACTGCTAAAAGTATGCAGTTCCATGCAGGCTATCAGTTTTCTGCCTGGATGTTGCTCTTTAACAGCTTTGGTAGTTGCCAGAAGTTTTGAAGGAGAGTGCGCAAAATCAAGGAAAATTGTAGTATGATCATTTTGTTTTAATACCTCTAATCTCTTTTTAGCGCCTGTAAAGGATGAAATTGCACTGTAAAAATCATTGTCACCTACCCCCAATTTACTGCAAACCTGCATAGCAGCATTAATATTTTGCAAATTATGTTCCCCAAAAACAGGTATTTCAACCATTCGGTTTCTGGAAACCTGTAATGCAGTTTTTCCTTCTTTCACCTTTGCTGCATGAGCCTGATAGGGTATTTTTTCAATCTCTGATGGTAATTTTGATAAAACACTCTCCATGTATTTATCTTTTTCAAAATATATCAGCGAACCGTTATCCTCGATGCATTGACCAAATATCTCAAATTGTTTCACGTACTCATCAATCGTTGGAAAAACATTGATATGGTCCCATGCTATGCCGCTTATTACAGCGATATGAGGTTTATAGATATGAAATTTTGGCCGCGGATCTAGCGGTGAAGCCAGGTATTCATCTCCTTCCACCACAGCAATCTTCGATGTAGACGATAATCCTACCATTGTCTCAAATCCTTCAACCTGTGAACCTACCAGGTAATCAAAATCATACCCGCAAAACTTCAGCACATGCATTATCATCGAAGTAATAGTAGTCTTACCGTGACTCCCTCCGATTACTACACGGGTTTTATTTTTTGTTTGTTCATAAAAATACTCCGGGTAGGAATAAATTTTTAAGCCCAACTCCAGAGCCTTCACCAGTTCAGGATTATCTTTCCGGGCATGCATACCGAGTATTACCGCATCAATATCTTTTGTAATTATTCCCGGCTTCCATCCGGTATAGGAAGGCATAAGCCCATATTTATCCAACCGGGATTTTGATGGTTCAAATACCTCATCATCCGAACCGGTCACTATGTTGCCCATTTTATACAGGGCAATGGCCAGGTTATGCATGGCGCTTCCGCCTATGGCTATAAAATGTATTTTCATTGACTTATTATCAACAAGCAATTTAATAACTCCCAAAAATAACAAACAAATTAGTAAGAACAACGACTATCTTTTATAATAAAGTAGTATGATACCCACTCTAACTTTTAATGTTCCATTTCATCTGTTTATAATTAATTTTTTAATGGTCAGATGAACCCCGGAGAGCTCAGCGAAGCTAAACATCCACTAAGCTTTGACCTGAGCGGATGATTTTCGTTTATAATCATGCTCGTGTGCCTGCCTCGCCGTCAGGCAGGTGTTAAAATATTTATCATGGATGTTTCATTTTTAAAAATTCGTCACTACAATTCTAAGTTTAAGATTTTCTAAGTGAACTTTCAATAAATATAAAATCAAATATGAAAATATTATACTATATTTAGTATTCTAAATCTCTGGTTATGAACCTGCTTTTTAAACATTCGATAATTCTAATATTGTTGATTGGTATTTATTCCCCTGCCCGCACGCAAATGGATGTGCTTTATGTTAGCTTCGATTCTGCCTTTGATTTGAGATTGATGGATACCCTGCTGGAGATTCCAAATATTAGTATTCAAAGAATGAATGATGTAAATTTTTCATTTTTAACAACAGATCAAATTGCATCTTACGATGCAGTAATCATAGCAGAAGATATAAGGTCTGGTCAAATATCAAATTTCAGAAATGCAGGTTTCCCAATACCTGTGGTATGTTTTAAAGCTTATGCTGTCAATCGATGGGAGTTGCTAAATTGGGAGGAAGGCATCGATTGGGACATGACACCAAAGGATTCAACATACGAAGAAGCCGATTATATAATCATGGAAAATAATACGCATGCTGTTTTTTCAGGGTTAGGCTATGCCCCCCATGATACGATTCAATGGACTTTAGGAAAAAATGACAATGAAACCGGTGAGGCACATGCTGTTGGATTTGATCTTTCACTAAGCCCTATTGAAACCATTAAGACACATTCGACTTTGTTGGCAAAAAACTTACAGTTAGTAAATGAGGATAAAATTCCGGGTTGCTTTTGGGCAATAGAAGAAAATGATCTCACCAAACGTATAATCTTCTGGAATATACACTTTGAATTGCAGCAAAAAGCAACTCCTGACTTTTTTGTTATTGCAAAAAATGCCCTTAAGTGGGCACTAAAACTTAATAACCTGATTAGTGATATTAAAATAGACGGATCTTCACTACCCAATCTGAATGAAATACAAAATGTTTACCATTATGAACTATGTTCCTATAGGGATCCTTCATTAATCCCTGAAATAAAGGCAGTGCCCAAAGATACTAATACGATAATAGTCATTGAATCCGGTCTCCTTGTTTTTGATACAGTAAATATTACAGCAATAAAAAAAGACAGCTCATCCCGGCAGAAAATTACTATTATATTTGATCCTGTTGACTGCCCTGAATATGATACAATATGCAGCGGAGAAACAGTAAATTTAGATGGAGTTCCTGAAGGGGGCAACAGCGATAATTATACTTTTTCATGGTCATCAATTCCCGCTGGATATAGTTCTTCATCTGATACTGTCATTGTAATTGTAAGCTCCTCAACAACATTTACAGTCACAGCTACACATGACTCAACTCAACAGTCAATGAGTAAAAACTTCTACATCGTTGTAGGTCCCTCAACACCAAAACCTCATGTCATACAAAAAGGCGAAAGTTTATTAATCTGTACTGATTCAGTATCCTATAGATATAACTGGTATTTTAATGATGAACTAATGCAAGCAGAACACAAGCAATTTCTTGAATTTAACCCGAGTTATACGGGGTATTATCAGGTTGGTTTATATATTCTAAATGTTTGTGAATCCAAATCAGATAAAATTTCCCCTAAAAGAAATGTGAAAAGCACCAATATACTAGAATCACCAGAGATTTATCCAAATCCGAATGATGGAACCTTCAACGTGGTCGTCAATAACGATACCAAAGGCAAATATAGTATTGATATACAGGATTTAGCCGGTAAAATAATTGCACATCGTGAATTTACGAAGAATATTTATCCACATTCAGAAGAAATTACATTAGAAAATATACCTAAAGGTCTTTATATTATCATCGTTTCATTTCAAAATCAAAAAATTGTTTCTACATTTATACAAATAGAATAAGCGCATACTATCCATAATGAAAAACAAAGATTTTATTTTAATGAAAATTTTTATGCTATCTGCTTATTCTATTATATCATTATCTTATAGCCATACTTACGGTTGTAAGACCTTTGATGCTGCAAAAAGATTTGACACTGATCCGGAAAAAACAGCTTTAAAGAATATGAGCATTGATAGCAGACATTATTTTGGTAATGAATACCCTCCTGCTTCTTTTACAAATATCATGAGTTCCCGTACTATTTTTGTAGACTCAGCCAATACTTCAGGCATTGAGGATGGTTCTGAATTAAATCCTTACAATACCATCCAGGAGGCAATTGATGGATCAATTGATGGCGATACAATACTAATTAGTCCGGGTACTTATCCACCGTTTGCGCTAGTAAATTTTGAAGGAAAATTAATTATTGCCTCTCACTTTATTAATACGGGTGATTCATCATACATTAATAATACTATAATTGACGGTAATCAAAACGGGTCGGTTGTTTATATATCAAATTGCACGAATTCAATTATAATCAATGGATTAACCATACGTAATGGCAATGCAATTACAGGTGGAGGTATCCATTGCCAGGGAACAGCTATTGATATTAGTAATGTCGTGTTTATTAATAATACTGCAACTGATGCCGGAGGAGCTATTATAGCAAATCAGTCAAGCCTCAATTTGAAGAGTATTCATGCATTATTTAATACTGCAAATGGAGGGGGTGCCATTTGTCTGGATAACAGCACGTTTGAACTATCAAATTCGAATATCTTTTATAATATTGCGAGTTATGGCGGTGGAGGTTTGTATCTAAATAATAGTAATGGTCGCATAGAAGAAACAATAATTTCCGGTAATACATCCTCATATGCAGGAGGTGGAGTATATGGCCAGTCATCCTTTGTTAGTTTTGTAAAAACTTCATTTGTAGACAATAGTACAGACGGTTATGGCGGAGGCGCTTATTTAAATGTATGCAGTGGGGCATTAAACAATATAATTGTAGCAAACAACTCATCGGATGATATTGGAGGAGGTTTATTTCTTGCCGGGTATCCGAATTTAATACTAACCAGCTCAAAAATTGTAAATAATTATAGTCCAAACGGAGCTAGTGGCTTAGAAGGATATATGTGCAACCTACATGTTAATAATTGCCTTTTTGCCAAAAACTATGGGTCGGTCTGCATTGAGTACGTAGAAACTACCCAGAGACAAATTCTAAACAGTACAATTGTTAATAACCCTCACGGAAGTATAAGAATAGATAAATTTTCAAATATTGAAATTAAAAACACCATTGACTGGGGCAATAATAAGATCCGTAGCGGTACTTTCAGTGATGTACAGTTCTCATTATTTGAAGGGGGAATAGCTGGAGGAAGTAATATTGATGCAGATCCAAAATTTGTTGATACATTGACCGGTGATTATCGGTTGTTATACGGTTCTCCTTGTATTGATGCAGGAACATACGATACAAATACAATTTATATGCTTAAATATGACCTTTTAGGCAACCCAAGGTACTATAATGACCGGATTGATATAGGAGCTATTGAATCCATTATTCCAAATGTTGTTAATCGTCAATTTTGCTCCAATGATAATAAATCCTTTCTCACTCTCAATAGTCCCAAAATAAGATGGTACAATACTGAAAGTATGGATTCATTGATTTCAGAAGAAGACACTTTATTTGTTGATATTTCTAATCTCAACCCGGGATATCACACCTATTATGTTACCCATTTCGTGGGAGATAATGAAAGCCTCCCATCACCCATTACCATCGATTTAAGACAAGCACCCAAAAAGCCAACTGTTGTGCAAAAAGGCCAGAATCTTTTAATTTGTCCGGATTCAGGGAGTTACACCTATTACTGGTACTTTAATGGTATACCAATGCCGGGTGAAAACAAACAATTCCTTAATTTCAATCCCAGTTACTCAGGCTATTACCAGGTAGGACTTGCATCAAACTATTGTTTATCCAAATCAGATCTTTTTGCTCCCAAAATACAACAAAAAACAGCACCTGTAAATCTCTCCATTACCATTTTCCCAAATCCTGCCAATGAAATTCTAAATGTAATAATTAATAACGAACCTGCAGATAAGATAATCCTTCATATTCATGACCTGTCAGGAGTACTTGTATATAATGCCCTATTTGAGAAAGAAAGCGGATACGTACATAAAGAAATCGATCTGAAAGACTTGCCAAAAGGAATATATGTTATAACAATAAAGCTGAATAATGAATCGCACAATAAAACCTTCATCTTACGATAAAAAATTATAATATGTATAAAAGAATAACATATGTATTATGTATGCTAATATCAGGCACTATATTATTCTCCCAGGAATTTAATGCTTTGCAAAAGGAAATCATCGCAGCAAAAACCAATGACATGCTTCAGGAATATAATTCGTACGGAGGTCTTTCCGAGGATGGGAAAAGCATATCCGTCCTATTCCTGAATAAGTTTTCAAACCTTTTTACAAATACCACCAGCGTATATATCTATAACGATATGGATCCGGATAAAACATTGCCCGAATATATTACTGTAGGCGAATATATTCTTAAAACCCAGACATGGTATAAAACCGGGCTTGATATTAAATTGAACTGGAACCTGGCACTCATAAGTGAGCCTGTTCTTACCGGACCAAACAACATTTATTCCGTAAGTATTATTGTTGAAAAACAATTAATGGGAGTATATCAAGGTAAAAAAATTCACAAAGCCTCAAGCAGCCTTTATTTTATCGTAGAGTTTAAACGAAATAAAAACGAATTTTCAGGCTTTAAAATAGCTGGTATTCAAAAAGAAAGGCCCAATCTGAAACCTTATGATGAAGATGACGTAACTATGGTAGCAAAAAAGTCAAAAGTAAGCCTATTAATATTTTCTGAACCAAGATATTCTAGAATTTATAGTAAAATGATGTTTACGGATAAATCCTGGAAAGTTTCCGGTAAAATAAGCTACTCAGCAGGTATGGGCTTGTCTATCCGAATGAAAAAGGATATGGATTTTATTACCGGTCTGGGCATCAGCAAATTCAGTTCTGCAATGTCTCTCAGTTATTTTAATAGAAATACAAATACAAACCCATTGTATGACAAGGATAACGACCTGTATTACAGGTATATTGAAGCAGAAAACATTAATGAACGTTGTGGGCTAACCTATATCGAAATCCCTGCTGGCCTGGGCTTCCATAAAACACCCGACTTTAAAATAGGTTGCTACCTGCAGGCAGGAATAAACATACAATTCCTTATTACAGGCAGATATAGGGTAACCGGTTATTCATCGCACACAGGATATTATCCAGACTATCATGTATTACTTTTCGACCTGCCGGAATACGATTTCACTACAGGAAATATTGACAAAGACGAGACCTGGAAAGTTAATCCGATCAACATTACTTCATTCGTTAAATGTGGCCTGATCTTAAAACTATCCAAATCATCATCATTCCAATTAGGCCCTGTACTGAATTATGGCATAACAGATTTAAAATATAAAGAACCAAAACACCGTGATGATTATTACTCAACGATAGGCCCCCCGGGAAAATCAATTGTACAATCGTTAGGATTTAACCTGGCTGTTGCTTTTAAACTTTAATTTTAACACACCATGAAAACAACATCAACCATTCAACATGCATGCCTTCTGGTCATTGTATTTTTACTTTGGATTTCTAATGCTTCGGCTCAGAAACAAGAACAAATACTTGGAACTACCAGTGGTAAATATTGCCTTGTAACTATTGAAAAGAGTAATCAAAAGGAAAATACGATAACATTTCTAATCACAGCAGAATGGATTAATGAAGATCTTAATCCCATCAAAGACACCTCTTCGGTTTTGGTGCTGGAGAAAACCAAAATAAAAACAAATGATGATGCCAATATTGTTTGTGTCAATTTTGGCACCAAAGAATATATAAGCACAAATGAAACTCTTTTACTTGAATTTTTATTGAATAAAAAGTTCTCTTCCGATCAGTTTGAGCTTAACCTCAGCTTTGATTACGCACCGAATAAAAGAATGGCTGAAAATAAAAATAAAAGGGAGGAATTTTTCCTGAAACGTCCACGTGACCTGGCTATTAATTATTCAATCGATTATAACCTTTTTGACAAAAGGGAAAATACACCTCCTTCTATTGAATTGATTTATCCCGTAATAAACGCAAATCAAAAAGCAGTTGTAGATGTTAGTAGCATTAATTTAAATATAAGAGCATATGATGAAAGTGGCATTAACCTGGTAATGGTGAATTCAAAAGATGCTGCTTCCAATAATAATGGAACCTATACTACCACCATGAACTTATTACCAGGAGATAATGTGGTAACTATTATGGCAACGGATAATGACGGAAGCATAAGCGAACAAAAGTTTATTATTTATTGTAATGATTATTCCAAAGCGGCAGAAACCCTGCTGAAGGGAGGTAAATGCTATGCATTGCTCATTGCAATTGAAAACTATGATGATAAGAATATAAATAACCTCGATTTTGCTATTGAAGATGCTGAAAAATTGAGCAAAACCCTTTCCGAGTATTATGCATTTGACAAGCAAAACATTTACCTTCTAAAAAATCCAACCCGTTCGGAAATCATTATTGAATTGGATAAACTTTCAGAAAAAGTTACAGAAAAAGACAATGTCCTGATTTTTTTTGCAGGGCACGGATATTGGGATGATAAATCATCCATCGGATACTGGCTGCCCACAGATGCCTCCAGTGCAAATAAAGCCAACTGGTTTAGCAATAGTAACCTCAGGGACTATATAAGCAGCATAAAATCTGCCCATACCTTGCTGATAGCCGATGCCTGTTTTAGCGGTGCTATATTTAAAACCCGCAGTGCATTTGTAAATACTGCTGAAGCTGTAGAAAAACTATACTCTTTCCCAAGCCGTAAAGCCATGACAAGTGGGGCGCTTCAGGAAGTACCCGACCGGAGCGTTTTTGTTGAATACTTGATAAAGCGCCTGGAAGAAAATCCGGAAATTTACCTCTCCTCTGAGTTACTTTTCTCAAGCCTAAAAACTGCTGTTGTCAACAATAGTCCAAATATCCCCCAGTTTGGGGAAATAAGTAATACAGGTGATGAAGGGGGCGATTTTATTTTTATCAGAAAAAAAGGACCAGATATAAAATAGTCATCAGACAAGACCTATCTGGTATTTTTAAAATTCTTTTGAACTTTTATTCCCGATAATGGTCATACATTCATCGAAATGAATATCTTTATCGCAGAAAAATTTTGCTTATAGATGAAATTACATGTGATAAATACAGGGAACCTGATGCTGGATGGTGGGGCCATGTTCGGGGTAGTGCCAAAGGTACTCTGGAATAAAGTTTACCCTGCCAATGAAAATAACCATATAAACCTCTGTATGAGAAGCCTTTTGTCTATTAAAGGTAACCGTAAAGTAATTATTGATGCCGGAATGGGAGATAAGCAAGATGAAAAGTTCCTTGGCTACTACTACCTTAATGGTGATGACAGCCTTGATAATTCGTTAAAACAAGCAGGTGTAACATATGAAGAAATTACAGATGTCGTTCTTACTCACCTTCACTTCGATCATTGTGGAGGCAGTGTACGAAAGAAGACAAATGGAGATGGATACGAAACCACCTTCCCCAATGCACGTTACTGGATAAGTAAAGATCAATGGAAAGAAGCAAACAAACCCAACCCGCGTGAAAAAGCATCCTTTTTACCAGAAAACTTTTTGCCTATTGAAGAGAGTGGACAATTGCGTCTTGTTAATAAAGACACCGAGCTATTCCCCGGCTTTGATCTTAAATTATATTATGGTCATACCAAAGGGCTTATCGTGCCTTTTTTAAGTTATCATGGCAAAAATATTATCTACGTTTCAGACCTTATTCCTACTGTCGCAAATATACCCCTTACATGGATTACTGCATATGACATTATGCCATTAAAAGCCATGAAGGAAAAAGAGGAGTTTCTCAAGGATGGCCTAAAGAATAATTATATTCTGTTCTTCGAGCATGATATTTATAACGAATGTTGTACACTCAAAAATACACCGAAAGGTATACGAGCAGAAAATCTTTTTCCTTTATCTGAAGTGCTATAATAAGCTTTTAGCTATTTGTGCAATTAGACTGGGCAAAGTGGAAATGGTCTTTTTTTCAAATTCTCATTACAAATTTCTGTTATTTTTAATTAGATTGTTTTTAAATTACGTCTTTCTGTTAAAAATTTCACAATAATATTTTGCTATTCCGTTTTCAGAATATAATTTTGTATTGTGAATTATTTAACAGTGTGATTTATGACACAGATTGAAAATACTTTTTTATTAACAATACTTGAATCCTACCCTGATAAGGGCAGGGATCAGTTAATACCAATTCTGCAGGATATCCAGTCAGAAATGGGCTACCTGTCAGAAGAAGCAATGGTATTAGTTGGCAAACATTTGACATTACCAACCAGTAAAATATATGGAGTTGCTACTTTTTATAATCAATTCAGGTTCGAACCTACAGGCAAATATCATATCCAGCTTTGCCGTGGGACTGCCTGCCATGTGCTCGGCTCTGCCTCAGTTTTGGATGAGCTTCAAAAAATATTGAAGATCAAAGCAGGTCAGACAACACGCGACGGATTATTCAGCATTGAAGTAGTAGCTTGTATTGGGGCATGCGGACTGGCTCCTGTAATAGCAATTAATGGAGAATTTCATGCTAAAGTTACCACTGAATTGATAAAAAGCATTATAGAGTCTTACCGAAACAGGGAGGAAGTAAAATGATAACTGCTGATAAAGATACAATGACAAAAAATATGGCTTTAGAGAATGTGCTTTTCAAAGGCCAGAATTTACAAGAACCAGAGAAAATAAAACGCGTTTCGAGTCTTCGGAGGGATAATGTTACCCGTCCTGCTATTTTTATTGGTGCCGGAACTTGTGGTCTGGGTGCAGGAGCAGCAAAAACCCTTGAAGCAGTTAAAAACTATATGAAATCCAAGTCTATTCAGGCTGATGTTATTGAAGTAGGTTGTATAGGACTTTGTGCCATGGAACCTCTTCTGGATATACAACTTCCTGGGAAAAACAGGATATGCTTTAAAAATGTCACTGCGGATAAAGTTGAACCCTTATTAGACAAGTCCTTTAGCCATAAAATATCTCCAAAAGAAGCCATTTTCCAATTCAAAAACAAGGACTTGGAAATTTGGAAAGATGTCCCGTTTTATGATGAACACCCATTCTTTGCCCGTCAAATAAGGTGGGTATTGCCAAACTGTGGTATAATTGACCCTGCCAGTATTGATGAATATGTGGCACGCGGAGGATACTCTTCATTTATTAAAGCCCTGCATTCAATGACTTCAGAGGAAGTTTGTAAACAAGTAATTGATAGTGGCTTAAGAGGTCGTGGGGGCGGAGGTTTTCTCACCGGTCAAAAATGGCAATTTGCACGTTTTTCCAATGGTGATCAAAAATATTTAATATGCAATGCAGATGAAGGCGATCCGGGTGCTTTTATGGACAGGGCGGTAATTGAAGGAGACCCTCATCGTTTGGTTGAAGGCATGGCCCTTGCAGCATATGCAATTGGAGCAACCAAAGCCTACATCTATATACGTGCTGAATATCCCCTGGCAATTAAAAGATTGAAAAAAGCCCTGGAGGATGCCAAAAACTGCGGACTTCTGGGTGAAGATATTATGGGCAGCGGCTTCAGTTTGAAAATGATCATAAAAATGGGCGCAGGGGCATTTGTGTGTGGAGAAGAAACTGCCCTTATGCATAGCATTGAAGGCAAAAGAGGTATGCCTACACCTCGTCCTCCATTCCCTACAACAAGTGGTTTATTCGAAAAACCAACTGTTATCAATAATGTTGAAACACTTTCTAATGTACCAAACATTATACAGAACGGACCTGCAGCATTCAATAAACTGGGAACTGAAACCAGCAAAGGAACTAAGGTATTTGCCCTTTCTGGAAATATTGCCCTTACCGGTCTGGTTGAAATACCAATGGGAACTACTATTCGCGATATAATTTTCAGTATCGGAGGTGGTATTGCAAATAACAAAAAATTTAAGGCTGTTCAAATCGGAGGTCCTTCCGGTGGATGTATCACCGATGTGAACCTTGATATCCAGATTGACTACGAATCGCTAAAAAAAGTAGGTGCCATGATGGGATCAGGAGGTTTGGTAGTGATGGATGAAAACACCTGTATGGTTGATATTGCCAAGTTTTTCATGGATTTTATACAACGTGAAAGTTGTGGTAAATGCATTCCCTGTCGTGAAGGTACTCGTCGTATGCTCGAAATACTGCAAAGTATAACCAGCAAACCACATAATAAATATGAAGCGCTTGACCGCTTTAAAGGTGTAATTATGCTTGAGAAACTGGCTCATGTTATTAAAGATACATCTCTTTGTGGTTTGGGCCAATCAGCCCCAAATCCTGTATTAAGCACATTACGCTGGTTTAAAGAGGAATATGAAATGCACGTATTTGAAAGGGAATGCCCTGCAGGAGTATGCCAGGAGATGAAAATCTATAAGATTGATGTGGACAAATGTACCGGGTGTACTGCCTGTGCGAAAAAATGTCCTACAGGCGCCATTATTGGTAGTGCAAAAGCTCCTCATTTTATTGTTGAAGATAAATGTATCGCGTGCGGAAGCTGTTTGTCAACCTGCAAATTTGATGCAATTATTGTTGAATAACAGAAAAAAACAAAGCTATGTCAATAACGCTTAAAATAAATAATAAAACGGTAAAGGCTGAAAAGGGGGAAACCATACTGGATGTAGCCAGCAGAATAGGCATTAAAATTCCCACGCTTTGCCACATCAAGGATTTGTTTCCATCAGGAGCCTGCAGGATGTGCGTGGTTGAAATGAAACAAAATGGAAGGCTGATAACAGCCTGTTCCTATCCCGTTGAAGAAGGAATGGATATTTTAACTCACTCTCCAAAAGTGGTTGAATCCAGAAAAACAATCGTTGAATTGTTACTTTCAAACCACCCGGACGATTGTTTATATTGCATACGTAATAAAAACTGTGAATTACAAACACTTGCAGAAAACCTGGGAGTAAATGAACGCAGGCTGGCAGGAGCCAAGAATGAACACTTTGTTGATCAATCCAGCTCAAGTATTGTTCGCGACCCGGCAAAATGTATCCTTTGTGGCCGTTGTGTTCGTGTTTGTGAAGAGATTGAGAATGTATCAGCTATAGATTTTATAAACAGGGGAAGTAAAACCGTGATCGGAACAACCTTCAACAAGGGTATGAACGTTTCAAGTTGTGTAAACTGCGGACAATGTATCCTGGCTTGTCCTACAGGCGCACTGCGTGAAAAAACAGAAGTTGAAAAAGTCCGTGCAGCCCTTGCCAATCCTGAGTTAAAAGTAGTAGTTCAACATGCTCCCTCTATATCTATTGCCTTGGGTGAAGAATTTAAAATGAAACCCGGACAAGACGTAGCAGGTATGATGCACGCAGCTTTCAGAAGAATAGGGTTTAAGTATGTTTTTGACACTTCTTTCACCGCAGACTTAACCATCATGGAAGAGGCAAATGAATTGGTAGATCGCATTTCAAATAAAGGTGTACTACCTATGTTCACCAGTTGTTGTCCTGCATGGGTAAAATATGCAGAGGAATTTCATCCTGACATACTGCCTAATATTTCTTCCTGTAAGTCACCTCAGCAAATGATGGGAGCTTTGATAAAAAGTTACTTTGCTGAAATTGAAAATATTGATCCTGCAAAAATATTCCAGGTATCCATTATGCCTTGTACTGCCAAAAAATTTGAAGCAGCACGAGAAGAAATGGTACAACATGGTATTTCAGATATCGATGCAGTGTTAACTACACGTGAGCTGGCATCTTTATTCAGGTTATACAATATCGACCTGGAAAATCTTGAACCCGAACCTGCTGACTCTCCATTAGGAACACGCAGTACAGCCGGTAAGATTTTTGGTGCTTCAGGAGGTGTAATGGAAGCTGCCATCCGGACTGCATTCCATGTTTTGGAAGGTAAAGATATGGATGACTTTAAAGTTGAGGCTGTTCGTGGTTTTGACGGGATTAAAACTGCTACTTTAACAGTTGCCGGAATGGAACTTGGCGTGGCAGTAGTAAGCGGCCTGGCAAATGCTGACAAACTTATTAAAGAAATCAAACAGGGTCGCAGTGATATCCATTTTATTGAGATAATGACCTGCCCCGGCGGATGCCTGAATGGAGGAGGTCAGCCTATAGGTGCAGAAGAAGGCGCTCTTAAAGCACGGATGAAATGTTTGTATGATATAGATCGCAAAGAAACCATACGTACATCTCATGGCAACCCACAAATTAAAGAGATATATTCAAAATATCTTGAAAAACCATTGGGAGAAAAGAGCCACCATTTATTGCATACGCATTACAGAAGAAGAGATAACGAAGTATTACTATAAAATATTTAACAGCTAGTACAGCTATGACAAAATTAGATACGAAGGATAAAACGATTTTAATCGTGGATGATGATGAGGACTTTTTATTTCAAATGAAATATAAAGTTGAGTCTTTTGGTTTTAAAGTTATTACAGCTGAAACACAAAAAGAAGCTGAGGAAATACTTAAAGAAACACAACCTGATCTTGCCATCTTTGATTTAATGATGGAAAAGGAAGACAGTGGTTTTATTTTAAGCTATAAAGCAAAAAAGCTTTACCCTGATTTGCCCATTATCATTGCAACAGCAGTAAAATCCGAAACAGGTAGAGGTTTTGGACTGACAACAGAAGAAGAAAAGAACTGGATTAAAGCTGATCTTTATCTTGACAAAGGTATCCGGGCAGACCAGCTTGAAAGAGAAATAAAAAACTTACTTAAATTGTAACTGGAATTATTTATTGGGGTATGAATAATTCTGAATTAAAGTTGATAATTTGGTTTTGTGTGTTTGGGTTTTAGTTTTAGAGGGGCGTAAAAAGACTTAGTAGAAATTACTAATAACGCCCCCTCTTTTAAAAAACACGGTATGGCAGAGAAAATAAAAAACAGACAATTGGTTTTTACAGTGAAAGACCGCTGCCGGGTTTGTTACACCTGCGTTAGGGAATGTCCATGTAAAGCCATACGTATTGTTAATGGCCAGGCCGAAGTAATGGATGAAAGATGCATAGGTTGTGGAAATTGTGTAAATGTATGCAGTCAGGAAGCAAAAATCTTTCTAAACACAGTAGATAAAGTAAAGCTTATTTTAAAAGATAAGACTCCAACAATCGCACTCATAGCACCAAGTTTTCCTTCCGAATTTCAGGAAATAGAAAACTATAAAACGTTTGTTGGAATGGTTAAGCAAATAGGTTTTGATTATGTAACCGAAGTAGCCTTTGGTGCCGACCTGGTTGCTAATGAATATAAAAAAGTATTTCGTTCACCGGGTCAAAAACCGGTGATAGCAGCCAATTGTCCAACTATTGTGGCATATATAGAAAGGTATTATCCTTCATTGGTAGAAGATCTTTGTAAAATAGCCTCTCCCATGGTAGCGATGGCAAGGGTAGTGAAGAAGAAATACGGAGAGGAGTCTAAAGTAGTATTTATCGGGCCTTGTGTTTCAAAGAAAGCTGAATCGAATGAGGTAGATGAAGTGTTGACATTCAGGGAGTTGAGAGATATGTTTAAGGAGATGAACATAAGGCCTGAAAATGCTACTGCCAGAGAATTTGACCCGCCAACAGGAAGAAGAGGAGCTATTTTCCCAATAAGCAGAGGAATGCTTCAAACTGTGAAGATATATGAAAGCTTATTTGATGGTAACATTATTGTAGCTGAAGGCAAGCCCAGTTTCATGGAAGCGATCAAGGAGTTTTACGAAGGGTATATCAAGAATCAGCATCTGGAACTATTAGCCTGTCAGGGATGTATTATGGGCCCCGGAATGAGCAAAAATGGCCAGAGATTCTCAAGGCGCAAAGCGGTAAGTGATTATGTGCTGAAAAAACTGGAAGACAAAGACAAAGAAGTATTTGTTGAGAACCTCACAGAATATGGTAAACTTGATTTAAGTCAAACCTACGATAAATTTGACCAGACGCTTAACACTCCTTCTGCTAAAGCCATCGAAGAAGAACTTATTAAGATGGGCAAAGTCACCCCATCCGATTACCTTGATTGCGGGGCATGTGGCTATCCCACTTGCTGGGACCATGCCGTAGCAATAGTAAATGGCCTTGCTGAAAATGAAATGTGTTTGCCATTCACCATTGAAAAACTGCATAAGTACAATGACCGCCTGGTAGAATCAAATGAGAAGCTGGCCAATATGCAAAAAGCTCTGAAACAAAAAGAAAAACTCGCTGGCATGGGGCAACTTTCTGCCGGTATTGCACATGAGTTAAACAATCCTTTAGGCGTTGTTATCATGTACAGTAACCTCCTACTCGAAGAATGCCCTGATGATTCACAAATGCGTAAGGACCTGGAACTAATAGTGGAACAAGCTAACAGATGTAAAAAAATTGTAGGTGGTTTATTGAGTTTTTCACGCAAAGACCAGGTACGACATACAGCAACCAATGCTCTTGATCTTATGAGAAAAAGTGTTAGCTCGGTTGTTGTCCCCGAAAATATCACTGTTACGATATCATCTGAATTGAATGATCCTATCGTTATGCTTGATGAGGACCAGATGATACAGGTATTTTCAAACCTTATTAAAAATGCCATAGAAGCAATGCCTGACGGCGGACTGATAGATATATTGATAGCTGAGAAATTAAACAACATCTTTTTCGAAGTAAAAGATACCGGGAAAGGAATTGAACAGGAATATCTTGATAAAGTTTTTGAACCTTTCTTCACTACAAAGGAGACTGGCAAGGGCACCGGACTCGGACTGCCAACGATCTATGGCATTATTAAAATGCATAAAGGGTCTATTCAGGTTAAATCCCAAACGGATGAAACAAAAGGTCCGACAGGAACAACCTTTGAAATTACCATTCCCCGCATTTTACATGATAATATTAAAACTGTAACACCTGAACAGCCATGAAAACTTTAAAATTATTAGTCGTGGATGACGAACCCGGCATACGTTCCGGAATCAACAGGATTTTACAGAATTTTACTGTAAGCTATCCATTCCTGGAAGAAGATTTATGCTTTGCGGTCCTCGAAGCCCCATCAGGAGAAGATGCCATTGAGATACTGGATAAAAAACTACCGGATATTGTATTGTTAGACAATAAATTACCCGGCATACAAGGTGTAGAGGTGCTGGAATATATCAACCAAAAGGGATTTGATTGTAAAGTAGCCATGATCACTTCATATCCCAGCTTAGAAATAGCTGTTAAAGCTGCTGATGACGGGGCTTCTGATTTTATTCCCAAACCTTTTACCCCGGCAGAACTAAAAGCATCCATAAGTACCATAACTAAACAACTCTTTTTAAAGCGCATCACCGCTAAGATGAAACACGAAGGGAAACAGGTCAGGTTTCAATTCCTTTCCGTATTGTCTCATGAATTAAAATCGCCATTAAATGCCATTACCGGCTATCTCGAAATAATGAAACAAAAGCAGTTGGGCAATAATATTGATGATTATAATGACATGATTAACCGTTCAATAATCAGGGCAAATGGCATGAAAAATCTGATTATGGATTTGCTTGACCTGACTAAAATAAGGCTTGAACGCAACGACAAAGAGGTGAAAGATGTAAACCTGAAAGAAATTGCAGAATTTGCCTATGATACATGCCGTCCATTGGCAATACAGAAAGATATAAAATTCACCCTCGAATGTGAGGGGGACATAACAATGAAAGCAAAACCAGATGATATTGACATAATCTTTAATAACCTGCTTTCAAACGCTGTGAAATATAATCGTGATGGTGGAGAAGTAACCTGCATGATTAAACGTATTGAAAATAATATCCATATTATTGTAGAAGATACTGGTATTGGCTTGACTAAAGATGAGATTTCAAAATTGTTCCAGGACTTCGTGCGCATAAAAAATGAAAAAACAAAATATATCACAGGAAGCGGATTGGGTCTGTCTATCTTAAAAAAAGTAGTAACTCTGTATAATGGTCAAATAGCCGTGGAAAGTAAAGAAAACGTGGGAAGTAAATTTACAATTGTCTTCCCTGTGTAAAAGTGTTTTCAATTTCACAAAAAATGATAATATATTTGCCACAATGTTAATTAACTAACAAAAGTTGCAATGGAAAAATTACCCAACAAAACGGTAGAAAGGTTGAGCCAGTACAGAAGAATACTGATGGATACCCTCTCCGAAAAAAAGCGGCATATCTTTTCATATGAAATTGCAAACATGGTGCACAATACTCCCGAACAGGTAAGGCGCGACTTGATGTTAATTGGTTATTCGAGTACCCTTAAAAAAGGATACGATATTGCGGAACTCATTAATTTAATTGGAGAGATACTTGATACTCCCAAAGGAATTAAAGTTTGTGTTATTGGTATGGGACATCTTGGAAAAGCAGTTACCAATTACTTCAATGTGAAACGTGAAAAAATGAAAATTATAGCTGCATTTGATACAGATGCTGACAAAACAGACAGGGTAATTGCCGGTGTAAGGTGTTACCATATGAACCAATTATCAGATGTAATAAAAGCAAACAATATTTCTATTGCAATTCTATCCATGCCTGCCGAATTTGCCAAGAGTGTAACGGCTGAGTTAGTTCATGCAGGCATTAAAGGTATCCTAAATTATACTACCAAACCGGTAAATGTGCCAGGTCATGTATACCTTGAAGAGTATGATATGATTACCTCGCTTGAAAAAGTGGCTTATTTTGCCAAAGACAGCCGCTAGAATACTATTTCTGAAATTAACTGTTCCTTTTCAGAAATAATTAATATCTTTAAAAACAAAAATAAGAACTGAAACCATGAAAAAGACGATTTTTTTAGTTGATGACGATATCGATGTAATAGCCATGTACAAAGCTTTTCTTGAAAAAGAAGGATATAATGTTTTAACTGCATATGACAGCAAAACAGGTATTGAGGCAATGAAGAGCAATAAGCCTGATCTTGCTATACTCGATGTCATGATGACTTACCATTATGAAGGATTTGATATGAGACAAAAAATGAGCAGTGATCCTGCATTTAAAGATATTCCGGTAGTATTTACTACATCCATTGATCTTTTAATTACAACTGACGGTCAAAAGGAGAGTATTCAGGCTATGGCTCATGAATTCAGAAAAGATCCCAAATTTAAAGACCTTGACGTACTTCTTATTAAAAACCTTTCTAATGGTTTAAGTGGAGTGGATTACAGAAGCGAAGGTGGTAAGAATGTTTACTTTGAAGTTGACGGATTTTTACGTAAACCGGTTAAAGCTGAAGAGCTTATACCAGAAGTAAAGAGAATATTGGCTTAAGATATAAGTTAATACATACAATAAAAGCCGGGGTTATACTCCGGCTTTTTTATTGAAAGTAAGTATTATCTCATTCTTTACCCTGCCCGGGTCTGATTGTATATCTTCGTTGCTATACTTATTCAAAATCGTTACCGGCCGGTCAGAAAAAAGGATCAGATGGTCACAAATCTGAAGTGCTTCTTCAATGTCATGTGTAACATAAATTACGGTCCGCTTATCATTCTGCCAAATCCTTTTAAATTCGTCCAGGATATTTTGTTTAGTAATTACATCCAGACCTTTAAAAGCTTCGTCCATTAGTATTAGATTTGACGGATAGGCAAAAGCACGGGCTATGGAAACCCTCTGCTTCATACCTCCGCTTAGCTGATGCGGATATTTATTATAAAATTCTTCCAGGTTAACCATCTTCAGGTATTTCAACCCCAATTCCGTGCTATCCTTAATTGATATATCATTCAAAACCAATTGAATATTTTCAAGTGCCGTTTTCCACGGCAACATCCTGGTTTCCTGGAATATATAGGATATTCTGTTAAAGTTTACCCCATGGACAGAGCCGGAATCCAGGCCCTCTGTATTACATATAATATTAAGAAGTGTGGTTTTCCCGCAGCCTGACGGCCCTACAATGCATGTTATTTCATTTTTCGGGATTGTAAGTGAAAAATCCTGAAATACAACCAGGTCACCGAATGATTTATGAATATTTTCAATTTCTACAACCATACATTACCTCCAGAAAACTATTCTTTTTTCGATCCATCTGACGACTTTTTCAAAAATAATGCTGATAATGATCGCCAAAATTGTCCATACGATTAATTTAGGTATTTGAAGATAAAGTTGTGCCATTTGCATAGTTGACCCAATACCAAATTCCGGCTGGCTTATTACCTCTCCAATAATTATTGCCCTCCATCCAAACCCCATTGCATTTGATATCCCGGTAAAAACAAAAGGCAAAATGGATGGCAGATAAACATCCCTGATCCTTCTTGCTTTTGGGATACAAAAAACATTGCACATTTGAATGTATTCTTTTTCTACATTCTTCATTCCATCAATAATATTAACAGAAAGGATAGGGAACATTGTGAGGATACCTATAATTACCGGTACATTCCCGGGTTTAAACCATATCAATAACAGTAAAAGAAATGATATCACAGGAACTGATCGAATACTAAGTATAATGGGTTTCAGAAAAACATGAAATCCCGGGCTTAATCCGGATAAAATTCCAACTAAAAATGCCAGAATAAATGCTATCGTAAAGCCCAATAATCCACGTAAAATAGTTATTACTAGCGAAATATAAGTTGACTTTAAACAGAGCGTTTGAATCAATTCTTTTAAAGTAATATAAGGCGAAGGCAATCCAATACCAGAAGGTATTAATACAGAAAGTAAGTGCCAGAAAATAAGAATAAACAATACGGATAAGAAAAGTATGATCCTATTCTTTGAAATAAAATGCTTCATCCGGTATTTTTCCCCCGATTAATTCAGGATTAAAATTATAAAAAATTGCAAAGTACTCATCAATGGAGGGTTTTATTTCAATTGCCCTGGCAAAATGAATATTGCATTTGGGTATGGATGCCAAAGCAGTTGATGTATCTGGTAAAATATTATGTTTCACGATATAGGTTGCCCCCTCTATCATGTTTTCGTTTATCCATATTTCGGATTCTTCATATAATTTCAGGAACTTCTTAACACTTTTTGGATGCTTCTTTGCAAAAGTCTTATTTACCAGTAAAGCTGTTTGGGCCAGAGGTACTTCCCCTGCTGTAATTTTGTTCCATTCTTCATTGAAGTCAAATATTGATATAACTTCCTTATTGCGTGCCATGACCATTGAAACAAGAGGCTCTGAAATAACTGCCAGGTCAGCATAACCGGAAGCCACAGCATGTGCCAGTTCAATATGTGATGGAAAAGAATAATCAATAGTAACATCTTTATCCGGATCCAGCCCATTTTTTTGTAGCAGAAAACGAAGAATGGCATCAGGTGTCATTCCTTTACCCATGGAATATATGGTTTTTCCATGTAAGTCATTCCAGTCAGAAATGGTAGTATCCTTACCAAAAAGATAAAGTGTGCCAAAAACCGGGATAGCAGCCAATTGATAATCCACACCCTGGTTATAAACTATAGCTGCCAGATTAGATGGTAATATGGCAAAATCAACCTTCCCCTGACTGATTAGAGGTAAAATTTTTACGGGTTCGTTATTAATGATAAAACTAAGTTTTCGGCCATGTATCTCCGGAGGGTCATCAATCATCTTTATCATACCAACTGCCGAAGGCCCCCTTAGTGTAGCTATAGTAATCGTTTCATCTTGCGGTGTCCCTTTACATCCTGTTAATAAATAAATAAAAACAAGTAACCAATAAGATATAACAAGAAATTTATGTCGCTTCATTTCTTATAAAATTTACTGTAAATATAGAACATTCAAGGGATATTGGTGTTTTATTAGTATAATTTTGAAAATTAAATATAACTTTTTTGAAAGGAACACCATACGTAGATAAAAAAAGAAATATATGAAGATTGCAGTTTTTAATACAAAGTCATACGATAGAGAATATCTGGATGCAGCGAATAATAGTAAACACGAGTTAAAATATCTTAAACCTGAGCTCACAAGCGACACCGCAGGCCTGGCCAAAGGATATGACGGAATTTGTGCATTTGTAAACGATAATATTGACAGGGATACTATTCAGGCTCTTTCCGATTTAAATATAAAACTGATTGCTCTCAGATGTGCAGGTTTTAACCAGGTAGACCTGGAGGCAGCCCAGGAAAAAAAGATTACCGTATTGCGTGTTCCTGCCTATTCACCGCAAGCTGTGGCCGAACATGCAGTTGCACTTATCATGGCTTTAAACCGTAAAACGCATAAGGCTTACAACCGGGTAAGGGAAGGGAATTTTTCACTTGAGCGTCTGATGGGATTTGATGTACACAATAAAATTATAGGTGTAATTGGTACAGGCAGGATCGGATTGGGTTTCATTAATATTATGATGGGATTTGGCTGCGAAATACTTGCTTTTGACCACCATCCAAACGAAGACCTGATAAAAAGAGGGGTGAAATATGTTACCTTGCCTGAATTATTCAACCAATCAGATATTGTATCGCTGCATTGCCCTTTAACACCAGAAACCTACCACCTTATAAACAAAAATACCCTGAATCAAATGAAAAAGGGTGCCATGTTAATAAATACCAGCAGAGGAAAACTCATTAACTCAGAAGATGTTATTGACGCTTTGAAAAGCGAGCAGCTTGGCTATTTGGGTATTGATGTTTACTCTCAGGAAGAAAACCTTTTCTTTAAAGACCTTTCTGAACAGATTATATTTGATGACACGATAATGCGCTTGATTACATTCCCAAATGTTTTAATTACGTCACACCAGGCGTTTTTTACCACGGATGCACTAACTCAGATAGCCCAGACTACTATTCAGAATATCAGTGATTTTGAAATGGGAATTCAGTCTAAAAATGAAATAAATGCAACAATGGTCAAGCGATAATACTACTTACTATCCAGATCATACGGAGTAATCTGATAGACATAATAATTCAGCCAGTTCGAAAACAGAAGATTCGCATGGCTTTTCCATCTTACTACAGGTTCTTTTTGCGGATCGTCATCTTTAAAATAGTTCTTGGGGATTTCAATGGGTAATCCTTTATTCAAATCCCTCAGGTATTCATTTTTAAGTGTATCCGGGTCATACTCCGAATGACCGGTAACAAAGATCCGTTTCGCGTCCCTTGAAACGACAAGGTAAACACCCGCTTCATCCGATTCGGATATTAGTTCCAGTTCGGGCACTTTGTCTATATCTTCAGCTTTATTGCATGTATGTCTTGAATGCGGAGCCAGAAACATATCATCAAAACCTCTCACGATAGGCTCTCTGCGGTTTAAGACTCTATGGCAAAATACACCGAACATTTTTTGAGGTAATTCATATTTAGGTATGCCATAATGGTGGTAAAGACCTGCCTGAGCGCCCCAACATATAAACAAAGTGGAAGTGACATGTTTATCGGCCCAGTTCATTATAGATACTAACTCTTCCCAATACTCCACATCCTCAAATTTCATATGTTCAATAGGAGCTCCTGTAATGATCAAACCGTCGAATTTACGGTGTTTCACTTCATCAAACGTTTTGTAAAATGTATCCAGATGCTCTAAAGGTGTATTTTTAGAGGTATAGGTTGAAGTACGAAGTAAAACTACCTCCACCTGCAAAGGGGTATTTGAGAGCATCCTTAAAATGTGCGTCTCTGTAGTTGTTTTTACCGGCATTAAATTCAGAATAGCAATTTGCAAAGGCCTTATGTCCTGATGAATAGCCCTGGTTTCGCGCATCACAAATATATTCTCATTGATCAGTTGTTCAACTGCCGGCAAGTTATCTGGAATATTCAGTGGCATAGTATTATTTGTTGATTTTCAAATTGTTGATTTATTGATTTAAGTATTAATCAGGAGAAGCATTGGGAAATATAATCCTTTCCCATACTCCTCATGATTTACAGTACTATTTTGAAGTAGCCTGAAGCAGGTCAGCTTTTATATCATCAATGTGTTCTATACCTACAGATACTCTTAATACACCTGGTTCAACGCCTGAATCCAGCTGTTCCTGCAAAGTAAGCTGTTCATGTGTAGTTGAGCTCGGGTGTATTATTAGCGTTTTTGCATCACCTACGTTGGCCAGGTGACTTATCAACTTTACCTTATTCACCAGTTTATCTGCAGCCTTTTTTCCTCCTTTTATTTTAAAGGTCAACACACTGCCAAAGCCATTTCTAAGGTATTTTTTAGCCAGGTTGTGATACGGACTGCTCTCCAATCCAGGATGGTTCACACTCTCCACAAAACTTTGTTTATCAAGCCAGCGTGCCAGTTCAAGAGCATTATCGGCATGCCGTTGAACACGCAGTGATAGAGTTTCCAATCCCTGTAAAAACAAGAAAGAGTTAAACGGACTTACTGCATTCCCATAATCGCGTAAACCCTCAACCCGGGCACGAATGATAAAGGCAATATTCCCAAATGGACCACCAGCACCAAAAACTTCCCAAAACTTAAGGCCGTGATAACCTTCAGAAGGTTCAGTAAATTGAGGAAATTTACCATTGCCCCAGTTAAAATTACCTGCATCAACAATCACTCCACCAATGCTTGTACCATGTCCACCAATCCACTTTGTGGCAGATTGAACCACAATATTTGCCCCATAATCAATAGGCCGGCATAAATAACCCGCTGCCCCAAAAGTATTGTCAACAACCAAGGGTACATTGTGCTTTTGAGCGACTTTGGCCATACCCACAAAGTCAGGAATATTAAAGCGAGGATTCCCAATACTCTCAATATATAATGCCTTTGTTCTTTCATCAACCAGCCTGTCAAATTCTGCAGGATCATCCCCCTTAACGAATTTTACGTTAATTCCCAGCCTTTTAAACTGCACTTTAAATTGGTTATAGGTACCTCCGTATAAATATGAAGTTGACACCAGGTTATCACCTGCTTCAAGTATATTAGTAAGAGCAATAAATTGAGCAGATTGGCCGGATGAAGTTGCCAAAGCAGCTATTCCTCCTTCCAATGCCGCAATCCGTTTTTCGAAAACATCTGTAGTAGGATTCATTATACGGGTATAAATATTACCGAATTCTTTCAAACCAAATAATTTAGCCGCATGTTCCGAATCGTTAAACAAATATGAAGTAGTTTGATAAATAGGTACTGCTCTTGAATTTGTTGTTGCATCAACATCTTGTCCCGCATGCAATTGCAGCGTTTCGTATCTTAAATTTTTTGTTTCCATGATATATAATTTTTGTTCATTTTTTACTTATTGTTATATAAACAATCACTCCCGCGCATGTTGTTTAATGATTCATCCTACGCAAGTAATTATAACAACGGGAACTTGCTTTTTGTTATCCTCGCATGCACATAGCATGCATATAAAAGCTAATCACAATTTGAAAAATAAAGGAAAATCCAGGATAATGATCTGATTTTTTCATACTTGTATTAATTTATATTTACCAAAAAAATTTGGTCAGGAATTGGCACCTTCCTTAGTTTTTGGCTTCCTAAGGGGTTGCCAGAGGGTCATTGAGCCTGGTCTCTCGCCTCTTCTTTATAAACTAATCCTTCTTTAGGAGGGATTATTGTTATTTTAATTTAGTACAAATAAAAATAAAATTTCTGAATTATGCAAGTTTTTAGATAATAATATACTACTAATTTAGTAGTATTAATGTAATGGTCTAATCGTCAGTTGTTTTATATGCAAATTTTGAGAGAACTTTTAAATCATAACTGGCAAAATATGCATCCATTTTTATGCATAAACCTTCCTCATTATACGAATAATCTTTTTTACTGAAATCAGAAGTAGCATTTTTTCTCCACTTCTCTTCTATTAGATGGCCCTGCGCATCATATGTACATAAGCTCTTTTCATATGATATACCACTCGGTTCTTCCTGAACAACTTTTAGTACATGACCTGCTGCATCGTATGTATACTTTACCCTATACCTGAACTGACCATGCTTATATTTTTCTTCTTTCAGCACATTTCCCTTACTATCATATTGATAACTCGCCTTATCTGAAACTGCCTCATCAAGTTCATACCGGGTTTCTTCTGTTACCTGCCCTTTATCATTATAGCTGGTTACAAGTGTGTATTTTAAATTATCTTTCGCATCCATCACGGATATGGTAGATGTATTACCATCGTATTCGAACACCCGCTTCTCATCAATAAAGTCTCCAACATTATATACTATTTCAGCTACTTTGTCTTCATCGTTATAGGTATATACATTATTAAAGGACGATTTATTTGTTTTACCATATACCCTTAATTTATTGCCTTTGTCATCGTATTCTGTATTCTCCTTATATTGTAGCTCTTCCTGATTGCCTTTATACCTTATATACTCTGTACGATCTCCTTTATTATTATAGGAATACTGTTCAGTGGATGAAACACTGCCATCAAATTTGAAATTAATAACTATGATAACATTACCCATATAATCATACTTCCGATATGAGCTTTTAAATCCCTCTTCAACTGGTACTCCATCAACATATTTGTAATCCCACTGTGTTTTAGACCGGATTTTGTTACGCACAATATCTTTCTTTTCCAGATCATCAAATTCAACCTGAGCCAGGATAGGCACAAAGCAAGCAAATAGTAGTATGTATGTTATGAGCCTTTTCATAATTTCCAATTGTCTTTTCTTCTGGTCATGCTATGTTTTACGATTATAAGGGAAAGTACCTGTACTAAGATCCTTTCAACTTAATCATTCAATTATCGTACCACAGTGTAATGGTCATAATAAAAACATGAATATTTTACTAAATTATTAAAATATTCCCTAATTATGAACATACGTAAAAAATTATTTAAAGTTTATTATCCTATTGACTTTTTATATTTTGTTAATTCAAGTGAATGTTTAATAGTCATAAATGATTCTTCCTCCTCAATTTGTTTATCTGTTTCCCACACTTTTATACTTGTATCTATTTTTCTTTTTCTCTTTATATGAGGATTCGCACCATTCTGAACTAAAAGCTTGGCCATTTCAACACTATGCGCCTCAAAAAGTGGTGTGGTAAACTCATATCCGCCAAAACCATCCCACTTATAATTTGTATCAGCACCACAACTAATCATTACCTGAGCTGTTTTAAGATCATCTGCCTGTGCTGCTTCAACCAACTTTTCATTCAGCTTATCAATTTTAAGCATTAACTCTACATCCTTTAATTTCGGCAAATCTAAAACAGCCTGTGGGATAATGCTTATTTTATTATTCCAAACACCCAGTTCAACCAGGTTTTTCAGTTGACCCAGTTCTTTTGGCAATTCTGTAATCTTGTTAGCCCAAAGATTAAGTGATTCAAGATTTGAAAGGTTACCCATTGAAGGAGGTATTTGTGTTATATGGTTAGCCGCTGCATTCAATGATTTCAGGTTTGAAAGGTTTCCAATACTATCAGGAAGTTCTGATAATTTATTAAGCTTACAATCCAACACTTCCAGGTGAGTCAATTTATCAATTCCTCCAGGAAGTTTTTCAATTTGGTTTCCTGAAATCTCAAATACTTTTAGTGATGTTAATTCCAATATTGATTCAGGAAATTCACTAAAGTGGTTCTGATTTAATTTTAAAACCTCTAATTGAGAAAATTTTGAGAACTCCTTAGGCAACTTACTTAGTTGATTATAACTTAAATCAATTTCTTTCAATCCTTTCAGATTGCATAATTCCCCGGGTAGTTCTCTTAATTTATACAACTTTAAATCGAGCGTAACCATTTGCTTCATTTCCTCAGCACTTGACGGAAAATCAATCCTGTTTTTTTTGGCCCATTTAACAAGCCTTTTCACGGTACTTTTATCAATTAATTCTGACATGTCCCAATTTTTTGGTTTAATAGATTTTATAAAGTATTTTTCAATAATACATAATATAACGCAAATATAACAATAGAAATTTAGCGATTTTTTCAGACATATTCAAAAAAACGGGTATTGTTTTTATGATAGCTCAAAGGGATTTGGTAAATTTATATAACAACAAAATTAAGAGATGCTTATAAATGACCAACTCATAAAACCAAATAGTATTTGTATAGTCGGAGGTTCGAACAACACAAAAAAACCTGGAGGAAAAATTATTGAAAACCTCAAAAATGGAACCTTTAAGGGTAAATTGTATGTTGTCAATCCGCATGAAGACCAGGTTCAAGGCTTAGCCTGCTTCCCGACAGAACATGAAGTTCCCACGGTAGAACTTGCCATCATTGCACTTCCTGCACATTTGTGTATACCGTCAATTAAAATACTTGCGAATGAGAAAGGTTGTCATGCATTCATTATTATTTCTGCAGGTTTCAGTGAGTCTGGATCCATTGGTGAGCACCTTAAAGATGAATTGCTTGAAATACTTGAACAAACCCACTCCTGCTTGTTGGGACCGAATTGTATTGGGTTGCTCAATGCTCATTATCAGGGTGTTTTTACGTCGCCAATCCCTAAATTGGAACAACATGGCTGCGACTTAGCTTCTTCGTCGGGTGCCACTGCAGTATTTATCATGGAAACATCTATTCCAAAAGGCATTACCTTTTCGTCTATAATTTCAATGGGTAACAGCGCGCAGATTGGCATAGAGGAAGTACTTGAATACTGGGACCTGACCTATGACCCTGTCAATAGTTCGCGAATAAAACTACTATACCTGGAAACTATCAGGAAACCACAGAAGTTACTATTTCATGCTTCTTCTCTCATTCAAAAAGGAGCTAAAATAGCAGCAGTAAAAGCCGGAGCTTCACGAGCAGGTATTCGTGCAGCATCCTCACATACAGGTGCCCTTGCCACTCCTGACGAACCTGTTGAAGCTCTTTTTAAAAAAGCAGGTATCATCCGGTGCGCCGGTCGTGAAGAGCTTACCAATGTGGCAGCCATACTAACATGTAAAACTTTGTCGGGTAAAAGAATTGCTATTGTAACACAGGCTGGTGGTCCTGCAGTAATGCTTACTGATGTACTATCAAAAAATGGATTTGAGGTTCCAAAAACAGATATTACCGGGTCCGATGATTTAAAAAAGATCCTTCACCCAGGCTCATCCATCCAAAACCCCATTGACATTCTCGCTACCGGAACTGCTGACCAGCTTTCCAAAGCAATAGATTTTTGCGAGAATAAATGCAAACACATTGATGGAATAGTAGTTATTTTTGGCAGTCCCGGACTTACTAAAGTAGATGATGCTTATAATATTATACATAATGAAATCAGGGAATGCAAAAAACCTGTTTATCCTGTATTACCATCCCTGCTTAATGCAAAAGAAGAAATAATAAGTTTTATCGAAAAAGGTAATGTTTTTTTCCCGGATGAAGTATTATTTGGGGAGGCTTTGGCCAGGATTTTAAATACACCATACATATCCCTTTTGGAACCTATGGCTAAAACTGACCTTCCTATGACAAAAAGAATAATGGACAATACAGAAACCGGTTATGTTCCGATTGAAGATCAGAATATCGTTTTTAATGAAGTTGGAATTTCAACGTTACCCACACTAGTTATTAATGAAAAAAATATGCTCCTGTCAGCAGCCTCACAATATGAATACCCACTGGTATTGAAGGCAATGGGATTTGTTCACAAAACGGATGCGGGAGGTATAAGCTTAAGTATCAACTCCAAAGATCAGTTATTAGAAGAATACAATCGTCTCATATCACTTGAAGGAACTACCGGTGTGATTTTACAACCTATGATAAAAGGCCTGGAACTTTATGTTGGAGCAAAATACGAACCTGGCTTTGGGCATATGATTTTTTGTGGTATGGGAGGAATTTTTATAGAAATAATTAAAGATTATACAGTACGATTAGCTCCCGTAAACACGGATGAAGCCCTTTCAATGATTAAAGATCTTAAGGTTTTTGATATTCTCCAGGGTGCCAGGGGTAAAGCGGGAATTAACATAAGAGAATTTGCAAATATAATTGTAAAAGTCTCTATTCTTTGCGAGCATTTTAGTAAAATACACGAATTGGATATTAATCCTCTGATTGCTAATAAGGAAGGTATTTTTGCTGTGGATACCAGGATATTTATCAAAAAGTAAGCTTTTAAATACTGGTTTAGGACTTGCCATTCTTTTTTTGTAAATTGTATTCCTATGCATACAACACCGGTAGATAAAAATATTGTACAATCAGTTATTGCAAAAAGCGGACTGGAAGGATTAAGTACAGGATCTATAAGGCAAATTATGCGCCTGGTTACGGATATTGAAAATGCCAGTGGGGTGAAATATATACGCATGGAGATTGGTGTTCCGGGATTGGACACCTGCGATATTGGTATTACTGCAGAAATTGAAGCGCTGCATCAAGGAGTATCTGCACGTTATCCTGATATTGAGGGAGAACCCGTTCTTAAGGAAGAAGCCTCCCGTTTTGTAAAAAACTTTATGGGTATTGAAGTTAGTCCTCGTGCATGCATCCCTGCTGTTGGTTCTATGCAAGGTTCATTTACAGTAATGATGGTGGCCAACAGAACTGATGACCATAAAGAAGGCACCCTCTTTATTGATCCCGGTTTCCCTTTGCACAAAGTGCAATGCAATTTACTGGGCCACGGTTACCGGGCTTTTGATGTTTATAATTACCGGGGAAAAAAACTAAAAGATAAGCTGGAATCATACCTTCAAGACGGTAAAGTATCCACCATAATGTATTCCAATCCCAACAATCCATCCTGGATTTGCCTTAACGATGAAGAACTGCAAATAATAGGAGAATTATGCCAAAAGTATGACGTTACAGTGGTTGAAGACCTGGCCTATTTCGGTATGGATTTCCGTAAGGATATTTCAACACCGGGAGTTCCACCCTACCAGGCTTCAGCAGCCAATTATACAGATAATTTTATTATCCTGATATCCTGTTCAAAATCATTTAGCTATGCAGGCCAGCGTATCGGGCTTATTATTGTATCAGATACACTGTTCAACAGACGTTATCCGGGACTAAAACGATACTATAATTCAGACCAGTTTGGAACCGCTCTGATTTATGGAGCTTTGTATTGCCTGGCTGCGGGGACTGCACATTCTACTCAATTTGGAGTAGCCGCTATTTTAAAAGCCGCCAATGAAGGCAGGTACAATTTTGTAGCTCCGTTACGCGAATATGCTGAAAGGGCAAAAGTGATGAAAAGGCTCTTTACTGAAAATGGATTTTATATTGTTTATGACAAAGATGCAGACCAGCCTGTAGGAAATGGATTTTACTTTACTGTTGCATATCCCGGAATGTCCGGTCATAAATTGGTTGAACAATTATTATATTATGGAATAAGTGCTATTTCGCTGGAGACAACCGGAAGCGAACATACCGAAGGCATCAGGGCCTGTGTGTCAAAAATTGACCGGAGCCAATTCCCGGTGTTGGAGGAGAGATTGAACCTATTCAAAAAACATCATTAACAATTTCTCGCAAATTTTCGCAGATTTAATCGCAGATATCATTCAAATAATATCCTTAGCAAATTTTAAATTATTTTTTCCTTCTATTAATTCATTTCCTAATCCCGGAGGGATTACATGTTTATAGAAAACATTATACCATAAGGAGTTCGACCCCGGCCGGGGCCGTATGTCCTTATGTGTAAAACTGCTTTATATATCTGACTTTTCTAAAGTCACATTATTTCTGAATTAAATCTATTCTATCCATTTAAACAAATATTCATTCTTAAACTCTAATTCAAAAGCTCTTAAGAAAGATACATATTCCTCTTTGAAGGATATTTTTTTATGATGATCTTTTTGATTTTTAATATAATTTATTACATCGCCTAGCTGTGAATGACTGTATGAAAAAGCACCAAATCCTTCCTGCCATTTAAAATTATATCGCGTAAATTTCTTGTCTTTTATAAAATCATTGGAAGATTTTTTTATTTCGCGCACCAGATCAGATAGGCAACATGTTGGTTTCATCCCTATCAGAAAATGAATATGGTCATTCGTACCATTTATTGAAAGCATTTTTTGACCTTTGTTTTGGACAATCCCAGTAATGTATTTATACAATTCCTCTTCCCAATCAGGTTTAATAATCGCATCTCTGTTTTGTACGGCAAAAACAGTTTGAATGTAGATTTTAGAATACGTGTCAGACATAATTTTATTTTTTTTTGATCATTACAAGATTATCTTTTTATAGACAGTATGCTCAATCATTACATACGACCCCAGCCGGGGTCGTGCTTTGCATTTACTATCTCTCTACATACAAATGATCCCTCCAGGATCAATTTTTTAAGTAAATCTAATAAATTCCGGAATACTTCATATAAACTATTTTAATCCCGGAGGGATTACATGTTTATAGAAAATCAATTACAGTTTCTTGTGCGACCCCGGCCGGGGTCGTATGTTCTTGTTTAAGGGCTTTCTATAGACATTTGACCTCTCCGAGGTCATTAAATCCGTAGTTTTAATTTTATAACCACTAACTGGCATTTTTTTATATCCCCGGTCGGATGTAAAAAACAAAAACATCCCCCCCATACATTTTCATGTGTTGTATAAGATGCTTTGATGAACCGTTAATCGTATATACTTTCGTAACTTTGACTTAGAAGATTTGATAAGAAATTAAAGAAAAAATCTATTATCTTAACCGGCCGTTTTAATACGGTATATAAAATTGAAAAACTATTAGTAACGAACTACTTAAGGTATGGGAAAAGTAAAAGGTGCAGTAGTTGTAGATATTGAAAAATGCAAAGGCTGTGAATTGTGCGTGGTAAATTGCCCTGCCGACGTGCTCAAACTGTCGACCGCAGTAAACAGCAAAGGTTATCATTACTCCTATATGGAAAACCCGGATGCATGCACAGGTTGCACAAACTGTGGCGTAGTATGCCCCGATGGAGTAATTTCAGTATATAGAATTAAGGTTGAATCCTAAGATATAAATGTATGGGAGAACTCAGATTAATGAAAGGAAACGAGGCTATCGCCGAAGCTGCTATCAGGGCTGGTGTTGATGCCTACTTTGGATATCCTATTACACCTCAGTCAGAGGTAATGGAATATCTTACAGCTGAAAAACCTTATGAACGTACCGGCATGGTAGTGTTGCAAGCCGAAAGCGAGATTGCCGCTATCAATATGATATTTGGTGGTGCTGCTACCGGAAAAAAGGTAATGACAAGCTCTTCAAGCCCGGGCATTAGCCTTATGCAGGAAGGCATTTCCTATATTGCCGGAGCCCAGCTACCCTGTGTAATTGTAAATGTGGTGCGTGGAGGACCCGGTTTAGGAACTATCCAGCCATCTCAAGCCGATTATGCACAAGCTACCAAAGGAGGAGGTCATGGAGATTACCATCTTCTCGTACTAGCTCCTGCATCCGTTCAGGAAATGTGCGATTTTATGAAACTTGGATTCGAACTTGCCTTCAAATACAGAAACCCGGTGATGATACTTTCTGACGGTGCCATAGGCCAGATGATGGAAAAAGTTGAACTTTTTGATCAGCAGCCAAGGTTTACCGAATTTGATCAATCATGGGTAGTGAATGGCCGCAAAAACCGAAAGAGCAACCTGGTTTCATCGCTTTACCTGCAATCGGTGGATATGGAAAAACACAACCAGAAGCTTCAGGCAAAATACCAGCGCATGAACAAAGAAGAGATACGTTACGAAACCATTCAATGCGAGGATGCCGAATATATTTTTGTAGCATTTGGACTTTCTGCCCGCATCTGCCAAAAAGCTGTACAACTTGGAAGAGAAAAAGGTATAAAAGTAGGTTTGTTCCGCCCAATTACTCTTTATCCGTATCCATATCCACAACTTGAAGCCCTGGCAGATAAAGTAAAAGGATTCATAAGCATTGAGCTGAATGCAGGTCAGATGCTGGAAGACGTTAAACTGGCTGTTAAAAATAAAGTGCCAGTTGAATATTATGGCCGTATGGGAGGAATGGTCCCAACACCCGGTGAAGTTTTAGAACAACTGGAACAAAAACTGATCAACGTATAACCATGAATATACAAGATATTATTAAGGAGGAAAACCTGGTTTATAAAAAATCCAGGTTGATGACAGACATAACCCTCACCTATTGTCCGGGTTGTGGGCATGGAACAGCAACCCGCCTGGTTGCAGAAGTTATTGAAGAATTAGGTATTGAGGAAGATACTATTGGTATAGCCCCTGTAGGGTGTTCCGTTTTTATCTATGATTTTATTGACGTAGACTTCATACAGGCTGCCCATGGACGTGCTCCGGCAGTTGCCACAGGTGTAAAAAGACTCTGGCCTGATAAATACGTATTTACCTATCAGGGTGACGGAGACCTGGCAGCTATTGGCACCTCTGAAACTATTCATACATGTAACAGGGGAGACAATATCACTATTATATTCATAAACAATGGCATTTACGGTATGACGGGAGGACAAATGGCACCTACCACCCTCCTTGGGATGGTGACTTCCACAACTCCCTATGGCCGTGAAGCTGAAATGATGGGGAATCCTATAAAGATAACTGATATCGTTGCTCACTTACCAGGAACATACTTTGTTACAAGGCAGGCAGTGCACACCCCTGCTAATGTCCGTAAAGCAAAGAAAGCTATTCGTACTGCCTTTGAAAACCAGAAATTAAAAAAAGGAGTATCATTTGTAGAAATTGTATCCAGTTGTAACTCAGGCTGGCGCATGACTCCCGTAAAGGCCAATGAATGGATGGCAGAGAATATGATTCCTTATTATCCATTGGGAGATATAAAAGTAGAAGGCAAACTGGTAGAAAAATAAAACAGGTTTAAAAACTAACAGAACATGACTGAAGAAATTATCATAGCAGGATTTGGCGGACAAGGAGTTTTATCCATGGGTAAGATACTTGCCTATTCAGGCATAATGCAAAACAAAGAAGTGAGCTGGATGCCGTCCTACGGACCTGAAATGCGCGGAGGTACAGCCAACGTAACCGTTATTATCAGTGATGAAAAAGTAAGCTCACCTATCCTGAACCATTTTGACACTGCCATTATATTAAACCAGCCATCTGTTGATAAATTTGAAGAGCAGGTTAAACCCGGCGGAGTGCTTATATATGACAGCAATGGCATTTCCCACCCGCCAAAACGAAAAGACATTGACATATACAAAGTTGATGCAGCCGAAGAAGCTACTAAAATGGGAGATCTCAGAATATTTAATATGATTGTGCTCGGAGGTTACATTAAGATAAAACCAATTGTAAATCTTGATAATGTTATAAGCGGACTTAAAAAATCACTGCCTGAGCGGCACCATCACTTGTTACCGTTAAATGAAGAGGCTATAAAGAGGGGAATGGAAATAGTGGAGAAAATGTAATAGTTTTCCAATCAACACTTGGACTTCCTTCCATAGATAAATATGCTTACACACTATAGGATATTTTGCAAGTTTCAGGTAACTCTGAAAAAATAGCATTTATAAAAATAATCATGCTTAATATACCTGACACATTGGATATAGACAATCATGAAACAAAAATGCTTCTTGCATCAAAACTATATGAAAAAGGGAAACTTTCAATGGAACAAGCCGCTGAACTCGCAGGGCTTTCAAAAAGAGCATTTATGGAAATACCTGCAAATTATGATGTAGCTGTTTTTAATTATCCTGTCGAAGATTTAGACAATGAAATAAAGAATGCCAAAGATTATCTTATCTGATCTTTATTTCAAGAAAATCACATTTCTTCGCGAATCGCATCAGCAATCAAAGGAATACCCTCATTTATCTTTTCTGCCGAAGTATTACAAAAAGATAGCCGTATCGTGTTGTTTTTCACTCCGTGCGGGTCAAAGGTTTTACCTGTCACAAACACGGTGTTTTTTTCAATGGCCCTCTTTAAAATTTTCGTTGCATCAATCCCCTCAGGCAATTGCAACCAAATGTAAAAACCTCCCCGTGGGATATTAAAACGAATCCCGTCAGGCAGATACTTTTGAAGTGCAGCAACCATGGCCTCTGCCCTTATTTTATATTCAATCCTTACTTTTTCTGTATAATTATAAACTGCATTGGTTTCAAGGAATTTATGCGCCAGCATTTGTGTAAAACTTGGAGAACATGCGTCAATGGATTGCTTGATCAATTCACACTTCTGGTAAATATTTTCCGGTACCAGCATCCAGCCAAGCCTTAATCCGGGCCCCAATATTTTAGAAAATGAACCCGTATAACAAACATCAATGCCTTTCGGATTAATTTCTTTAATAGTCCTCAAATGTATTTTATCCTCTTCATGAAAATACAAGTCGCTATATACATCATCTTCAAGTATAGGTATGTCCTGATCCGTTAGCAGATCAATAAGTGCCTGTTTGGTTGCAGATGAATAAAGTGTTCCTGCCGGATTATGAAAATTAGGAGTCATGTAAATAAACTTTGGTTTTTTATCAGCTTTTTCCAATGTGCTTTTTAACTGTTGAATATTTATACCATCCGCCATCAGGGTAACTGAGATGATATCTGCCTGATATGACCTGAAAGCAGAAATGGCCCCGATAAAACAAGGATTTTCTACAATTATAGGATCTCCCGGATCAATAAAAGCCTTTGCAAGTATGTTAATAGCCTGTAACGAGCCTGTGGTTATCATCAGTCTGTTCTCATCCACCGGAAGACCTTTTTTTCTTAAATAATCCTGCAACGATATAAGTAATTCCGGCAGCCCGTTTGTCGGGCCATATTGCATTGCTATTTGTTTCTCCTTTGTACTCAGGTTATTATATATCTCATCCATTTCATTCAATGGAAACAGGTTGTTGTCTGGCATACCCCCTGAAAAAAGGATCATCCCCGGTTTATTTGCCAGGCTCATTAAATCACGTATTTCTGACGAACGAAGCTGTCCAACCGAACTAGAAAATCTGGTCATTTCTCTAAAATATTTTATTTAAAATCAATAGCCTGTTTTGTTATGTATGCCGTCCCTTTAAAGTTCGCCAACAATGGCCCTCCCTCTTGTTCCACTGTTATATCGCAGGTAATAAGTTTATTGCTTCGGGCAATTTCTTTTGCTTCTGCAATAATTACCCCCTGGTTACACTTATCAAAATAATTGATTGAAGCATTTATAGATAAAGCAATATTCCCATAAGAATTTGTAGCGGCTGCAAATGCAAAGTCAGCCAATGTAAATATAAGCCCCCCATGTAAAACTCCCGCTCCATTTAAGTGCCTCTTATCGACAATTACCCGTACTTTTGCATACCCGGGCCGGCATTCATCCAAAATAATGCCATTTTCACCCGCAAACCGGTCACCAGAAAAGTACTTTTTATAATACTCCACCTGATTACAACTTATAAATTTCACTTGCTTTCACGAGCTCCATCTTGTTGGCCTGAAGAACTTTAATTACCTCATCGTTTGAATTCGAACGGATAATGACACTTGCAGAATCTCCCAATGCAAAAGCATACATGTAATCAACCGGGATATTATTTTCCGACAAAATTTGCAATGCTTTATATAAGCCTCCCGGTTGATGTGGTACAATAAGACATACCACTTCGGTGATGTTAACAGAAAACTTGTTTTCTTTCAAAACCTTCACCGCTTCCTCGGGTTTGGAGACAATAAACCTTACTATTCCATAATCTGCAGCATCTGCAATGCTAAACGCGGAGATATTAATATTATTCTCACTTAAGATTTTCGTCATTTCGGTAAGCCTTCCTACCTTGTCTTCAAGAAAAACGGATAATTGCTTAATAATCATGACTGTATGTTTTTAATTTTTTTCCCTGTTATCAATTACTCTCCTGGCTTTACCCTCAGAACGGGCAATAGTTTGAGGTTCTACAAGATTAATTTTTGCTGAAATACCTAATGCACTAGTAATATTATGCTGAATCTGTTTTTTCAGGTTTTCAAGCACTTTAATCTCATCCGACCAGAACTGGTCATCAATCTCTACGTTTATTTCGAGAGTATCAAGGTTATTCTCCCTGTTCACTACCAATTGATAATGCGGACTTGCCTCACTCATTTCCAAAAGTACGGCTTCAACCTGTGATGGAAATACATTCACTCCACGAATAATCAACATATCATCACTTCTTCCCAGGCATTTCTCCATACGAACAAGCGTCCTGCCACAAGCACATTTATCAATATGCAGGCGTGTAAGATCCCTTGTCCGATAGCGAAGCAAAGGCATTGCTTCCTTCGTGATTGTAGTAAATACCAATTCTCCCAATTCCCCATAAGGTAAAACTTCCAATGTTTCAGGATGAATAATCTCGGGAATGAAATGATCTTCAAAAATATGCATGCCATTCTGATGCTCACATTCCATAGAAACCCCCGGGCCAATAATTTCACTCAATCCATAGATGTCATATGCTTTTAATCCAAGTAGTGATTCTACCTGTCGTCTCAATTCATTTGTCCAGGGTTCAGCGCCAAAAATGCCCGCTTTCAGTTTGATGTCCTTTCTATTAATCCCTTCCTTAGCCAGGCTCTCACCTAAAAAAGCAGCATACGAAGGAGTGCAGGCTATAGCTGTTGAGCCAAAATCAATCATTAGCTGCAGCTGCTTTTTGGTATTTCCTCCTGAAATGGGGATAACCGAAGCACCTACTTTCTCTGCCCCGTAATGTACACCCAAGCCTCCTGTAAACAGACCATAACCATAAGCAACTTGGATTATATCATCCTTTGTTATCCCGGCCATGGTAAGTGATCGGGCAACCACCTCGCTCCATATCTGAATGTCATCCCTGGTATAGCCTACGACTGTTGGTTTGCCGGTAGTTCCACTCGATGCATGCAGTCGCACAATCTGACTTTGAGGAACTGTAAACAAACCAAAGGGATAATTATCTCTTAAGTCATCTTTTGTGGTAAAAGGCAGATCTTTCAACTGACTGACATCTTTGATATCACCAAGTTCTATACCCTTTTCCTGAATTTTTTTTCGATAAAAGGGAACATTAAAATAAATTCTTTCGATCATTTTAATTAACCGCTCATTTTGAATTTTTTTGAGCTTTTCCCTTTCGGCGGTCTCAATATATTCGTTCCAGATCATACGGGTTAAGTATTTTAGTTCAAACTCGTTTTAATTCCAAGTTCAAAAGCTTTAAAATTTATAGCAACAATATCTCTCATCCCCTTTTAATGCAAATAGAGACTAAATGCAACTACTTAATTGTTTCTCTCCTATTCCCTAATAATTTCCAACTATATTCTTTAATAAATTAGAATGCAAGCTACTAAAATTGATGAAAAGGTGTATCTATATTGAGTTTTTTTTATTCTATCGAAATATAAAACTTAGTTTATTGAATTTGAAAAATAGATTTTCAGTTACCACAGTATAGGTAAATCTTTTGAAATCGAACAAGTAATAAAAGAAATAAAGATAAGTGACTAGTTTATCAAATACCCAACCGAAATCCCAAATCTTCGGTTAAACATGGAAGGATATCTATGTGCAATATCTGTAAGTCCAAGACCAAATTCCATATTAATTTGAATGGATGAGTATTCCACACCCGCATTAAATCCAATCCCAAAATCGCCTGGAATAAATCTGTCATTATCATGGTTGTAGCCTAAATCAACATTGCGTATGACGGTTTGTTCATCACCTTCATATTTATTTTTACTTTTTATTGCATAAGCAAAATAAGGTCCAACTCCATACACCAATGTAACCGGGTCCATCTCAAATTTATTTAACAAATTTATTGGTATCTCTAAATAGTATATATTAATCTTTTCTTCATCATCCATGATCTTCAACCCTTTTTGCGAGAACAAAAGACCAAATTGCACATAAAAATTATCCGCAACATTGTATTCAAATATTGGCCCAGCATTTATCCCGGGTCTCATACCAATTTCTTCATATTCATCTGTGTAATCTGTTGTTTTTGATAAGTTTAATCCGGCTTTCACTCCAAAAGACTGGGCTGATACCATGCGCTGTGTCATAAAGAGAAGAATTGCGATCTGAATAAGAATATGTATTTTCTTCATATGGGTTAAAATTAATTTATTCATAAAAATGCATGTCTAAAATATATTGATAAATCTTTTCATTGGGCAAAAAATATCGAATATCTTTCTGATCTATAATTGCTTGTCTTATAAAACTTGAGGACACTTCCATTTGAGGTGCATTGATAATTTCAATATTAGGGTGTTCCTTCATGTCAATTTTCTCTCCCGGACGGGGATATACTAAACGCTTATGCAATGATATTATTTGCTCATAATTTTTCCACTTTTTAAATGTTGGTAGCCCATCGGAACCCATGATAATAACGAACTCATAGCCGGGAAATTGTGCTTTAAGATAAGTTAGCGTGTCAATCGTATAGGAAGGCTTAGGCATGCGAAACTCAATATCACTGACCTGAAACCTCATGTCATCACCTATTGCCATGCGCACCATTTCAAGCCGGTGATGGTCTTCCAAAAGAGTAGCTTTCCTTTTAAGTGGATTATGAGGACTTACTATAAACCATAGCTGGGAAATATCCGAATATTCAACCATATAATTGGCAATAGCCATATGGCCTATATGAATAGGATTGAATGACCCGAAAAATAATCCAACTTTCATTTATAATATGATAAAATTCTTAATTGCCGTATATATCTCACTCACTGCAACTTCCAAATCGTTATTCACTATTTGTAAATCAAATCTATCGGCATAGCTAATCTCTTTTTTTGCTTTTGCTACCCTCTCTATTATTACCTCTTCTTTATCAGTAGCTCTTTTCCTTAATCTGTTTTCCAATTCTTCAATAGACGGGGGCAAAATAAAAATGGACAGAGCTTTATCTCCAAAAATTTTCTTAAGACTCAACCCTCCTTCAACATCTACTTCAAATAAAATATTGTTGCCATCATCTTCAATACGTTTTATCTCACTTTTTAAAGTACCGTACATAGTGTTGGTATATACCTCTTCCCATTCAATGAAAGCATTTTCATCAATTTTCCTCTTAAATTCTTCCGGGGTCAGAAAATAATAATCTTTACCTGCAACTTCACCGTTTCTTATCTTTCGGCTTGTGGCAGAAATAGAAAACTCCAGGTTTAAATCTGTTTCAACAATCCGCTTTACTATTGTTGTTTTTCCTGCTCCTGAAGGTGCTGAAAATATTATAAGTTTCCCCGCCATATTACAATACATTCATCAGTTGTTCCTTAATTTTCTCGAGCTCATCCTTCATTTCAACAACAATTCGCTGAATGTCGCTGTCACCCGCCTTTGATCCGATAGTATTAATCTCCCTGCCAATCTCCTGGCTTATAAAACCAAGTTTTTTCCCGTTTGTTGCATTCTCCGTCATGGTTTCAAGAAAAAAATCACAGTGATTCTTCAATCGCACTTTTTCCTCAGTAATATCCATCTTTTCAATATAATATATCATCTCCTGCTCAAACCTGTCCCCATTTATTTTATCAGCACCCACTATGTCATTTAAATTGCTTGCTATCCTGTTCTTTATAGCATCAATCCTCTTATCTTCAAATGGGGTAATGGACTCCAAATTTTTAATTATCTTTTCAATCCTTTCTTTTATATCCTTCTCAAGCGCATTTCCTTCCTGTTGCCTGAAAGAAGTCAACTCACCCAAAGCCACATGAATTGATTTTGTTATTTGTTTCCATTCCTCCTCCTCAAGCTCCTGTTTTGCAATGGTGAGTGTATCAGGCAATCTCATGATAGAATCCATCAAACTTATGGGCAGGTCAATTTTTAATTCGTTTGAAGCCTTTACTATCTGTTCGTAATAATTTTTAATTACAGGAAGGTTCAATTGCGGTGTTTCCTTCGCTTCCAAAATATCAATAGTAAGGTAAAAATCAACCTTCCCCCTCACTAATTTTTCATTTAGAGTATTTCTTATTTCAATATCCTTCTCTTTATAAAGAGGCGGTATACGTGTATTTACTTCAAATTGCTTACTGTTAAGCGATTTGATTTCTATCGTGATACTCTTGGAGCCCATATCACAAACCGCTTTCCCATAACCGGTCATTGATAATAACATAATGTTAAATTTAATGTATGGGGCAAAAATAATAAGATTACTTGGAAAATAAACAAGAATGTAAATTTGGAAGAGATTTATAATTGGTTACATGAAAATCAGAGATAAAAATGGGTGTTATACTCTTGCATGTTTCACTACCGAAAACTTTTTCCAGTTACCGGAAAGATAATACAGATATGATAAAAATACACCTACTGCCCATGCAATGGGTGTTGCCCACCATATCCCGGTTTCTCCGAATCCCAGCTTTTTGGATAGGACCCAGGCCAAAGGAATTCGCACAGCCCAAAGTGTGACTAATGTTATAAGCATAGGTATTACAGTATCTCCCGCTCCTCTTAAAACCCCGTTAATAGAAAACATGATACTAAAAAGAAGATAAAATGAACCTATAACTACCAAATATTTTACTCCAACACTAATCACTGCTGCATCATTTGTAAACCAGCTCATTAGATTTGATCCAAAAAGTATTACTACACAAGTCACTACTAAAGACACAACTGATGACATGAGTAAAGTTGAAGTTAAGCCGCTTTTCACACGTTCTCGTTTATTAGCACCAATATTTTGTCCTACAAAAGTAGCCAGCGCCTGTCCAAAATTCATTGCAGGCAACATTGCAAGTGAATCAATCCTCATCGCTGCTGAATAACCTGCCACTACATCCGTTCCAAATGTATTTACGATACTCATAATTAAAATCATACCCACTGACACAAATACATGCTGTAAGCCCGTAGGAACGCCAATTCGTAAACTTGTTAAAAAAATCTTACCATCAAACACGAGTCCCCGTAATGAAAACCGAATGATTTTATGCGTTTTGTTTAAATATATTATACCCCCTATAAAAGCCAATGCCTGTGATAATATAGTAGCATATGCAGCACCCCCGATGCCCCATTTAAAAACAACTACAAACAACAGGTCAAAGCCAATATTCAGGATAGTAGAAACAATTAAAAAATAAAGTGGGGTTAGCGAATCCCCTAAGCCCCGAAGTACCGCACTTGTGGCATTAAAGCCAAAGAACACAACTAATCCCATCAAATAAATATTAAGGTACTCCAATGCATAAGGCATGATATCTTCTGGTAATTTGATTAGCCTGAAAATACTTTCACTTGATACAATTCCAATAGCAGTAAAAAGTATTGAGGCAAAAAAGAAAAATATAAACAACGTATCAATCGCTCGCCGTACTTTTTCAATATCTTTTGCTCCAAAAAATTGCGCAATAACTATAGTGCCACCTGTTGCAATACCAATTATAAGAGCAATTAATGTAAAAATGATTGGGAAAGATGCGCCTACCGCGGCAAGTGCCTCCTTACCCAGAAACTTACCGACAATAATGCTATCAACGAAATTATATAATTGCTGGAATAAATTGCCCGCCAACATGGGAAGTGCAAAATGCAATATCAACCTTCCTTCTTTACCAACCGTTAAATCCTTCATGCCTTAAAATGTCCACAAAAGTGGTCAAAATCTACATATTTAGCAAAAGATAACCTTACAATAAATGCTAAAAATGAAATTTTTTTTGAGTTAAACACCATGAGTGAAATGTTGTTCGTTTTAACTCAATAGTTTTTTCTATTTTTGGGCAATATTTTTATATTTTATGCAGGCAGCAGGTTTTTATTTTACATTTGCATTCTTATGGTTAATTACCCTCATCCCGCTCAGGATTCTTTATAGTCTGTCTGACTTAGTATTTGTTATACTGTATTATGTCATACCATACAGGAAAAAACTTGCAATTAAAAACATCTGCAACTCCTTCCCTGAAAAAAGTAAAAAAGAAATACGATGGATAGCCCGGAAATTTTTTCGCCATTTTTGTGACAACTTCCTGGAGTCTTTCGCACTTATACATATGTCAAAACACGAGATACAAAGACGTTTTACTATTCTCAATCCCGAAGTCCTGGGAGATTATCATAAAAAAAATAAGCACCTTATCGCCGTAAGCGGGCATCACTGCACATGGGACTGGTTTGCCGGATTCCCTTTCTATTCACAATACCGATTGATGGCTCTTTACAAACCTTTGCACAACAAATATTATGATGCGCTTTTTAAAAAATTGCGGGGAAAATTCGGTTCACATACCATTGCCAATACACATGCCGTAAAAACTATGCTTGCATATGACGGCCCACCCACTGTTTTCTGGTTTATTGCCGACCAGCGCCCACTACGCAAGGATATTAAATACTGGACAAAGTTCATGAACCAGGATGCCCCTGTTTTTATGGGAGTTGAAAAAATTGCGGTAAAAACAAATTTCCCGGTAATTTATTTTCATATGAGAAAAATCAAGCGAGGTCACTATTCCGCAGAAATTAAAATACTTTGCGATAATCCTAAAAGCACAAAAGAAAATGAAATAACGGAAATGCATGTAAAGATACTGGAAGATAACATTAAGGAACAACCTGAATGTTACCTATGGTCACATAACCGTTGGAAACATAAAAAATTTGATTAACTGTTAAGTAAAATGAATACAATCCAGGCGTCTGTAATTATATCCTTTTACAATAAAATTGAATGGCTCAGGCTAGTGCTTTCCGGTTTTGAAATTCAAACATATAAAAACTTTGAGATACTTATTGCCGATGACGGATCAAACAAAGAAACAACGGACCAACTAAAGGAATATATTAAGAATAGTTCACTCCGGATAAAACACATTTGGCATGAAGACCAGGGATGGAGAAAAACAGAAATTCTTAACAAATCCGTTGTTGCCAGCCAGTCTGACTACATAATTTTTATTGATGGAGATTGCATCCCCCATTCTCATTTCGTGGAAGAACATATAAAAAACCGTAAGACAAACTGTGCTCTTGCAGGAAGAAGGGTAAATCTTTCAGAAGAAATCACCCGGAATCTTACTCCCGAAATAATTATTAAGCGTAAGCTGGAGAAATCCCTGAAATGGAAAATGGTTTTTCACAGGTTATTCCGAAAGAAAGGAAGTCATGTTGAAAATGCTTTTTACATTAAAAACCGGCAAATCCGAAAAAAAATAAACAATAAACGCAAAGGGATTTTGGGATGCAATTTTTCTCTTTACAAAAAAGATTTGCTTGCAGTGAATGGTTTTGATGAACGCTATAAAGCACCGGCAGTAGGTGAAGATTCTGATTTACGGTTCCGTCTTGAACTCAACGGAACCCAGATTATTCCTGTGAAGCATTTGGCTATCCAGTACCATCTTTTTCATCCACAGCTTAAGAGAGGAAAAGAAAACCTGATCATTTTTGAAGAAACACAAAAAAATAAAATCACTTATACCCCCTATGGTATTAACAAAGAATAAAACATCCAATGAGTTTTTATGCCAAATCCAGCTTTGAATCCTTTGACTTTCTGAAAGACCATCTTCTGAAGTACAAAAAGTTATTTTTCACCCGCTTTGGTGATGGAGAAGTAATAAGCATAATGGGTCGTGATCACCGTAACTATAAATCAAGCCCCGAACTAACTTCTGAATTGCAGGAATCATTCCTTATTGACAATCCGCAGTACCTTATAGCCCTGTCGGTAAATATGCCCTTTGAGAAGGGTATGTCGAGAGGTTTATTTGCTCCGTATAGAAAAAATGACGAATTTGAAGATTTTATTATAAACCAGCTTAAAACAAAAAAGGAAGCATACGAGAGCCAGATCATGTTTCATTATCTGTCTGTATTTAAACCTCGTTGGATGTATGAATTTTTTGAGGAATTTATACGTCCGAAGAAAAAAATGTTTGTTGGCTGCACTCCTCTCGAAATTGTCGAGAAATTGTACGGTAAAACGGATTATTACGTGAACGTTCCTTCCAGACATGCCTATGATTCTATAAATGAATGGTGGCCTGAAATTTTGAAAAACATTGATAATATTGAACTCCTGATACCGTCAGCAGGAGCTGCTACCAATGTTATAAACAAACGTTTATGGTTTATGAATAAAGAGATCCATTCAATAGATATTGGATCGATAATTGATGCCGTGGACTATACCATAAGCAGAACATGGATAAGGCTTAAGGGGCATAAGATTCAAAAGTTATTACCACCAGACCAGAGGGAAAAAAGGCTATCAAAAAGAATTCAATTTGTGCTAAAAGATATCAAATACTTCTTTCGTAAATTTATTAACCGTAAATAGATAACTGTGATCATTGTTCAACTTACAGGGGGATTAGGAAATCAAATGTTTCAATACGCGTTTGGACGTGGTATGGCTCATTTTCACAATACATCACTAAAAATGGATGTGAATTATTTTGCAAACCAGGGCCCTCATGTAACACCCCGCGCATATGAACTTGGTGTATTCAACCTGGATCAGTCTTTTGCATCAAAAGAAGAAATCGCAACTATACAAAAAAAGTATCCTCTTTGGCTGCAAAAATCAATTGGAAAACTACTACCCCGGTTTCGTGCTATATTTAAAGAAAAAAACGATAATTATACTAAAAGTGTATTTTTTACACTTAATAATGTGTATTTCAAAGGGTACTGGCAAAATGAAAAATACTTCAAGAATATCGAAAGTTTGATAAGAGAAGATTTTACTTTCAAAAATCCTTTGCCAGAAGAAGCCTTGTCCCTTGCAAAAATCATTGATTCGAATACCTCCGTATCTATTCATATAAGGCGTACTGATTATCTGAATAAAACCGTTGGCAAAGTGTGTACCCCTGAATACTATAAAAAAGCTATTAGATATATCGTACAAAAAACCGGAGAAATATTTCTCTTCGTTTTTTCAGATGATATTGAATGGACTAAGGAAAATATGTTGTTTGATTTCCCGACAACATATATTGATAAAAAATATACCGGTAATGTAGGATGGATAGATTTATATTTGATGAGCAGGTGCAAGCATAATATAATTGCAAACAGCTCATTTAGCTGGTGGGCCGCATGGTTGAATGCAAATCCTGATAAAATAGTTGTGACACCTAACGAATGGAATTATAAAAAGAATATTCACAGCATCATTCCTTCCTGCTGGCAAATTATTACATAAAGAAGTTACAGGTATTCTACATTTCCCGGAAACTCACCCGACTTGTAAAGTTCAATATTCTTGAGATATTGATTAAAATCTTCCTTAATCTTACTACTCTGACTTTGTGTTTTTGCAACTTCTTTTACTGAAATTACCTTTATTTCATGAGCACTTTTAATCTTATACCCTTTATACCAAGCTCTCTGAGACATGTCACCATCTGCGCAATAGAAATGAAAATCAGGGCTGTACATTCCTATTTTTCTAAATACTTTTTTATGGTATACTCCAAAATTCATCACAATTTCTCCCGATTCATCTTTCATTTTTGAATTTACCAATATCCAGTTTTTATCATAATATTTTGGAACATAAGCCTTTTTCCAACTAAAGATGATGAGGTCATTTTCTTCAATTATTCTGAAAACATCATCCCATTTGTTTACCAGGAATACGTCATCATTCCATTGACAAACAAGCTCATGGGATGCATTTCGTATACCAAGGTTCATAAAATGAGAATAAGAACTTTTGCCTCCTACTTCTATTAGTTTAATACGAGGATGATTTAGGCTTTTTATGTACTCGATGCTGCCATCTGTAGAACCCCCATCTACAAGCACAAGCTCTAGTCGTGAGTCGCTATCCACAGTATTGGCCACTAACATAGGCAAATATTGCAACCTGTTTAGAGTTCCTGTAACTATGCTTATACTATTTAATTGAGTATCAGGATGAATATAATTCTCAACGGATTTATTTGGAAACTTAAGAGTTTTTGGAAACCATGGATGCCGGATATGTCTCCACACTTTTTTTGAGGCTTTCATTTAATCGATACTTTAACGTTTCCGTAATTCAAAAATACCACAACCAAAATGGCATCCAAAATTTTGTATAATATTCATTTCTGTAAGTTCTGCATCTTTATAAAACTTCCTGTCGTCTGATTCATATGAAAAATGCTCAATAGTATATTTTTTTTCAAATAGAGAAAGCAGGTATTTAACCGAAAATACTCTGTGGGCATTAAATTCAACTCTTTGAGGCCCAATAGGTACTGAAAAATAAAATATCCCACCCGGTTTTAATACTTTGTAAATATTATCCATTCCTTTTAAATGTCCGTTTACATCAATCGTATCGCCGTATCTTCCAAGACCAAAATGTTCTATTGCATGAAGCGAAGAGATAGAATCGCAATAATTCTCAATGCCAAGGTTCGAGGTACTAAAATCTACCCGGGTAAACTTAATATTCTTAATTTTATGGTCTAAAGCCCGAATATCAAAAACTTCAATTTCACGGAATGAGGCAACATGTGTTACAAAACCATCAATACGGGATCCAATATCTACATGCTTATCAGGATTGTTTTCGAATATCCTTCCGGCTACATGCAAATCCTGATGAAAATAATGCTTTGGCAATGAACCACTAGGCGTCCTTTTTTCATTTAAAATTGGATAGAGCTTAGTAATGGCAAAGTCCTTATTATCTTCTAAGCCCAACTTGAATAGTTTTAAATCTTTCCTGAACTGAAGTTTATTATTTATCCTTTTAATCATCCTGACTTCATCAATTGCTATTTTCTTAAACCGTCATCACTTCATTTTCCTTAGTTTGTATATGCTTATCAACTTGCTCAATATAATTATCTGTTAGTTTTTGTACCTGTGCTTCGCCATCTTTTTCAAGGTCTTCTGCTAACCCTTCCTTTTTCATCCTTTTCAATTCCTCATTGGCATCCCGGCGTGTATTCCGGATACTGACCTTTGTATCCTCACCCAGTTTTTTAATTTGCTTCACAAGATCTCTCCTTCTTTCTTCAGTAAGAGGAGGTATATTTAAACGAATCAGCTCACCGTTATTCACCGGGGTAATTCCTATGTTAGCCTGCATAATAGATTTTTCAATAGAATCGATCATAGACTTTTCCCATGGTTGAATAGTAATAGTCTTCGCATCAGTAATTGACACATTGGATACTTGATTTAACGGAGTTTCAGTACCATAATAATTAACTTTTATCCCATCTAATAGGTGCGGGCTTGCTTTACCAGCCCTAACTTTCAATAATTCATTCTCGAGATGATCAAGGGCACTTTTCATTTTATCCTCGGTATCTTCAATAACCAGGCTTAGTTCTTCTTCCATAATTGAAAAATTTAATTTTTATAAGTTCTTAATATTCAACTATTAGGGCAAATTTAATAAAAAAAAGCAAAAATCAAATTATGCGCTGTTAAAATACAAAAATTATACAATATACAACAGATGCATTATTTAAAGAATGTTTATCTTCCATTCCAATTACAATTTTTTATAATAAAGCACATTTTTTGTACATTCCCATAGTAGTAAGAAATAATTTTATTAGATTTGATATGTGTTTGAAATGGATTTTGAAAAATTACTGCTATGATATCATTTGTTTCAGAACCAGACGAGGTGGATATACCCAATATTATTCTTGATAAGGATAAAAATATTTTTGAATTCTCCGGAAGGTCCCTTCCTGAAGATGCCGAGGAATTCTTCAGGCCTGTTTTAAACTGGATTGATGCCTATGTACAAATCCCTAATGAATCAACAAAATTGGAATTCCGGATGGATTATTTCAATACATCTTCATCAAAATCTATACTGGAAATCCTTGAAAAATTTGAAAATATCTTAGATGCCGGCAAAGCAGTAAAAGTGATTTGGTATTATAATAATATGGATGAAGATATGCTTGAAGCTGGTCAGGATTATTCAAAAATGGTACGCCTGCCATTTGAATTTATAAGTTACGAAGAGGGATTATAACTTTGCTTTTGGAAATTTTTCATTATTACGGGAAAAAGATATAATTTTCTGAAACTTTTTCAGTTTTCCAGTTTTTATTAACAATTAAAAAACGTATTTTCTAATTCCTTACCTTTACATCTGTTTTTGTGTATTTTTCAACACAAGTGTAAATCTTTGTTATATAGCTTTTAAGACATGAGTTTCACACATCTTCATGTGCATACACAATATTCTATACTTGATGGGGCTTCAAACATACCTGTAATTATAAAAAAAGCGGTAGATGATGACATGCCTGCGGTATGTATCACTGACCACGGTAATATGTTTGGTGTTAAAGAATTCCACAACGAAGCCCGAAAGCAAGGTATTAAACCTATAATAGGATGTGAAATTTATATAGCAAAAAAAAGCCGCCATGAAAAATCAGAAAAAGCAGGTGAAAGAGGTAGTTACCACCTTATTTTGATAGCAAAAAATGAGGTTGGTTATAAAAACCTGTTAAAATTAGTATCGCTTGCCTGGACTGAAGGTTTTTACTATAACCCCCGAATCGATAAAGAACTTTTAAGGCAATATCATGAAGGAATTATTGCCAGTTCAGCCTGCCTTGGAGGAGAAATTCCTCAGGCTTTATTAAACAACGGACCTGAAGAAGCTGAAAAGATACTAAACGAATATACGGAGATTTTTGGAGAAGATTTTTACCTCGAGCTTCATAAACATCCTTCCGGTGATGCGAAAATTGACTCAGAAGTTCTACAAAACCAGTTAAAAGTAAACGAACAACTCATTGAACTTTCGAAAAAAACAGGTGTAAAACTCATTGTTGCCAATGACGTACACTTTGTAAATGCAGAGGATGCTGAAGCCCATGATCGCCTCATCTGCTTAAATACGGGGAAAGATTTGGACGATCCCGACAGGATGCGGTATACAAAACAGGAGTATTTTAAAACACAGGCTGAAATGGCTGAACTGTTTGCTGAAATTCCCGAGGCTCTGGAGAACACGCAGGAAATTGTTGATAAGGTAGAAGAGTATATGCTCAATCGCGATCCTGTAATGCCCTACTTCCCTCTTCCGGAAGGATTTGATGATGAAGATGAATACCTGAAACACCTTACATACCTTGGAGCCGAAAAGCGATATGATGATATCACCGATGAATTAAAAGAAAGAATTGATTTTGAACTCTCTGTGATTAAAAAAATGGGGTATCCCGGATACTTTCTTATCGTACAGGATTTCCTAAATAAAGCCCGGGAGATGAAGGTATCTGTTGGACCCGGGAGAGGATCAGCTGCCGGATCCGTAGTTGCATACTGCCTGCGTATCACTGAGATTGACCCCATTAGATACAACCTGCTGTTTGAGCGTTTTCTCAACCCCGATCGTATCTCCATGCCTGACATCGATATTGATTTTGATGAAGACGGTCGTGAAAAAGTTCTTGAATACGTTGTAGATAAGTATGGTTACGACCGGGTTGCTCAAATTATCACATTTGGAACCATGGCTGCTAAAATGGCTATTCGGGATGTAGCCAGGGTGCAAAAACTACCTTTACCAGATGCAGACCGTTTGGCAAAACTTGTCCCTGAAAGACCTGGCATCAGCCTAAAACAAGCATACGATGAAGTTAAGGAGTTGAGTGATGCCAGAAAATCAGAAAATGAACTGATTGCACAAACATTAAAATATGCTGAAACCCTTGAAGGGTCTGTACGTCATACCGGCATTCATGCCTGCGGTATAATTATTGGACGTGACCCATTGATGGAATATATACCTGTATGTACATCAAAAGATACAAACCTGCTGGTAACGCAATTTGAAGGAAGCCATGTAGAATCAGTGGGTATGCTTAAGATGGACTTTCTCGGGCTGAAGACTTTGTCGATTATCCTCGATGCCCTTGCTAACATAAAAGCTACTCACAACATTAATATTGATATAGACAACATCCCTCTGGATGATATTAAAACCTACGAACTTTATAGTCAGGGTGAGACAACCGGTCTGTTCCAGTTTGAATCTGCCGGGATGAAAAAATACCTGAAAGAGCTGAAGCCCAACCGGTTTGATGACCTCATTGCCATGAATGCACTCTACCGTCCTGGTCCTATGGATTATATCCCATCATTCATCAACCGTAAGTCAGGCCGGGAAAAAATTATATACGACACACCCGAAATGGAGGAATACCTTCAAGACACGTATGGTATTACTGTGTATCAGGAACAGGTGATGTTGCTTTCGCAAAAACTGGCAGGTTTTACCAAAGGTATGGCCGACTCTTTGCGTAAAGGGATGGGTAAGAAAAACAAGAAGATCATCGATGAATTAAAACCAAAGTTTATTGAGGGATGCAAAGAGAATAAAATTGCCGAACAAACCGCTGAAAAAATATGGAAAGACTGGGAAGCATTTGCTTCCTATGCATTCAATAAATCCCACTCCACATGTTATGCTTACGTTTCCTATCAAACTGCATATCTTAAAGCCCATTACCCGGCAGAATTTATGGCTGCTGTATTAAGCCGTAATATTACAGACATAAAGAAAATCACTGTTTTTATGGACGAGTGCAAAAGAATGGGTATACAGGTACTTTGTCCGGATGTAAATGAAAGCGACCTGAAATTTACAGTGAACAAAGAAGGTAATATACGTTTTGGACTGGGAGCAATAAAAGGTGTAGGGGAAGCTGCCGTACTTAAGATCATTGATGAAAGAAAAACAAACGGAAGCTTTCATGACATATTTAGTTTTGTTGAACGGGTTGACCTCAGGTCGGTCAATAAAAAAAGCCTGGAAGCACTTGCTATGGCAGGCGCTTTTGATAGTTTTGCCGAAATGCGGCGACATCAATATTTTCTTTCAAACAATGGCGGAACATTTATTGAAGACCTTCTATCATATGGTAATAAAGTTCAGGCCGGACAAAATTCAGCCATGACACTTTTCGGTGAAAATTCTGACTATGATAATGCCATTGAAAAACCTAAAATACCAACAGGCGAGGAATGGGGAAAGCTCACTCTTCTGAATAAGGAAAAGGAATTAATCGGGATGTATTTGTCTGCCCATCCCCTGGATGATTACAGATTTGAACTTGATAGTCTTAGAATAACACCCCTGGTTGAATTACAGGATCTGCAGTCATTAAAAGGCAAAGATATTACTATAGCAGGAATTGTAACCGAAAGTGCCGAACGCATGACTAAAACAGGTAAACCTTTTGGTACAATGACAATAGAAGACTATACTGATACATTTCGAATAGTAATGTTCTCTAAGGATTATCTCGAATTTAAGAAATTCTTCACAAAAGATTATTCACTTTTACTAAAGGGAAAAGTACAAGAAAATCCCTGGAAAAAGGAAAATCCCGAACTTGAATTGAAAATACAGTCCATCAATATGTTATCAGCTGTAAAAGATGACATGATAAAAAGTATATCTCTCGAAATTCCTCTTAATGGTATAAGTGAAAACCTTATTGAAGAAGTTACCAACATTACAGAAACAAAAAACGGTTCAGTAATGCTAAAATTTATTATTACAGACAGGGAAGATAACATGCGGGTTGAGCTCTTTTCACGAAATCAGAAGATTAAACTTGAGGATAAATTTATTAACTATTTAAGAAGTCATCAGGAAATAGAATACAAGGTAAATTGAACATTTTTTCTTAATTTTCATTTATAATAAAACTTGAAACGATGTGAATTTCGATTAAATTTGTTTTCTTATTCATCGTATTTTAATAACTAAAAGTATAAAAACATGGCATTAGAAGTAACCGATTCAAATTTTGAGGAATTAGTAATTAAATCTGACAAGCCTGTAATAGTTGATTTCTGGGCTGAATGGTGTGGGCCATGCCGTATGGTAGGCCCTATCGTAAATGAGATTGCAGCCGATTACCAGGGAAAGGCAATTGTTGCAAAACTGGATGTTGATAGTAACCATCTTACAACAGAAAAATATGGCATACGTAATATCCCGACTGTGCTTTTCTTCAATGGAGGCGAAGTAGTAGACAAACAAGTTGGCGCTGTACCCAAAGGAGTTTATATAGAAAAATTGGAAAAATTACTATAAACAGTACAAATACTGACCAATGTCCATTCATTTTTTCGTCGGATTATCAAAGAGATTAACGAATAGATGAATGGGCATTTTTCTTTTGTAAGCAATGAGCACCCATAAAGTCTGTATTTTTTGTGCATCAAGTCAAAAAGTACCTGAAGTGTATTTTCAGGCTGCAGCAGATTTGGCCAAAATATTGGTTGGGGAAGGAATCACAATTGTATATGGTGGTGGTAGTGTAGGCCTTATGGGACAAATAGCTGATACTGCACTTGAAAATAATGGAAAAATTATTGGGATCATACCACAATTTATGTTTGAAAAAGAATGGGGAAATTCCGAAATAACAGAATTGATCATCGTGAAAGATATGCATGAACGCAAAAGAAAAATGATCGAAGATGTTGATGCCGTTTTAGCCTTGCCTGGAGGTTGTGGCACATTGGAAGAACTTGCTGAAGTAATAACTTTAAAACAGTTAGGACAATTCGTGAAACCAATTATCCTTCTAAATACCAAAGGTTTCTACGATTCTCTCATTAATCTTTACGAGAATATGATCCGGGAAAATTTCATGCGTGATAAACACCGTGAAATATGGCAGGTCGTAAATGATCCATCTGAAATAATCCACGCTATCGAAAATGCCCCCGAATGGCATCCTTCAATTATATCCATTGCTCAAATATAAGTAACTTATAAATTTCAGTTAAATGTGAATACTCTTCAATCCAGACTTCGAACAATAGAAAACTGGATAAATGGCTTTTATTAGTCAAGTCAGCTATTACAGATTGTCTAAACATTCAAATATCCATAATTCCATCTATCCAATATTCTTTAAAACATAAGCCCAGTAAGCCTCAAATCAATGACTTTTAAAAAACCTTGAGTAAATCGAACTTACCCAATTACAAGATATTCGTTGAATTATTTTGAGAATACCATTAAAAAAAACTATATTTAAAGTTAAAATCTATCTTTGTGTTTTTGAGAATGTCTTTTAAACCGTAGCATTTGTTGATCATGAAGAAATTTAAAGACTTTTCTATTATTGCCAAGTTTGTACTCATCCTCTTAATGCTTTTTATCCTGTTCATAATTAATTTTGCAGGAATAAGGTATTTCAACAGGAAAAAAGACATTGATGACTATTTGGTATCAGCAGTGATTAGAAATACAATGCTTACAAATCGAATTTCTTTTCTATCTGAAATGGTTGCTAATGGGAAAGTGGAACGAAAACTTGATCTTGAAAATGCAATAGAAGCATTTGACGAAACATTATATTTCCTGAGGGAAGGAGGAAAAGTATCAGGTCTTAAAAGGGTTATTGAGCCTCCAAAAGATATTAACATCCAAAATAAACTGGATTCCCTGCAACGAATATGGAGACCATTCAGAGCCAATGCAGAAATTTTGTTGAATGAGAGGATCAATTATAATAATTCGGGAAGCAATTTAAGCTCAAATGCCATAAATGCGATCAGCCACATAGAAACAAATACACGAAGTTTAACGTCTGTAAATGAATTATTAGTGGAAGAATATCAAATGCAGGCAATAAAAAACCTTAAAATTCTGAGATACTTTCTATTGGGAATTATGCTTTTATCTATAGCCATTGCAGTTATAAGTATTCTAATCATAAAACGATTCGTTCTTGATCCAATTAAAATTATTTCCTTAAAAGCTAAAAGCATAGCTGACGGCAATGAAAGTGATGCCATTGATTATGATGCAAAAGATGAAATTGGACGAATTGCTGAATCTGTTAATAACCTGGCTGATAAGCTTCAGGATATATCGGTCTTTGTTACTGAAGTAGGAAATGGAAATTTCACCGCAACTATGCATAGCATAAGTGAAAATGACTTTTTAGGAAAGGCTTTGCGAACGATGAAAAATAATTTCCAGGAAAAAGCAAAAGCAGAAGATGAAAGAAGGGAAGAAGACAGGCAGCGTAACTGGATTGCTGCAGGATTAGCAAAATTTGCGGAAATTCTTCGAAACGAAGGTGATAACATTGAGAAACTTGCTGATAACATATTAAGCAATCTAACGAAATATATGCAAATTAACCAGGCCGGATTGTTTATTCTCAATGATGAACGTTCGCAAGAAGTAACATTGGACCTGGTTACAGCATATGCCTATAACCGAAAAAAATTTCTGCAAAGGCAAGTGATGCTGGGTGAGGGTTTAGTAGGAACCTGCGCTCTTGAAAGGGAAACCATATATCGCTCCGAGATACCTGAAGATTATATTCAGATCACCTCTGGCCTGGGTGGTTCAAATCCCCGCTATCTTTTACTCGTACCCCTTAAAATGAATGACGAAGTATTTGGGGTTATTGAACTCGCATCGTTTAATCCGATAAGACCCTATGAAATTGAATTCGTGGAAAGTCTTGGTGAATCAATAGCTTCAACACTATCTGGTGCAAAGATTAATCAACAAACTCAAAGACTACTTTCCCAATCACAGGAGCAGGCAGAAGAGTTGCACTCTCAGGAAGAAGAAATGAGGCAAAACATTGAAGAATTACAGGCTACACAAGAAGAGATGAGCAAGAAGGATATTGAGATGACAGGTCTTTTTGATGCCATAAACCATAGCATCGGTATGTATGTATTAAGTCTGGAAGGAAGTTATAGCAAAGTCAACAATATATTTCTAATGGCCATTGGCATGAATGAGGATGATGTTAAGGGTAAAAATCATTACGCAATGGTAAAAGATAACTTTGCAAATTCTTCCGAATATGAAAACTTTTGGAATGAATTATTAATTGGCAAGCATTTCAGAAAAGACCATACATATACGGTACATGACAGAAAAGTTCTTTTGCACGAATCATATACACCGGTAAGAGACCCGGATGGAAATATTACTAAAATACTGGTTTTGGCCAACAAGGACAGTGGAACGAAAAATGAAGTATCAGGTAAAGAAACCCCTGGTAATGCATTGTTGGAACAAAAGGAAATAGAACTAAAAAAAACATTCAAAGAATTACAAACTGCAAATGAGAAACTAAGACAAATTGAGAAACTCCAGGAAGAACAAAGGATTGCATCCAATGCGCCGGTTGAAGTAACACCAATAAGTAAAGAAAAAGCAGAACCAAAGAAGAAGGAAAAAGCCACCAAACAAAAAGAAAAATCGAAAACTAAAACCGCACCTACACCGGCTCCAGCCATGAAAGAGGAATCAAAACTGGTGGAATGGAACAAAAATTTCACTCTTGGAATACAAGAGATTGATGACCAGCATCAAAACCTGTTTGGAATAATCAACAATCTGTATAATGCTGTAAATGAACATAAACCACAAAAACAACTGCATGCTTTACTGAAGGAACTATTAGATTATACCCAGTACCATTTTGGTACGGAAGAGAAGTATTTTGACGAATTCGGGTTTAAAGAATCAGGAAAACACATTAATGAACATCAATCGTATACTAAAAAACTAACTAAATTAGTAAAGGACGTTGGTTCAAAGAAAAGCAAAGTGTCTTTTGATATGATGAACTTTATAGGTGAGTGGATTGAAGAACATATTGAAAATTTCGATAAAGAATATGTAAAATTATTCCAATCCAAAGGCTTAAAATAGATACTCATAACCTGCCTTATTTCGCATTTCTAAGAAAATGTTAAGGATATTTAAAACTGCCTTTTTACTCAGATTTTTACATCAGAAATCCATACCTTTGTAAAAAAGAATATTATGGCACTTCCAACGTTTTTTAAGCAAAACAAACATAAACAATTCAACTATATACCAAGATATTACGACCCTCAAAAAGAAGAACTTGAGGAACGTATCCGGCAGATTGAAGCAGAAGAAGGAATACGTCCGGAAGGATATACTCCCGGAATACGGAAAGGACAGATGCGAAACTACTATGAGCGTAACAAACATACACGCAATTATAGCAGTATCCGTCTTTTAATTATTGCAGGCTTGCTGGTATTTATTGCTTATTATTTATTCTTCAGGTAAATCTGATCAATCCCTATGTCCGATATAATAAACCTTTTACCAGATTCAGTAGCCAACCAGATTGCAGCCGGAGAAGTAATACAACGTCCGGCTTCTGTAGTAAAAGAATTACTTGAAAATGCCATTGATGCCGGCGCTGATAATATCTGCCTAAAAGTTATGGACGCCGGGAAAACCCTTATCCAGGTTAGTGATAATGGCTGCGGCATGTCTGAAACCGATGCCCGGATGAGCTTTGAAAGGCATGCTACTTCAAAAATCAAAGAAGCATCTGATCTGTTTGCCATACGTACACTTGGATTCAGGGGAGAAGCGCTTGCTTCCATTGCAGCTGTTGCTGACGTTACACTTAAAACAAAGCGCACTGAAGATGAAATGGGTACTTATATCCATATGTCAGGTTCAAAAATTATAACCCAGGAAGCCATAGGAACCACAAATGGCAGCACATTTACTATTAAAAACCTGTTTTTTAATATCCCTGCCCGCAGAAAATTTTTAAAAGCAAATGCAACCGAATTAAGGCATATTATTAACGAATTTCAACGCGTAGCCCTTACAAATCCTGAAACAAGATTTTTATTCGAGCATAATAATACTGAGCTTTATAACCTCCCAAAGTCTAATATACGTCAGCGCATTATGCAGCTTTTCGGGAAGACACTTAACCAAAACCTGGTAGATATTAAAGTAGAGACAACCATTGTAAATATCAAAGGATACATCGGCAAACCTGAAAGCGCAAAAAAAACAATGGGTGACCAGTTTTTCTTTATTAACGGCAGGTATATGCGCCATCCGTATTTTCATAAAGCCGTTATGAATGCATACGAAAGACTTATCCCGGGAGATGCCTATCCCTCATACTTTATATACTTTGAAACCGATCCTGACACCATTGATATTAACATACATCCCACTAAGACTGAAATAAAATTTGAAGATGAACGCTCCATATTCCAAATGGTATTATCAGGAACGAAAGAAGCCCTTGGTAAGTTTAACCTTGTGCCAACACTCGATTTTGAAAACGAAACAGCCATTGAGATCCCTGTGATGAGAAAAAATACGGAATTTTCAGCCCCAACCATACAAGTAAATCCGCATTATAACCCTTTTGAAAATGAAATATCAGACAAAAAAAGCTATGCCGGGAAATCCAAATTTGAAATGAACAACCTAAAAAATTGGGACTTGCTTTACCCTGGTATTGAAAAAACTGAAAGAGAAGATACTCTTTTTGTTGATGCTGAGAGATTGCCTAAACAAGAAAATGAGAGAGAAAGTATGTCTTCCGGCAGGTTCTTTCAACTAAAAAACAAGTATATACTCACACAGGTCAAATCAGGACTTATGGTCATAGATCAAAAACGTGCCCATGAACGGATACTCTTTGAACAATATATGAACTCCCTTTCAAAACAAACAGGCATTGCCCAGGAAAGTCTGTTTCCTCAAACCATGGAACTGAGCCTTGCTAACTATACCCTTATTCAGGAAATTTTGGATGATATTAATCAAATGGGCTTTGATGTCCGTGATTTGGGGAACAACACCATTGCTGTAAACGGATATCCGGCTAATTTGGGCAATACCGGTCCTATGGAACTAATTGAAGGATTTCTTGAAAACTACAAAAACACAGATCATAAAATAAAGGACGAAATATCGGAAAAAATAGCCTATGCAATGGCAAAAGCAGCATCTATTGGCTCGGATAAAAGCCTCGATTATAATGAAATGGCTGAACTTTTTGACAAGCTGTTTGCATGTGCCCAGCCAAATTACACACATACAGGAAAATCCATTATTACAATAATACCTCTGGAAGAATTTGAGAACAAGTTAAAATAAAAGAATATGAACCAATACAGACCGAATCGATTTGCTATACTACCACCTGTGGTAAAAAATTTATTAATTATTAATATTTTGTTTTTTCTGGCTACCGTTGCACTACAGAAAGCCTATAACTATGACTTAACAGATATATTGGGGCTTCATTATTTTAAATCCAGTAAATTCATGCCGTTTCAATACATAACCTATATGTTCATGCATGGAAGTTTAGGGCATATCTTCTTTAATATGTTCGCATTATGGATGTTTGGTAATGTATTGGAAAATGTGTGGGGTGGAAAGAGATTCTTGTTCTATTATATTGTTACCGGTATTGGAGCCGGTCTTGTTCAATTGGTAGTTTCATATATAAGAATAAAATCCCTTGAAGCTCATATGTCAATGGAAGCAATTGACATGGTATATAAGGAAGGATTAAGTGTTATTGAAAAGGGTATGAATTACGCTGATCCATTTATGGGTAAACTAAACGCAATAATGAACTCTTCGACTATTGGAGCATCAGGAGCCGTTTTTGGCATACTACTGGCTTTTGGGATGCTATTCCCAAACTCATTAATTTACGTATATTTTGCCATACCTGTAAAAGCAAAATACTTTGTGATTATTTATGGGATTATAGAGCTGTCTATGGGATTTGCAAACCGTGCCGGCGATAATGTAGCGCACTTTGCCCATTTGGGAGGTATGCTATTTGGACTACTACTAATATTAGCATGGAAACGGGACAGAACAAAATTTTATTGATAAATTTGTGTAGAAGAATAAAGAATTCAGGAGTCAGAATTCAGGAGATAAAAAACTATGGCATTTGTTGATCAGATAAAAAACACATTTAAGAGAGGCAGCACGCTGGCCAGGTTAATTTACATTAACGTGGCTGTATTTATAATATTAAAAATTGTTTATTTATTCTTCTTTTTTATCTATGGTGCTTCTGTTCCAATGATCCAGTTAAAAGGTATGTATTTCGATAAAGTAATTGGATTATTTGCCATTCCTGCCGATTTTTCTGCAATTATTAAACAACCCTGGTCCCTGATCACATATATGTTTCTCCATGAAGGATTTTTGCACATCCTTTTTAATATGCTTTGGCTCTATTGGTTTGGACGAATATTTTTAATGTATCTGGATGCAAAAAAGCTCCTAAACACTTATATACTTGGAGGAATATGCGGTGCCATTTTATATGTTTTAGCTTTTAATATCTTCCCTGTATTCCAAACAGTACTCCAAAACTCTGTTGCACTTGGGGCATCAGCTTCTGTTATGGCTATTGTAATTGCCATTTCGATTTATAAACCCGATTTCACCATTCACTTGTTACTGCTTGGACCTGTTAAACTTAAGTATATTGCTATCGTATCAATAATTATTGATCTGCTTAGCATCCCACATGGCAATGCAGGTGGGCATATTGCACATCTTGGAGGAGCTTTTTATGGTTACCTCTTCGTTGTGCAATTAAAGCGTGGCAAAGACATCTCGCGTGGATTTGGCAATTTTATGGATGGCCTGTTCTCTGCATTTAAGCCCCGAAAGAAAATAAAAGTCACCTATCGTAAACCGGTTGATGACTTCGAATACAATGCACAAAAAGTAGCCAAACAGGAAGAAATTGACCGTATTCTTGACAAAATTGCAAAATCAGGATATGAGAGCCTGAGTAAACAGGAAAAAGAAATACTTTTCCGTGCAAGCAAGAAATGACCTATAGAAAAAATACAACCACAAATCAATTCATTTTTTCATTAATGCATTTACTATGAACTGGTTAGAGTCCCTTAAGCGTATTCATGCCATCGCGAAAACAGGTTTACATTACACCGAAGGAGAGTATGACCGTGACAGGTATGAACAATTAAAGGAAATTACAGAAAATCTTCTGGAAACTTATACAAATCTTACCCCTGAAAAAATAGATCTTGCCCTGAATAATGGCCAGAATGGTTATGTAACTCCAAAAGTTGATGTTAGAGGTATCGTATTTAAAGATGGGAAAATCCTCATGATAAAGGAAAAAATTGATAGCAAGTGGGCTCTCCCCGGTGGTTGGGCCGATATTGGCTATAGTCCCAGCGAAATTGCACAGAAAGAGGTTTGGGAAGAAGCCGGAGTGAAAGTAAAACCTAAAAAAGTAATAGCCATTTTTGATAAAGCAAAAAACCAACATCCCCCGGATATCTTCTATACTTATAAGATTTTTATCTGGTGTGACCTTCTGGAAGGAGACCCCAAACCAGGTATGGAAACACTGGATGCCAGATATTTTGGTCCGAATGAACTACCCGAATTATCCACAGAACGCAATACCAAAGAACAGATTTTACATGCATTCCGCTTTTTGGAGAATCCGGATAAGGAAACGCATTTTGACTAATACTCCTATTATCGTAAAGAAGCAGAGAAATCTTTGCAGATAAAATACGATCAGGGATTTAATAGTTTTACCACATCCTGTAAAGGTACACCTGTTTTGTCAGCTATTTGTTGCGGGCTCATCCCTTCAATTGACATGCGGTTAACAAAGGCGGGAAGGGTTTCTCCAATTTCTATAAGGTGATGATCCGGATCGTAAACGCGAAACGTACGTTGTCCCCAGGGTTCTTCCTTCACCTTATGCAAAAACTCAACGCCATATTTCATTAACTTATCTTCTATTTTAGCCAGATTGTCAGACTCAAAATATAGCTCGAACCGTACATCCCCTTTTACTTTTAACGGATGCTTTTGGGCAATCTCATGACCTGGATCTATTTGCCAGATAGCAGGCCCTTCATTAAAAATAATATTCGTATTAAAATCATGCTTAATGGTGAACTCAAACAAGCTTATATAGAATTTTTTTGAAATTTCGATATCTCTGACAAAGATAACTGGAGAATAAAAAATAACTGCCATTATTTAATGTTTGATAAACGGTCGGGAAATTTCTCTATTCTGAGAGCGTATGATTACATAATATGATCCTATAGTTAATCCGTTAAGATGAACATCAATCTTGGTTCCGGTTTTTTTAAATGAGGGCATATAAACCGTACCTTTGGAATCAACTATCTCAATATGTTCAACCGGAATATCGGGCATAATAATAGAAATACCATCAATTGTTGGATTTGGATATATCTTAATGGTATTTACATCCAGCTTTCCAACAATTTTTGTTTCACCCGTCAGACTTGTACGGTCATAAACTGAAATTTTATTTGGATCCATAGTAATATCAATGTGTGCGGAGTCAATTAAATATCCTGCAAGTTTTTTAATAGCAGATCCATATTCCCCATTGCTATTATCCGGATCAGTATTTGTTTTGTTAAAAGCAATCGGATTTAATATGTACTTTGCAGCATACCACGAAGAAGCCAGCGGGTCTGTTGAAGCTACCAGGCATCGTGTATGAAAATTATAATTCTCGTCAAACTCCCAATTGGAGTATCCATTAGTCCAGGTGCCATCTAAAATGGTCAAATCAGGGAAAGTAACTTCCATAACCCTTGAGAGTAGTGCATATTCACCCCAAAAGTATGTATAATGCATGTCATCCCAGCTCCCATAACGTGTATCTGTATTCCCGGTTGTAAGCAATCCCACCCAGTTCTTTAATCCTAAAGTAGCTCCCATCATACAATGTGCTTTTATCACAGGAAAGTTGATGATGCATAGTTTGCTTTTATCCCATGTATCAGAAATTTGGTATATCCCATAACGAAGAGATACCTTGGTTCCTCCAGGTGTTATAAATTTTGGATAAGATATTTTCGTATCAGCCTCATATACATAGCCATTAGTTGTATCACCAAATGAAAATTCGCTTACAGTTATTTCCCTTAAATCAACCCAGTTCATGAGGTAAACAGGGTAGCCTTTTGCATTAAAAGTGTTTACTACATCAATAATGGATTGTTCAGTATCTTCAGAGTTATTTTTATTATCGTCAATAACAGAATACTCCTGTGTATTATCACAGACCAATATTTCCCCGGAAAATCCATCCGGATGATTGAGAATTTTCCAGATAAGTCCCTTTATTCGATCTGTATGGGTTCCCAGGCGTGAATCCCATTGAAAGTTACCCTTAATTACCACTATATCATCTGATTCCACAATACCATTAGGATGTGATGATGTATTATAAAAATAATGCCCCTCAGCATCCATAATTTGAAAAAGAGTATCCATGGCTGGATCAACAAACGAAGTATTGGGAACGGATGCATCACCGGCAGCAAGGGAACCAACTGTGTTTGGGATATTGTTCATTACAAACACTTCTGATACGGGATTGCTAACCTGCCATGCAGGCAAATTTACATCTACCTCAGCATTAGGCCGCAGGCTTGTTGAGGAAGATACCATAAAAATTCCTGCAATTAAAATCAGCAATGAAATGGTTGATACTTTGCGTATATGTTTTGTAATAATAAATCCGCCCCATAGCGACAATACAGCAATAACCCAAGCAGATGCCAAAGGAAAAGCAACTTGCTGACATGGATAGGTAAGTCTTTTAGGATTCAACCCTGAGCGTAGCACAACCCATACAAAAGCCAGGAAACCACTAATCCAAAAGATTAATCCATACTTTTTAATTTTTGAAAATTTATCCATGTTTATTTGAGCCATACGGTGACGCAATTTAATAAAATTTAAAATTTTTGCAACAACAAACATGATAAAGCAAAAACCTTTTTAACAATAATTAATTAATCCCTATATGCATTCGTCTATCTAACTAAAGTCAAACTCATCAAGCCTATCAGTACTTCATTTGCATCAGCTTTTATTGTTATAGACTTCAGGTAAATATTTGAATTTAAAGGAAAATCCAGTATTGTAGCCGCACCCCCATCAATAGCGTAATTACTAAAACCTTTAATTTTTGAATAATCATTAAACTCTCTCGTAATCAACCCCGTTTTTAGATGCAGTCTGTAAGGTTTAGGATAGTCAATCGAAAAAGCATAACCATCCGTATAATAATCCTGTTCAATAGGCCACCACGTCTCAGGATTTTTAAGTTCAAGAATATCCTGTGAACCATCAGTATATGTAAAAACAACTTCTCCATTCTTAAATCGGCTTTGCATAGGACTGGTTGTGCCGGTCATCATCAGATAAGCATGCGAAGATCTACCATTTAAAGGAATTATTATCTCAGAGGGATAATTATCCCATTGTGTAACGAATGCAATATTTGGTTTATTGGTATCCGATGGGGTTGAGAAAGGAATACCCTGGGGCATTTCAATTATATTGCCATCTCCAGCTAATTTCCTGAGACCTGAGTCATTAATATCTGCCATAATCCATGGATAACACCAGTTCCCGATTCCCTGCCAGGGGGTTTGCAAAGTCGGAAATTCTGACCGGGGAGAAAGATATTTGATTTTAAAAATTCTATTTACCTTCTCATTGAAATAACCAGAAAGATCAATTGTTTCATACTTATTATCCAATGTAACCGGCAATTCCCAGTCAGTGTAAAGTATGCTTGAAGATAATCCTTCTCCTGAAAAAATAATGGAATTGCTACCAGGCACAAATTCTTTCAAGGGTATCTCAATTTCTATTGATTCGTTCATCCCCCCAACTTCAACGGTTGTACCCTTTATAACCTTACTATTGATCCAAAATTCTCCAGTAACCCGCTCATTAACATTATTTTTTACTTTGAGTGCAACAACATCACTGCCAATTTTCTTCTCTGCCTTAATTTGAAGAGGTTCTTCTACCTTCATATTAAATGGCTTCCACCACAAAATATCCCCTTGTCTAAGCTTTACAAAGAAAGTATGATATGTACATGTTGTATTTATTTTGCCCTTCAGTTTCTTCCCTTCGATTGAGTGAGTAGAAAATACTTTTTGAGGATCATAAAAGTCGATTATTTCTTCGTTTATATAAGCATGTGAAAATTCCGTACCATTGGCTGTAACTAAAACGTCAGAGGATTCATTGGTTGGTTGTCCTTCCCAGGATATTTCAATTGTGTAGTTATCATTCTTTGCCAGGTTAATTTCAATCTTTGGTTGTCCAACGCTACTTGCAAGTGAATGCCATTTAACCTGTTGGCCATTTACTAAGACTTTTTTTATCTTATCCTTTTGAGCATTAATTTGTAATCTGAGATTCATTAATTGCGGAAAGCTTTGCCGTATCTCATATATCTCATTATTCGTTTGTCTTTCGTAATTAATTTGTATATCAGGTGTTTTAAGTTCTGCAAATTCCCATTTCTGAGGAAACCCAGGTCGAATTGTTAATGTATCATCTAATGCATCAGGTTTTACACCAAATAATCCCTCAACCAGGGTACGGGAAGCCATACCGATGGGATCAGCGAAATCACGGTAAAGCTCACCGCGCATGGCATCATAAAATGACAATTGCTGAAAATTGCCCGGACTTGCCCCCAGATACATGCTTTCTATCAGCGCACTTTTCCATAAAAGAAATGCATCATCAGATCGTCCTGCCTGCCAGTAGGCCAGGGAAGCATGCAATACCTCAGCCAATGCAACATTATTAACGGACCATGTATAAGGCATCCAACTTGTAGTGGATATAGTGTAATAATTCCCTTCAATGCCATTTGCGATAACCGGAATATGAGGTATCTCTTCATCAATATACCGTGTACACTGGTATGCCTGGAAAGGATCTGCAACTCCTTCATCCAGGGTGTGGTAGATTGTCCAGATTCCAGGCATATCATGGGTTTGTTCCAGGCCAAAAATGTCCTTATTCTCCGCATATCTGCCTTTATCTGACAACCATAATTCACGGTTCACAGCTTTCAGTATTTTGAGAGCCTCATCATGATAGGGTTTCGGGTCTTCGCCTAAAATTTCTGCAATTTGTGCGGCCATCAGATTCGCTCTATAATTATACGCTGATGAATAAGCTACCTTACCCCCGTTATACTGAATTGCGTCGCTGGCCCAAATACAACAATATGCATCAAATAAACCGTCGTTGTCCCCGTCATAATTCCGTTTTTCCCATGCCAGATGAAGCTTAATGGCAGGCCAGGTCTCCCTTATATAATCAACATCTCCGGTATTCAGGTAATGGGTTAACAACTGGTCAATAAACACCAGGTTCATATCATAATGGTGTGGCCTGAAATCCCCTTTGGGATTGCGGCAAATATACCCACTGCTAAACATAGATGTCCCCATTTCCTCCTTCTGACGTGCAAAATGTCTCAGTGTGTCAGGTACTACAGGTCCTGTTGCTGGTTCAGTTACCTGTGATTGTATATATCCTGAGAAATGTGTTTTTGCCCTGTCATGCCACCCTAAGGCATCCGCACAACTAGCCCCCCGCCAGCCATTCAACCACATACGCCAGGCAATAGCTCCATGCAAATACGACGGTTCCTGGTACACTGCGTCTGCAGCAATGGCCAATGCCCCGCCTAAGGTATTTATATATTCATCGGGAGTATTTACAACAATTCTTTCGGCAAGTTTTTTACGGGCATCTTCAGCCTTTAAAAATGCTTCTTCCAGCTTCTTATAATTAAATTTGCCGATGGTCCCCGGTAGATAAAGAGCAAAATAACAGGATTTTAACTGAACAGGTAAAAGACCTGTAATGGCAGGATGTTCTCCTGCTACTGAATTAAAAAAGCCAACAGGTGAGCTTTGTTCTGAGGCATCACTAATCTTTACCTTTGACTGCGGGGGGTAAATACCTTTCACCGGTTTCATTATGCTGAGTTTTGAAGACTCCGGTTCATTCCTCCAACTCTCAATATCAATTTTTTTTCTTGTTTTACGAGGCAAATAATAAGTAGTAAATGCCCCATCCTGCAAATCTATAATATTGTCAATACAATAATCCGGCTGAAGATAAAATGAAGATTCCGGATCGGCACCAATATCTCCATCACGGCTAAATTTTGAACCGCTCACGCCACCAAACGCCCAGAAAAGTTGCAGATGCGAAGGCACATCTGAAAACTCAAATCTTACTATAAATCCTTCTGCATCAGCCATTGCTAAAAGGTAAATCTGAATCTGTCCCGATCCTAATATCTGATCTTTAACAGTATATATCATAGCTCCGGGATGATAACGGGCAATGATCGTATCAGCTTCAATCAGCCATTTGCTGATTTTATCTGCTACAATACCAAATTTAAGATTCCCCCCCATATCAGGCATGTATTGCGCAAATTCCGGTAAATCACCTCCTTCTACACGGTACCCTGTATTAGTCCCATATAATGCCCTGTTAAACCTGCGTTCCCCGTTTATTATGACGAAATCACTTCCATCAGGTCTATAGCGTAAAGTTCTTTCTTTGTTGTTCCATGGCTGTGTTGCTTGTTGATCAGAATATTCCTGACTATTAAGTGATTTACAAATCAATAATCCAATGAAGAGAATAATAAAATGTCGGCAGAAGTATAGCATGCTATTTAATTTTGCTTTGAAAATTACGAATTTCAGATTTACCATAGTAGAAAAAGTATATTTAAATTCATTACCACTTTAAAGAACCCTTATTTAATGCCTATATTATTTTTTTTTCGTAGATTTAATAAATTAATTTTAAATTAAAACCTAACCCTATGAAAAAGAACCTGTTATTAATCATCTGTATTTTATCCGCTTTTGCAATAAATACGTATTCCCAAAATCGATGGATTGAAAAACATCACAAAGGGAAAATTGAATTGAATGATGGCACTGTAAAAGAAGGCTATATACCTATAAATTATACAGCTGCTAATGATTTTCAAAAGGATGTATCTCTTCTATCACCTGAGCTGTATGAAAAAGCTAAAGGGGGCGAAAAAGTAAAAATGAAAGAATATGAGAAATTTAAAGCAAAAGATGTTAAGTATTTTGAAATAGAAGGGGGTGCGCGCTATGAATCTGTGAAATATGCCGACTTATATGCTGCAGGTTCTGCATCAATACCTCAAATGTACATGTTTGAAGAGGTTTGCGGACCAAAAGTAAAACTGTATAAGAAATATATAAGTCTTGAAGGAATAGTATCAGGACCTGTAATAACTATGACCCCGGAAGAGCAGGAAGAACATGTAAAGACTCACTTCGACTTATTGATACAAAAAGGTGACGTTAACCCAAAGAACATATCTACCATAAGCTTGTTGGATTATATATCAGATAACCAGGAAGTACTTGATAAATTTAACAACGATGAATATGGCAACCTTAAATCAGTATTTTCTTCCAAGGTAAAGTCCGGAAATATAAACCATCCTGATTATGAACAGGATTTTATAAAACTGCTTAATGATTATAACAAATAGCTATATGAACGTGTATTGAGATCATAATAATAACTAAATTCTAAAACTATGAAGAATACTAAATTATTTCTGATGTTTCTGATTGCGCTATTTATCTCTGCAAGTTGCGGCCAAAAGGATTATGACAGGATTAATGAAGTTGGAATTGTAGGTGCTGGAATAATCAATAAAGTAGAAGATACAAATGTGACAGTAAATGATAATCCGAGAGTACGCATGTATGTCACCATTTACTCTCTCAACAAAGAACCTTTTGATGCTCAGGTTACTACAGTAGTATCGCGTGTTGCTATCCCGAGATCAGGGGATTGGTTGGCCTTAAAATTTGACCCGGAAGACAACCAAAAAGTAATCTGGCTAAAGGACGAAGATATTGATTCAGATATTCAAATGGAAATTGAAAATATACGAGCTAAAAATCAACAAAGTGAAGAATGAAAAAAGCAGAAATTATTACGGAAAAGGGGACTATGAAGGTTGAATTCTATGAGAAGGATGCACCCCATACAGTCGCGAATTTTATCAGTTTAGCAAATAAAGGCTTTTACAACGGCCTTACATTTCACAGGGTTATCCCTGACTTTGTAATCCAGGGAGGCTGCCCGGAAGGAAGCGGTATGGGCGGGCCCGGTTATACCATAAAATGCGAATTAACAGGAGGAAATCAATACCATGACCGCGGAGTATTATCTATGGCCCATGCCGGAAAGGATACCGGAGGTTCCCAGTTTTTTATATGTCATAACAGGCGCAATACAGCCCATCTTGACCGCAAGCATACCTGCTTTGGGAAAGTATATGAAGGATTGGAGGTTATTGATGCAATCCGGGCAGGTGATATTATTGAAGAAATAAAGATTATTGAGTAGTAAGGGATGACCAAAAAGTACAGTATTAATCATCCTGAACTTGTTAACTGACTAATCGTTTTATTGAAAGGATTCTGAACCAAGTTCAGAATGACATTTCAATATACTTTTTGGTCACATCTCTCTCTATTTACCTCATTAAAAGCATTCGTTTGGTAGTGTTAAATACTTGTCCTTTACTTTCTACCGTCAACCTGTACAGATACATACCATTGCTTAAAGGATCACCATTCATATCCATACCGTTCCATTGGATTTGATATTCTCCTTTGCTTTGCTCTTCATCCACAAAGGTTGCTATCAGTTGTCCCGTTATATTATATACTGAAAGATTAACTATTGCATCTTCAGCTAATTCATAACTTATGTAAGTATAATCTGAGAAAGGATTCGGATAATTCTGGTTAAGAATAGAATTGTTTACACCCTGTCGCTTAGCCAGGATAATAATGGTTGTATCAGTATGATTCGTATCAGGAGGCGAAATAGTATCAATGAGATCATCTCTTCCGGGTGATCCACCAATATAATAAGACGCTCTCCAGTAGGAAGGTAGAGTCTGATCATTCTTTGGATTTAACTCGGTAGGCACTAATGAATATCCATTACCATCGGGAGCACTAGGCCAACCGGTGCCATCATTAAAACGAAATGCACAAAGAGTATCATCCAAAGGACTTGTTAAAATAAGCCACTCTCCACCATTATCTAATTGACCACTGTACTCATCAAAAGGATAAAAGCCGTATCTCGAATAAAACATCTCAGGATTTGAAGCAAGAACAATAAACTCACCCGCATCAAATTCAACATTTTTTGGAAATTCATAACTTATGCCCTTAACAAATTTTGACCCGCCTAAAAACAATTTGGATGTTCCTGTATTTTTTAATTCAACAAATTCAAACTCGCTATCATTAATAGTATCTTCATCTAAAGGATGATAATTTACTTCCGTGATTTTTACATTATAAAAACTATCTGCCAGGTAAAAGAACCTGTCATTTAATGCACTCCATTCTCCGTTGTAAAAAGTTCGGGCTTTAATGTGTTTGGATTCGTCGATATCCATTGGACTTGAATACAGCATAGCAGTTGCAGATGGATTTCCAGGACCAGAAGATGTGCTTAGTCTGAGTCTTGCTGAGATAATAAAATCAGAGCTTGTAAGGTTTTGGTTTATTCCTTGTATTGCAAGAACATTATCTCCATCTGCCAATTCATCCATATAATCAGTTATACTAAACGTTGTAAGGTTGTCTGCCTCGTGTCCGGCTGTTGAAGCAGAATTCCATACCGGTGAAGCAGGGGCGTTTGCCTCAGCTACTTTTGTTCCATTCAGATACGCAACAAATCCATCATCATATCTAACTCCCAGTTCCATGCTGTTGTAATTCGACACTTCAGTAATATCAAAGGTAAAAGATATGCGTATATAACATGATGTATTTGGATTGGTCCCCCCGGTGTACATATCATTGCTAACATCAAGTGTTATCAAGGATTCATATCCGGAATTCTTTTCGTAACCAACACCCCCGGGCGCACCGGAGCAAAGTGTCCAACCGGAATCGTCAAAACCAATACTTGAATACCAGGTAGTTCCTAAATCCGATTTTGGGACCGTAACCCTTTTATCTGCATCTTCTTCAAATAGCACCAATTCTTCTTCCTGGGATCCACCTCCCCAATCTACAGGATCTGATCCATCTGCAGTAAAATAAATCGTTCCCTGAGGAGCTGTCATTGACACGTCATCTCCAATATCTACGTTATATCCAACAGGAGCAGTTCCGTTAACGAGGAATACAGGAGCATCCACATTTGGATATAAACCTGCTGATCTCAGCTGATTCAGGAAAATGCCAGTTCTGGCGGGAAAGTATGTATTTAACAGATAGCTTTGTGCCTGAAGCCAGTAGGTTTCTTTGGTATATAAATCAAATGGCCCTGCAGTCTGGTACTGGTGAACATCCCTGCGATAGTCTCCCCATCTGGCAGCTTCACCATTAATTGCCTCCTCAACCTCAACTTTTCTCATATTCCAAAGAGCTTCGGCACCTTCAGGAGTGAGTGTTCCATTATTAAAACAATGAACCTGCACACGGTCAGTAAAAGATCTTTTAAAATCTTCATTTGCTCTGAGCTTTTGAAACAGGTCACTTGGACAATTCGAATTATTCTCTCCCAGCATATTCGCATTCTCATTTTCAAGAATATGTTCCATATCCCAGCATATGAATTGAAAACCCTGATTTATATTATTACGGTTCTTGATAGCCGCCCAGTTATGGTGATCCCAATCCGTATTTCCGCCGTAGAAATTAATCAACATATAATCTATAATATTCTCAATGTCTACATATTTGTGATATGCAAAATTGCGTGTGCCATCCGGGTTATTGCCCTGAATTTTTTGGTATGCCTCATTGCTTGTCAATCCTGCGTCAGCCTGGTCCATCATCGCATTCCATGCATCCAGGTTCCCATCTACAGGTTCAGTATAATCTTTTATCACATCAAAATCTTCTTCTTCACCGTCAAAATAAGATGCGGCAAAACGTCTGTCCATACGTTCAGTAGGGGCATATAACCCCCAGTACATGCCATTCACATAAAGATGAACAAACTTGCTGTGTGCCCCAACATGTCCCATATCCAGCTGAGCATCCTTGCCCCATGCATCACGGGTATATTGTGCACGGTTCCTCTGGCTGCTTTCATGGTGATACCAGGCATTACAAAAACCAGCTCTTAACACGATTGTATTAAAACTGGTAGTTGCATCTTCTCCAAACATTGGGAAATTAAGTGTTTTTGGGCCATATTCATCTCGAAATATAACACGGAAAGAATGTTTAGGCGATTTTTCCGGTCTGCGACCATGACCACCATGAAGGCGTAGACCACAATTAACCTGAAATGAAACGGTATCGTTTGGAGCAAAATACTCCATAGATACAGGCCTTTCCCATCCATCTCCAAGACCGCTTGTAGTATTAGTAAGCGGAGGTCCGGTATATATATAAATTCCTCCGGTATTTGGATCAACTTGTTTTGAGAAAAGATTATTTTTATCCGTAACCAGAGAAATCGTTGGAATATCAAGAAGTGCCTGTTTCAAAGTATTGGCAAAGGTCGGATCTGATACCAGTTCTGGATCCATTTCATAATCAGCTATAGCTGTATCAGATAGTGCAGTATAAGGTCCCCATTTCTCAGGATATCCTGCAGGATGATTGGACTGATGTATCACTGAATCCAGGAATAAGTAGGTTTGTGTTACCACTTTACTGGGTGACTGGCCAGAGTATGTATTTACCGCTCTAATAATCGAAGTGTTATTAATATTTATAGGTGATGAAAATAAAGTGCCATTTACTTGTGAAGGAACACTTCCATCAGTAGTATAGTATATCTGTGTTCCCGCAACAGCAGAACTAAGTGTTAAATTAAACGGAGAATCATAAAAACCATGATTATAATTAAAATCAGGAGCCGGTACTTTTGCTGACCCTGAACTGTTATCCGCGCCAGGAGTCGGGCCTGTAAAATAGAACCAGTTCCCATTCAACAAACCATAGGAAACATCCTTCTTTTGAGATGGAAATGCCGGATAAAATTCAGTAGAAACCTGGTATGCAGGATTGAAAAGAGCAAGATAGTCTCCATCTCCATCCATCCTAAAATTTGTATGAAGTTCCTGGCCTGCTACTCTTTTGTTTTTACCAGAAGCAAAAACCACCATGTAACTGTGAGCATTTAATGTTACCGCAGGAAAAATCCACTTGTTTTTTATACCAATTTCATCTGTTAATGACCAACCCAGGAGGTTAACCGGGTCATCAGAAGAATTGTATATCTCAATCCAGTCTGAATATGCAGTATCTTCATCCAATAAAAACGTTTCATTTACTGCCATGAACTCGTTTATCTGAATTGCCAGCTGACCTGACAATTTCAGTGAGGCCATTACTATCAATACAAAAGTGAAAGTAATCACTCTGCTAATCAATCTTCTATTTACCATTCTGTTAATATAATTTACTCCAAAAAAAATCCTTCTACTCTTGGGTTGGAATGCTAAACTAATTCAGGATATTATTCAATATCCAAAACCAGTTTACACAAAGTAACCTAATATACGGAAATATGTTCAAAATGATACATTAATAAAAAGAAAAGCTGCCAAAAAATGACAGCTTTAAAAATCATATATTTATATCATCTCTATCTTCTTACGCGGGCATTTCCTTTCCATATGCTCCAAACCTGTTCTTCATCAGCTGGCTGACCATAATCGGTTAGTTGTGTAGTTGCCAGTGCACCTGTTGCCCACCCAAATTGAATCCACTTTTCAGCTTCCCATTCCTTAAGGATGCCATAAAGCATGCCACCAACAAAACCATCACCTCCGCCAATACGGTCCAAAACAGTGATATCGCGAGGTTCAACTACATGCCAGTTTTCACCTTCAAGCATAATTGCACCCCACATGTGGTGATTGGTACTTACTACTTCACGTAAAGTTGTTGCAAATACCGAAGCATTAGGATATGCTTTCTTCACATTCTTAATCATGCCCTTAAAACCATCAATTTTAGCTGAGATGTCTTTACCACCAGCCTCAGGTCCCTCAATACCCAAACAAAGCTGAAAATCTTCTTCATTACCAATAAGAATATCAGAAACACTCGCGATTTCGGAAAAAATCTCATGAAGCTCTTTTTCACGGTTTATCCAGAAAGATGCTCTGTGGTTCAGATCGAAAGAAATACGGGTGCCGTATTTTTTAGCAGCTCGTGCTAATTCTAAACAAAACTTTCCTGTATCAGGAGATAAGGCTGCAATAAGTCCTGAAAGGTGAATGATCTGAATACCTTCTTTTCCAAAAATCCTGTCAAGATCAAAATCTTTTACGTTAAGTGTGCGTCCAACTTCACCGGCACGGTCGTTTTGAACTCTTGGTCCGCGTGAACCATAGCCGCTGTCCGCAATATTAAACTGATGACGGTAGCCCCAGGGGCCTCCCTGCTCAACTTCCACGCCTTCGTAATCCATATGCCGGCTGGCCAGGTTGTCTTTAATAAAACGAGCAATCGGACTACCCTTCACAAAAGTTGTTAAGACTTTTACCGGTAATCCAAGATATGAAGCCACACTGGCAACATTTGTCTCAGCGCTTGTAGCCTGCATTTTAAAAGTATCACTGCAATGAACTGCTTGTCCGTTAATCGGTGTAATCCTCACACCCATGCTTGTTGGCACAACCAGGGAATAAGCACAATTCTTCTTAAGTTCAATTTTCATCTGTTTAGTTTTAGTATGTTTTCAATCCTTTTTGTCGTTAAAGCCACTTTGATACAATGGCTTACTAAGTTTTATTAAAAGAACACAAAGATAGTTTTATATTTTTAAAAATAGGAATATTGCATTGGAAAAGACGGGAGACCGGAAACAGAAGTCAGGAGATAAGTAATGTAGGTTTTCCCTGGAGTACTGATATAATGTGTTTTTGATTCATTAGAATTTTTGATTTTTATTCTTTATCCATAACACATCGTACAGATAACCCGAAGATAACATCGTTGCTGGTACGCGTCACACCATCAGCCTGGTATGAAAGTCTTCTGAACCATGCTATTCCGTTAACTTCTTCAGTAGCTGTCCAAAACCATGCACGGGAACCCATATCGAGGTATGAGCCTATATTGGTCCGATATCCTCCTGGAAAGGCATTAAATCCACTTGAATTATTTCCGTTCCAATTGTTCAGCCATCCGCTTTTTGATTTCATTGCATTTCCAATATCATCCCCCCTATTGCCTGTATTATCTGCTTCTTCTTGTGACATGCCAAGATATATTTCCATTGTTTTCCATTCTTCATCATTGGGTAAGTGCCAACCATCAGGACAAGCATGCATTGCTCGTTCCCAGCTATACAGTCGGCCATACTCTGTAGCATTTGATAAATTGTCCTCATAGCACCAGCAATCTATACCGGCATCATAGTTCAGATTTTCAGCCATCCATGTCTGGTCGCCAATAATTACATATTGATATATTTTTCCATCCCTGGTATCTGTAAATGTCAATTCGTCAGTTTTATCATTATCCTCATCCTTTTTACATGATTGCATAATATGTATGGCAAAAAACAAAAGAAAGAATAAAAAATATATTTGCGTCTTCATAATGAATGATTTTAAGCAGATGCAATTTAAAACATTTTCATTTAATAATTACAAATATTGATCCTAATTTATTGATTTACAGATTAAATAACAGGAACGCGATATGAAGAATCACTATTTTGACAGGAGGTTGTCCATAAAGTCAAAAAAAGTAAGAAATGCCACTAAATCCACAAAAGCATGATATTTAATGGTGTAATTTTTGTGAAATTTTATGTTTAAGAGTTTTATGGCAAAAAAAGGACTTTTTGCATCGCCTCATACAGCATAATATTACCAATGAACAATCAATTTCCCGTAAATATTTCTTCCCGGTTCATAATTTATCGAACCCCGGTTAGTTGCCAGATGGTTGGTATATGCAACATCTGTAAGGTTCTGGATACCCGCAAAAAGTTGTAGTTTCAATGGATTAATACTCATTTGTGTTGAACTTAGCATCAAATCAAATTTTATATAGCCATCGGTTTCTGTTTCTCCTTCTGTAACTTTGTCCTGCCTGGCAACAATTACTGCCGAAAAATCTAAATTAATAATTTGTGCAAAACCATAACGAAGGCCTGTACGGGTACTAAGTGGAGGTATTAACGGCAAGTTCGTTTTTTCTGTCCTATTTTCACCTCTCACATAAGACGAACTGTTGTATAACACCAGGTACTGATAAACATTGTATTGTACATCTAAATCAAAACCATAGAGCAGTGCTTTTTCTACATTAGTATTGATCAATGCAGGCAGGGTATCAATCAGATTTTCATCACTTGTAAGGGAATAGATAAATTTTCCTGGTTCTTCCACAATCAAATCGGTAAGTTTGTTTATGAATCCATTTACCATAAGGTTAAATCTTGGCTTAAAAACTTTAAAACCCAGATCAGCAGAATAACCATGCTCAGGTAAAAGAGCCGGATTCCCAAGCCTTACACTGCTTCCCAAATCGATGTATTTAAATCGTTCTTCCAGTACAGGAGAGCGGAACGAGTTCCCCAGAGATAAAGTAGCCTGTATATCTTTTGCAAAGTTATATAAGAGTCCAATATTAGCAGCCCATGAATGATTTACCTCGTTGTTTTCAGTAAAAGTAATGCGCTGAGTAGGAGGATTGTCATTTCGGGTGCCATTAATAATCATGTAATCAGGATCATGCACTTCATCATTATCAACATAAATATACTCATAACGAGCCCCAATAGTAGCTGTTAGCTTATTGTCAACTAAGCTAACATCATCCTGAATAAAAATACCGGCACTTCTGAAAAGAGAATTTGGCAATGGCTTTTCTCCCCTTATAATTTCAATTAAAGCAATTTGATTTAGCATGCTATCCAATACAGACTGATGTATAAGCTTTTCCCTTGATCCTTTAAAAGTGCGCTGCCAGATATCAATGCCTGCAATTATAGTATGCTTGTTGCCGAATTGCCAGTCAGTTTGAACATTGCCACCAAGCGTACTATGGTCAGCTGTGGGAGTAAACACAACAGGTGTTGTAACTCTTCTTAATGCGTAATTTGTATCCGACGGTATATTAGGGTACAATTGCACATCACGTAAAATAAACTGCGAAAATGCCCTTGCAGAAATCCTTTTCAGAGAGGGACTAAGATCTGTTAAGGTATATTCAACATCAATCAATTCCCTCAGCTCAGTGGGATATGTTGCTATTGCCGGTTTTGAAAATGCCACTCCTCCAGGTATCCCAATATCCTCTCCTGTAAACCTCTGGTAGTTCACTTTTATAATTTGTCTGTCATTTATTTTAAATCCTATCGTAGTAGCAATATTATAATCTGTAAACTGGCTGTTTTGGAGTGTTCCCTCAGGAGTTTCTGTATTATCAGCATCACGATATGTGCCGCCAATCTTCATAAACCATTTACTATCTGAGTTATTCAATGCAATATGTTCTGTATACATATTGTTAACAGAACCATAACCTGACGAAATGGTTCCTCCAAACTTAAACCCGTCGGAAAATCCCGGATTTTTTGTAATAATATTAACTACCCCTCCTAAAGCTCCTGTTCCATATATAGATGAGGCAGATCCTTTAATAACTTCAATCTGTTCAATATCATTATTATCAATCAGCGCCATGGCGGCAGCTATATCAGTAGCCGTTTCAACACGATAACCATCTACAAGCAGTATCACCCGTTGCTCTGACAATCCCCTTATGTTTATACTTGTTGCCCATATTCCATCACGTGCCAAAGAAACACCCGGGATATTCTGCATAAGATCAGAAGGTGTAACTGCCGGAATCCGGTCTAATGTATAACCATCAATTATTCCTATTGGAATAGCAGCTTCTTTCATCTTTTTTGGATATCGTAAGCTTGATATTTCTACTTCACCAATTGATAAAATATTGGCTTCAAGAACTATCTGTACCTCAACATCTCTATTTTCAATCTTTACTTGTGTCAAATCCGTTATATAGCCCACATGTGAAGACTGCACAATATAAGTGCCAGCATTCAGATTTTCAATTTCTACCTGACCCTCAATGCCAGATATGGCCTGTCCTGACCCTTTATTATCTAATTTATTTTTTACAATAACATCTACACCTTCCATGCCCTTGCCGGTTTGTTTGTCCTGTATAATAGCTTTGATCTTATAACTTTGACTGTGAACAGCAGCAGTAATGCTAAATAAAAGACTTATCACAATAATTCCAATGCGTCCTTGCTCCATGTTTGTTTTATATTACGATTAAATACTAATTAAATATAGAGAACAAAAAATTATTGTTCTTGTTTTTGGAATTTTGTGAGTTTGGGAGGTTCTGGATGCAAAAATAAAAAAAAGATATCTTTCCACCCATTTTAATTTATAAAAATTACGTTTTACAATGAGACAATTTCATAATTGCCAAAAAAAAGAAAAGCGCAAAAACGTTAATTTTTGCGCCTTAAAATTTCTCAATTATCCCTGTTATTGTACTGAAAAACTCTTGGTTATAGGTTTTGAATTATCCGTATCCAGACTAATAACAACTTCATAATTCCCTGTTGGCCATCCGGCATCAGGTATTGATAAGGATGAGTGAACATCAGATGTTACATCTTTTGCTACAAACGAAGCTTCATCAATTAAAATCTTTTCTTCCCCCTGATAGTACCATGTAAAAGTAATCTTTGAACCTTCGGTAGCATTTTTAAGCACACAGCTCACGTGTATTTCAGGAGAACTGGTTGAAAACACGGTGTTGTCCTCTGAACATAAATATCCATTTGGAGATTCACACATTTTTACATCAGCTATGTTTGCTGTTGATACATTACATTGTTGGAAAACAAACATTAATCCAACTAAAATGCCTGATAAAATCATCACTTTCTTCATACCTGTAGATTTAAATTATTTTTTCTATTTTTAAATTGAAATATTTTAATGTCCATCGGAAAGATTTTCTCTTTTCACTCTGAATTCACCATACGCCGTAATGCCTGAAATTTCTTTCTTTTCAGTCTCGTCCCAGACACGACCATCAGTAAATGTATAGGTGCCTGAAATATACCCTCCAACCTTGCCAACCTCCTCTAAAACTAATATCCCCTTATCAAAATGTATACCGAAAAAGTCGTTCCCATATCGCTCGAAAGTAACCGAGAGCCCGCTCTTTATGGCCTTTTTTGATGCATTGTCCCATTCCCTTTCATATGTTCCGGGTGTATCTCCATTTATAGTTATTTCCAGATGCACTTCTGGCTGGTTTCTTGTGTTTGAACCAAAAACTATAAACGCGTCTCTTTCACCCGGAGGATATACCCGCCCATTCAGAAACTTATCAAACTGATAGGTTGTCCCATCATGAAACTTCCAGCCTTTTGCTGTTATGAAATTTGAACGTTTCTCTGTTTTATTTTCCTTTTTCTTTTTATCAATGCCTTGATCAGTTGTTTTAGATGCAGATTTACTACTATCATTAACATTCCCGTTATTAGTACATGAAATTGCACAAATCATGCAAATAACAAATACTCTAGCTAAAATATTCTTTCTCATGTTATAGAATTTTATTTGTTTTTCCCCTTTAATACCCTTCAAGCGCAGCAATCAATAGTATGGGAATACCAAAAGCAAATTGAAAACCTGCTTTACTAAATTTAATAAATTTTTACGAGAGATGAAAACTTAAGTTGTGAAAAAAAGTATATTGATAACTCTTTTATTTTTAAAAATAAATAATACAATAAAAATAATACTTTTATATATTACACGTTTATCTTTGAAAAAACAAAAAAATTTGAAGCTTAGGATCACACACAAGCGTCAGTATTTAATTATCATAATCCTGCTATTCCTTTGGCAAAGTTCTTATAGCCAGCGTTATATTAAAGATTCAATAATTGTTAGTTTCGCAGATACATTTCAAATACCTCCTGTTCAGCTAAATGTAACGAAGATAAACGATGCCAGAACTCATCCGGGCAATATTTTAAGTATTACTGAAAAGAAACAATATCAATATATTCCAGTGGATTTCTTAATAAGTCTATCCTCTCCACTTGAAAAAGAACTTAGCTCCATGTTTGAAATAAATGAAAATTCATATTCATACCAGTTAAAAATAACAGAATTCAAGTCAGAAAAGAAGACCTATTTTCTCAAGCCTTCTATGTACCTCAATTCTACAATCCAGGTATACTATTCAGAAAATAATGACAGCCTGCAATTTGGCGGGGAATTGGTATATGAGGAAAAATATGCTAACTTTTCGATAAAACCCACACAAAAAGATGCTTATGAGAAGGTATTGAAAAGCTGGCAGCAACATTTTTTAAATGATTTATCAACACTTACCGATAAGCTTGAAAATCAACAACCTATTACTCTTCCAAACTACAGATCAAATCCATATACCGGAAAATTTAAAAATATGTATGTTGGAACAGATGCCATTTTAGGGCTTCATTTCTTTGCTATCGATGGTGAAATCATGTTTTCACACAGGGAAGTAAATACCCAATTTCAGCGGAAAGCATATGACGTAAGATACAGAAACGAAAAAGAACTGGAAGCTATAGAATTTGACCTGTTTAACACACATTTAAATTACCGGTTGAATGAAAAATACCTTTTTAATGCAAAAGGGAACCTTTTCATAGGATTGAACCGTTGGAAGAACCTGGAAGAAAACGACTATAAGCTTTATGATATGGGTATGCTGGAGCTTTCGTTCTCTCAAAGGTTTATATGGAACCCCCTGGATAAAAAATCATTTATTTTTGGAGCCGGTCTTTTTGAAAGTGTAAATTATATTTATCATTATAGTGTTCGCTTTCAACCGGGAGTATTAATCCACGCAGGAGTAAAACTATGAGAGTGCTATTCACTATATTATTAATTTGTTCCTTTGTTGGAAATATATCTGGCCAGACCTATGCCATATCAGGTTATATTGTGGATAAAGAAACCGGTGAAACTGTTATAGGCGCTTCTGTAGTGTGGAAAGAACAATACAAAGGTTGTATCACAGATCTGAACGGGTTTTATCATCTTACAGGGCTACCCCCCGGCAAACATGAAATAGAAATTTCCCATATCTCCTACGAAACCAGAAAAAAAGAAATTACCATTACTGATAAAGGCCTTGTGCTGCCTGACATAGCCATTCAGCCAAAATCCATTGAACTGGAAGAAGTTTCTATTGTTGAGATTAAACCGGAAGATTTTGGTAATGCCCGCATGGATGTGAGTCATATGAAGATACAGCCATCCCTTATACAGAGTATACCAACTGCTGATAAGGATGTGTTCAAAGCTATAAAATTCTTACCTGGCATTGAAGAAGGCAGCCAGTTTTCACCCCTCTACTCTGCAAGAGGTGGTGATCCAAGCGAAAACATGGTGCTTCTTGACGGTGTTACCATATATAATCCCTATCACAGTTTGACAGGGCAGGGTCTTTTCAACCTGTATGCTATTAAAGAGGTAGATTTACTGGTAGGTGGTTTTGGTGCAGAATTTGGCGGTCGAAATTCCTCCATAATGAACATTACAACAAAAGAAGGTAATAATAAAAAACTTCATGGAGAGGTTAGTCCATCACTGATGTATTCTACACTAGCCCTGGATTTTCCGGCAGGTAATAACAGCACGATGATGGTTTCGGGCCGGACATTTTACAGTCTGCCTAATATATTTTTATTTTACTCCCCGGCAGTATATTATGATTTCAATCTTTCTTTTACATCAAAACTCAATGACAGAAACCGTCTAACATTAAAATACTTTCGTTCGGAAGATTATTACGATTATAAAATGTCGCGCTGGTATAAATATTTACCAAATACAGTAAGTGGTCTGGAAGACTTTGATGAATTTGAATTTATTATCAAAAACAAATGGACAAACCAGGCTGCAACAGCCATTTTAAAAACCATTATCAGTCCTCGTGTGTATCTTCGAACTCAAATCTCGGGTTCTTTTTTTAATTCAAACGATATTACGGGAATTGAATTAGAAGGGGAATTTGAGAGCGATGAAGGAGAAATAGAACGTATAATGCTTAGTTACAATACCGACCTGAAAAACAGGATTGAGGATCTGTCAGCCAAAACCGTACTAAACGTAAAGCTTACTAATAAAAACACTGTGCGTTTCGGAGGTGAATACAGTCATTATCTGTTTTCAAACAGCCTGACTATTAACGAACTAAATCATGAGAATGCAACCCGGAACCCGGATCAGGTTGCAGGTTTTACAGAATATTTACTAGAATTGAGGCCTTTCCAGGCAAGACTGGGATCAAGATTCACACAATATAGTTTTTCTGACGAATTGCAAGTAGAACCAAGGGCAGGGTTATCCTACATTTTCCCCGGTGATTTAAAAATAAAAGCTGCCTGGGGTATATATCAGCAAAACATTATTTCCATTAACTCACCGGAATATATGCTTGTCCAATTCCTCGATTACTACTATCCACTTCAGGATAATCCACCAAGTACATCCATTCATTACATTCTGGGTGCAGAAAGACCTATTGGTAATTTTTCGAGATTAAGCATGGACTTATACTACAAAGACATTATACGAACCTATACATTTGATATTGGTTTGAATGCTTCAGAAGTTGTTACCTTTACTGACCGTATAATGCAAGGAACGGGCAAAGCCTGCGGAATGGAGTTGCAATGGTTAATCAACTATACCAGGCTTTCAGGCATGGTCAGTTATGCACTAAGCCGTTCAACACGCAGCTTTGATCATATAATGAATGGAAAAGAATTCCTGTATGACTATGATCGTACACATTCTTTTAAAACTATACTAAATTACCAGGCAACTCCCAGGATCAACTATAGTACAACTTTTGAATTTAAATCTGGTGTGCCGCGTACTATCGAGACAGGTTCAAGGTCGTACTTCTATTATGATCCTGTATATAATGTAACCGGTATGTATCCAACAGGAATTACCACAATAAAAAATAACGCACGGCTTCCATTCTATATCCGGCTCGATTTAGGCCTGAAAAAGGAAATACGAAATGGTTTCGCAGCAGAACTGGTTGAATTCCTGAATGCTGAAAGCTCGTATCTGAATTTCTCGATTGAGAACATCATGTTTTTATGGCGAAATGTTGAATGGTATTTCCCCATGCCAGATAAATACCTGCCTTTTGGCACAAATTATATCCCTTATGTTAATGCAGGTTATACTATTAAGTTTTAACATGAAGAAAACCCTATATAAAAAAATCATTATTGTAATCGCGATATCTCTTTGCATTACTTCATGTGAAGAAATGATACTTGGTCCACAACCTAATTTCCTTGAAGATCCAACTCATATCCCCATGCTTAATATTATGGGAGTAATCAGGCCAGATTCCCTTGATTCACTTCCCATGTCGTTTATACGGCTGGAAAAGTCAGTGAAAGTACCTTACGATACAAGTGAAACATGGGATGCCCCTGGTGCCGTGGTAGAGGTATACCGAATGGAAAATGGTCAAGCGGTTGATACAACTGTTTTTTACCAAACACGTTTTGAGGGTGTGTTTCAGGATTCAGTATATCGTTCGGACCATTTTTATCCGAAAGCAGGGGAAACTTACAGTGTATTTTGTACATATGAAAATTTGCCTGAATTAACTTCAGAAACTACTATTCCGGCAACACCTGTATTGACCGGAAATAATATTAAAATTAACCTGAAATCTATTGAATTTACGGTTCAATACGATAGCATGGTTACTATGTATGATGTTGCCATCCTTATTAATAATGAAGCCATTTCATTGAACCGGTATTTCAGGGAAGAGGATGCTGACCTGGATATTTCCCTGCCATTCGAAATTTCAGGTTTTTCAGATACTGATACAGTTGAAATGATTGTTTATGCCTATGACGAGAAATTAACCGAGTATATCACTACTTCTCCATCTGCAATCTGGCCAAACACATATCAACCGAGATACAGTACTGTGAATAACGGATATGGGTGCTTCGGGTCGTTGAATTTAAAAAAATGGAAACTTAATTAAAATCACACTGTTTATTTGAGATAAACCGCAAAGTCCTCGTGATTTATTGAATCAAACATCAGTTGAGATAACCAGCGTTCATGCTTTCCGTTGCATGTAAGGTTTGGTATTACATTGTTATAAAATGCTTGCAACGGTTTTATTTCGTAATAATTACTTTCTATAGACATATGACTCCTCTGGAGTCCTTTACAATTAAAGACAATAATTTATCCTTTATGGATAGCTACAATAATTTAATATTGTCAGATTAAACCTAATCAAGTCGTTGATTGACTCTAGGGGAGTCATATATTTGTAGAATTAGAGTTTCCTAAATAAAACCGTTGCAAGCAGTACCCATTTTAATCGTTAGAAATATTCATGCAACGGAATAGGATGGCGCCAATTGATGATCCTGGTTTTTTTGATAAAAATCAATAAATTAGGGCAATTCGTGAAATTAGTGGACCCCTCGCCTATTTCCCGTTTTTAATCAATTCAATAAAATCATCAAATAAAAACTCCGTATCTGTTGGCCCGCTGGATGCTTCAGGGTGAAACTGGGTAGAGAAAAAAGGCTTTGATTTATGCTTAATCCCTTCATTTGTATCATCATTAATGTTAATGAATAATGGTTCCCAATCTATTGTTAATGTCTTATTATCTGTAGCATAACCATGGTTTTGTGATGTAACATAAGCGGTATCTGTTCCAACTTTTATTACCGGCTGGTTGTGACTTCGGTGCCCATATTTTAATTTGTATGTATCTCCTCCTGCTGCCAATGACATAAGCTGGTTACCCAGACAAATGCCAAATATAGGTTTGTTCTCACCATAAGCCTTTTTTAAGGATTCTACTGTCTCCATGCACATCTTTGGGTCTCCGGGACCATTTGAAATAAACAGGCCATCATACTCTTCTTTTGAGATATCATGGTCCCAGGGTACACGAATTACAGTTGTATCACGTTTAAGCAGGCAACGGATTATATTGTGTTTTACACCACAATCAATCAGTAATATTTTGTATTTGCCATTTCCATACACCTCTTTCTTGTCAATGCTCACTTTTGCCACCAGGTTTTCTTTCCCCGGATCATACCATTCCACATCTTCTTCAAAAACGATCTTGCCCAACATGGTCCCTTTCTCACGCAAACGCTTTGTCAGCGCCCTTGTATCTATACCATAAATCCCGGGCACTTTCTCTTCTTTTAACCAGTCGCCCAAGCTCTTTTGGGCATTCCAGTGGCTGTATTCAAAAGAGTAATCTGATACGATCAATCCCGAAATATGAAGGGCATAGGATTCGTAGAACTTCTCCATATTGTTCTCCATCGCATTTACAGGGACTCCATAATTACCAATAAGCGGATAGGTAAGGACCAGTATTTGCCCTTTATAGGATGGATCCGTCAGACTTTCCGGATACCCTGTCATTGCAGTATTAAAAACAACTTCGCCGGAAATTGACCCGTCATATCCAAATGACCAGCCTGTATATTCGGTACCGTCTTCCAAAATCAGTTTAAGTTTTTTCCCTTTTTCCATCCCTGTTTATAGTTTGTTTGTTTTATATAATTCAATTAATTCGTCCACCTGTTCAGGTGCTATATTTTTAGCTATTATCTTATGGTCTTTATCCAGCAAATACATTACCGGCGAATATCGTAAATCATATACTGTCCTGTATTCAAAATCATTTGGCTGCCATACGTTATACCAGTCATATAACTGGTGTTTGTTTACAAAATCAATCCATTTAGTCTTTCCAACAGGACTCGTAAGCATTTGAATACTAATAATCTTTACCCCTTTTTCTTTAAGACTCTTTTCGTACATCTCGTATAGCTTTGGTGTCACTTCCTTGCAATGACCACAATCTGCTTCCCAGAAATACAATATAGTATATTCGGCATTAACTGAGCTGATCATCATTGGGCTACCCACTAATGTATCAGTCTTTAAATCTGCATTATTCGCTGATTTAAGAAAGTGATCAGTACTTACCTCAAGTACTTCAAAATCAGGAGCAATCTGACCACGCAATGTGCGCTTTTTCTCATTTGTTTTCTTCCTGAGCAAATTCATAAAATCTGGTTCAGCCCAGTCCGCTTTTGGGAGATAATAATCTTCAGCAAGGTGGACAAAGACTTCATCCATCTCTGAATAATCATTTCGAAGTGAATACAGCATAAGCATTGAAAGCATATTTTTGAATAGTTCTTCGCTGTTTTCAGTTTTTGACAATAAAAAATCAACTGCTTTTAACAAGGAATCTGTCCTGGGCGCTACAACCTGAGAAATATACATTTCTACCTTTTCATTATAGATGGGTGTCCGCAATAATCGTTCATCACTTAAATCAAAATTATCGAAATAATGTTCCACCGCATAATGATAATAAAACAATGAATCAGTTAAATTGCCATCTTTATCTTTTGGCGCCAGAGGCATCGGTATATCTCTTGCACCAATTACAAATGTACTGAAAAACGTGCCCATATTTTCATCTGTCATTTTTGTAACATGGTTCACAACTTCAGTATTAAGGTCTTGCATTACCTTATCTATCGAATCTTTAGCTGCTTTTGAATTTGAGCGGATCTGAATATCATTTAACCGGCCCATCTCAGCACCTTTTGAAAGCATGTAATTACGATAATCAAAGAACAATTCATTTTCTTTCGACCCTTCTATCTTAAAATCAGGAATATTCTTAGAAAAGCTGATTTTAAAATCCTGGTCATCAGCGATGATCATATCAATCATTTTATTTTCACCCAGGTAAAGAAAGTATAATCCCTGGGGTAATGCCTCTTTACCGGTAAACGCACCTTCCCCGTCATTGTTCAATACAATCGTATCAACCGGGACAATTGAACTGCCAAGGTAGTGTCCTAAAATTACTTCAAGGTTAGCTCCTCCTTTAATAGAAACTTCAATAGTATAATGATCCTGGGAACATAAATTCAGGCAGGCTGAAACAATAAGTATTACTAAAATATTAGGCTTTATCATGCCCATCCGGATATCAGAATTTTGGAAATTAAAACCGCTTGCAAAATTAAAAATTAGCGTTTAAAATAAAAATAAATTAATTAGCTTGAAAGAACATTAAAATTTTTGTCAGGTCTTTAACTACTTTTTACCCTTTTCGGACAGATAAAATCCCAGCGTTCGGAATCTCCGACTACGTTGCATAAAAAAGGAAGTCTCAGACTTCCTCGATGTTATATTACAACCAAAGCAGGAAAACTTACTAACCTTATAGTGCTGGATGTTGCTTCTTTGAAGCAATGTGAATCAGAGACTCACTTCTACAAAAAGCTATTAGCCTTTAGCTTTTAGAAGTTTACTAATAGCCAATGGCTAAAAGCTAAAAGTCTTTTTCATACACAAATCCCATGTATCAGGAGAACATTATAGCTTTTACTGTGAATCAGAGATTCACTTTTAGCTCCGATGCAGGCACCACTATTGCTAAATTCAACACCGAACCCGGAGAAATAATAAAAAGCAAAGTTTAAATTATTAAAAAATCGCTGTTTGTGCTATATTTACGACTTCATTTTTCATTCATCAGGATGTATTCACTTAAGGAAATACAAGAAATAATAGAAAAACGAATTAAAGAAATTCGTTTTATCAAACAACCGGTTGAATTGTATGAACCAATTGAATACATCATTTCACTTGGAGGAAAAAAGCTTAGGCCTGCATTCGTGCTGCTATCCTGTAATATGTTTTCTGAAAATATTGAACCTGCTATCTTACCTGCTATCGGATTAGAATTATTCCATAACTTTACCCTTATCCATGATGATATTATGGATAAAGCACCGGTACGAAGAGGAAAACCTACCATTCATGTAAAATGGAATGAAAATACGGCTATACTCTCCGGAGATGCCATGGTGTTTCTGGCCAATCAATTTATCACATTTGCAGAAGAAAAGTATTCACGAAAGGTTTGGGAAATATACAACGAAACTGCACTGAAAGTTTGTGAAGGCCAGCAATTGGATATGAATTTTGAGTTGAAGGAATCGTTAGATGAAGACGAGTACCTGAATATGATATTTTTAAAAACATCTGTCCTGATAGCTGCATGCCTGAAGATTGGTGCTATTCTGGGAGGTGCACAAAATGAGGATGCTGAAAGACTTTATAATTTTGGTAAATATCTGGGACTGGCATTTCAGTTGCAGGATGACCTGCTTGATGTATATGGGGATGCAGAAGTCTTTGGAAAGAAGCATGGAGGGGATATAGTATGTAATAAAAAAACCTATCTTCTCGTAAATGCTTTGAATACAGACAATGACAAAATAAGGAAAGAACTTCTTGAGCTGTTGCATATAAAAAAGTATAATGAGGACGAAAAAATATCAAAGGTAAAATCGATATATAATAGACTGGAAATAAGAAAAAATACTGAGAATAAAATAAATGAGTTTTTTGAAAAAGCAATAGACGAACTTAAACACGTTGATGTGAAAAAAGACAAATTAGACGAGCTAATAAACCTGGCAAATAAACTGCTGATTAGAAAATATTAGAGGCACAATAAAAAACTATTAAAACAATAAAGCGCTAAGATAACCTGATCATATCTTAACGCTTATTGTCAATTATACTTTGTTTTTATTGCATAGCCTGCTGTGACTGTGAATAAAGGTTATAGTATTTGGTAAATTGTTGTTCAATGGTTCCAGACATTTCTGCCCCGCCTTTTTGAGTCAGTATCATAACCAGCTCCTGATAAGATTGCAATGCTATACGAACCTCAAGGTCTATAGTTGCCCTGAATTTAGGTTTGAGGCTAAAATAGTAGTCGAGTTCCTCATCCAAAAGTGCTGAATATTGTTTTGCCAGTTCAGTTGCTTTATCTAATGCACCAGCATTAAAATAGGCTTCAACAATACTGTTAATGTGGTAATCATAGGGTACCTTCTCATCCGGCATGAGGTCCATCGCCTTATCCAGAACAGCAACTGCAGAATCATATTTTGCCTGTTGTGAAAGAGCATCGGCAAGTCGTGCAAATCTGTTACGAAGCAAAGTAACCGATATTGTTCTTACATGAAAGTGATCCAGATATACGTCTGGTGCATTCATCCTTCCCCATTCAAATTTGTTCATGAAATTATCATACATCTTATCCACATCAATTCTTCCATAATTTGGGAAGCCTTGTGAAGGTGTGTTTATTGGAACTAATCTATAGGCAAGTCCTTCAAGCTGGAAATAATTTTCAAGGCCGAGTGCCCCACTGTTTCCTCCGGCAACAAAATATACAGGTCTTTCCCAATTATTATGGGCCAATAGATCCAATAACATAAATTCGCCTTTAACCACATGTCCCCGGTTCAATGAGAATCGTATTTCCGGTACTATTTTGTCAGCCAGTTCAGGAGCTACAGTTCCATTATTAACAACAGTAGCTGAATCAACCGGGAGAATAAAGTTCTTGGTTGGAAAATAGCTTATCTCTTCACCATAATTTGGCAATTGCTTCGTCCGGGGATCATCACTTGCCACGAATTCAATTGCCTTTTTTAAATCTACATAATCCTCCGTCCGGGGTACAAAATAAACTACATCACGCTTACCCTGAATGTATTGGTCTTCAGTAAGAGAGAAGGGTACCGGATCTGAATCGTATGCCTTTCTCCTCATCTGGTCAATATACCAATCCGTATTTAATAGCATCAGGTTCACAACCCGTACATCTGTCCTCACTTCTTCAACTTCCTGTAAGTACCAAAGCGGGAATGTGTCATTATCTCCATTGGTAAGTAATATTGAATTAGGCTCGCAAGACATAAGATAGTCATATGCAAAATCACGTGCAGTATAACGTCCTGAGCGATCGTGGTCATCCCAGTTTTCCTTTGCCATAATACCCGGCACTAAAGCAAAACATAACAGAACAATGAAAGTTGTTAAGACCACTCCCCTTTGTTTTTCCTTGAAAGCAGAGATAACCCCCAATACTCCCAGGCCTATCCAAATCGCAAAAGCATAAAACGAACCTGCATATGCATAATCTCTTTCGCGCGGTTGAAGAGGTGTCTGGTTAAGATAAACAACAATGGCCAGTCCGGTTAATATAAATAGTAACAATACTACAGATGCATCCTTATTATTCTTGTTGAAATGATAGAACATTCCAATTAACCCGAGCAATAAAGGAAGCATATAATAGTTATTTTGAGATTTCTGGTTTTTATACTTGGAGGGCAGGTTCTCCTGTGGCCCAATACGCCCTTTGTCAAACAATGGTATACCCGACATCCAATTCCCATGAAGGATGCCCCCGCTACTTTGTATGTCGTTCTGACGCCCGGCAAAGTTCCACATGAAATACCTGAGATACATAAACCCAACCTGGTAACTAAAGAAGAACCGCAGGTTTTCACCAAATGTTGGTTTCTTAACTACCTGGTTCTGGCCTTGCTGATTTCGTATAGTTATCGGTGTCCCTTTTACTTTTCCCCACTCATTGTAAACCTTTATGTGTTCTTTACTTGGACTATACATACGAGGAAATATAGTTATAAAACGCTTATCATACTTTACTTCTGTTTTATAATCCGTAATCACATATTTTTTACCTTTCTTTGTCCACACAGGTTTTCCTTCCTCATAATCCGTTACCGGGGCATTATAATATTGTCCTTTTAACAATGGACGGTCTCCATATTGTTCTCTGTTCAGATAAGCCAATAATGAAAAAACGGTTTCAGGATTATTTTCATCCATTGGAGGATCTGCCAATGAACGGATCACAATCATGGAAAAGGACGAATATCCCAAGACGATCACTATAAATCCTGTTATTATTGTATTTAATATTACTTTACCTTTTTTGCGTGTAATATAAACACCCCATGAACAAACAGCGATAAGTGCAAGAGCATAAAATATAATTCCGGAGGAGAATGGTAATCCAAATGAATTAACAAATAACAATTCGAACCACGATGCAATCTTTATAACCCCTGAAATGACACCGTACATAATCGCTCCAAGTAAAATTACAGATACAATAAGAGCTTTAATTACACCTTTTCGGGTAACTTCGTACATTTTAAAATAGTACACAAGAACAATGGCAGGTATTGCAAGAAGGTTAAGCAGGTGGACACCGATTGAAAGCCCCATCAGGTATGCTATCAGTATCAACCATCTGTTTGCATATTTTTCGTGGGCAATGTTTTCCCATTTAAGAATTGCCCAAAATACCAAAGCTGTAAATAATGAGGAAGAAGCATATACTTCTCCTTCAACAGCCGAAAACCAAAAAGTATCTGAGAATGTATAGGCCATAGCACCCACAAATCCACTGCCCAGAATAGCAATCAACTTAGAGAGGTTGAGATCATCTTCTCCTTTGATAACTATTTTCCGTGCCAGGTGAGTTATAGTCCAGAACAAGAACATAATAGTAGCTGCACTGGCCAGGGCAGACATCACATTCACCATTTTAGCTGCATTGGCTGCATCACCCCCTAATAAAGAAAAAAATCGCGCAAGGATCATAAAAAGAGGGGCTCCCGGGGGATGTCCCACTTCGAGTTTATACGCCGAAGCAATAAACTCTCCACAATCCCATAAACTGGTTGAAGGTTCAATGGTTAACAAGTAAACAGTGGCTGCGATTAAAAAACTTATCCAGCCCAGTAAATTGTTATATAAGTTATACTTCTTCATCCGATGATATTTTAGATTTATGCAGCACAAACTGCAAATTTTAGATAATTATTTTATTTTTTGGTACAGCGAAAATAATGTTTTTTTATATATAAGTCGAAATTATTTGTGATTTAACTAATTTAGCCCAATGTTAAATATAGTTAAATAAATTTGTTGATTATGAGTAAAAAACAACATAAAGGCCGAATAAATATTGTATATTCTACCAATCCTGATTTTAACTATGAGTATGAAGAACAGAAAGAAAGAGAAACCCTGCCCCCGCAACAACAAAATTTACGGGTATTGTTGGATAAAAAACAACGAAAAGGTAAGCAGGTAACCCTTGTTACAGGATTTATCGGTTCTGAAGACGACCTGAAGGAACTGGGTAAAATCATTAAGAACAAATGCGGTGCAGGCGGTTCCGTAAAAGATGGAGAAATCATTATACAAGGAGATTTCAGACAAAAAACGATGGAGTTACTATCCGGAAAAGGTTATAAAGTTAAACTTGCCGGAGGTTAATACTATGATTACCGTGAAAATCCGGTTTATCCTATTATTTCTTTTTATTTCCATATTTTCAATTTATTCACAATTTTACGATTTAGGTCAGGACCCGTTTTTAAAAAAATGGCAACAAATAAACACTCCAAACTATCAGATAATATTTCCTGAAAAATTTGAAGATCAGGCGCAAAGACTGGCAAACATTCTCGATTATTCTTACTCATATGTCGCAGCATCTTTACACCATAAGCCCCATAAGATCTCTGTAATAATACATAACAAAACTTTTTATTCAAATGGTTCCGTAATATGGGCACCTAAAAGGATGGAAATTTTTACCACCCCCCCTCAGGATATTTATCCTACAGAATGGCTTGAACAACTGGCTATACATGAATCAAGGCATGTGGTACAAATTGATAAAATGAATGAGGGAATAACCCACATACTTTCAATAATCTTTGGGGAACAAGCTCTTGGCGCAGTACTGGGTCTGGTTCCCAGATGGTTCTTTGAAGGTGATGCCGTTGTTACCGAAACGGCCTTATCAAAATCGGGAAGAGGAAGCCTTCCCTCTTTTGATATGCATTTAAGAGCACTTGAGCTGGAAGGGAGGAAAAGATACTCCTATGAAAAATCAGTTTTTGGTTCTTACAAAAATTATATACCAAGCCATTATAATTATGGATATCATATGGTAGCATTTGGAAGAATTAATTATACACCTAAATTGTGGAGTACAACTCTGGATTATATTGCAAGAAAACCATATACGGTATATCCACTTTATTTTAGTTTAAAGAAATATGTAAATTCCTCAAAAACTGAATTATACAATTCAACTTTTGATTACTTCAGAGAAGCATGGATTACCCAGCTTAATAAAGTAGAACCTACTGATTATCAGGTCATCAATTATAGAAATAATGATGATTATACCACATATAAATATCCATGCTTTTTGAATGACAGTACACTAATGGTTTCAACAAGTGGATTAAGCAAATATCATTCATTTGTAACAATTAATAAAGAAGGACAAGAAAAAATAAAAGTTAAACCCGGACCTGGTGACGACTTAACACTATCTGCGGCAAATAACACAATTGTGTGGGAAGAATACCGGCCTGATGCAAGATGGGAAAACCGGAGTACATCTGTTATAAAAGTATATAATACCCAAACCCGAAAAAAATCAACCATTAACTATAATTCCCGGTTATTTAGTCCTGCCATTTCCCAGGATGGAAAAACTATTGCTGCAGTTGATGTAACATCTGATAATAAATGTGCACTAGTACTTTTCGATGCAAAATCCGGTACTATAAAAAAACACATCTTTATCCCGGATAACCAGCAAATTCAAATCCCTTCCTGGACCAACGATGGAAGTGCAATACTGTTCACTTTTATGGATAGCGGGGAGAAAGGAATTGGCTCTTACCAGTTAAAAACCGATGAATTCCAAACCCTCCTCGAGCCCGGTTTTTATGATATTTCTCATGTAACAGACGGGGATAACTATTATTTCTATCATGCAAGTTATTCCGGAATTGATAATATTTATGCTTTATCAAAAGATTCCGGTGCTATTTTTCAGGTTACCCGGTCAAAATACGGGGCATACTATCCTAGAATTACAGCATCGGGTAAATATTTGTACTATTGTGATTATACAGTAAACGGTTTCAATGTTGTGCGTGCTTCTGTTACTCCCGAATCATGGACACCAATCCGGCATATCATAAATCAATCACCCGGAATTGATAATATACTTCGTGAGCAAGAAAAAGGGATAATAAATTCAGACAGTATCCCTATGAAAAAAATGGAAGTTAGACCTTATAGAAGACTTCCCCACCTTTTTAATTTTCATAGCTGGTTACCGTTCTATTTTGATTATAACAATTATGAAATAACCCTTGATGGGTATAATATAAAACCAGGTTTAACACTTCTGTCCCAAAATAAGCTAAGTACAGCTTTTACACGGGTAGGATATGCATACTATAACAGCCAGCATCATATTTTTACATCATTTATTTATAAGGGTTTTATACCAATACTTGATATTGATGCCGGGTATGGTGGCATTCCTTCAGTAATACCCTCCGAATATACTGACAGTGTAAAATTTTCGCTTGAGAACAATCAATACTATAAATTGAATATCTTTATTCCCATTGATATTTCAAGGGGCAATTATACCACAATTATTCAACCTCATGTTCAACTAAGCAAAGAATCGAAGTATTATTATGATTTTGAAAGAAACAAATATCTCAATCAGATACTATTCACACAATTCTCGTTGTCATTTTACAATTTTCGAAATTCTCTTGAACGGGATTTATATCCCAGATGGGGACAGGTATTTCTTTACAACTTGTCAGCAGCTCCATTTGAAAACCGTCTCATTGGAAATATTCAGACATTTCATACTAAACTCTATTTTCCGGGTATACTTATGCACCATAGCTTTTTCTTATTTGCCGGCGTGCAAAAACAAATGCTTGATCAATACTATTTCGGGTCAACATTTGAATTTAACCGCGGTTACACTTCTTCCCCAACATTCACAGAAATGTTTAAAGCATCGGTTGATTATGCCTTTCCAATAGTTTATCCTGATTATAATATAGGGAGGGTTCTCTATCTGAAAAGAATTTATGCTCAAGCATTTTATGATTATGTTATTTACGATCATCGGAACTATAGTCAATACCTCAAAAAGTATATCACCCAAACAAACACAACCAGATCAGCCGGAATAGAAATAATTTCAAACATTCATCTGGCACACATTATCTTTCCTTTTAATATTGGAGGCAGATTTTCTTACCTGGTCGACGAGAAAAAAGGATATATTGAGTTTCTCTTTAAATTGGACAGCAGTATATTTTAGGTATTCATGTTTATAAACAATCAAAAAACAGATTCAACGTTTTTATGTTAAACAAAGTAGGTTAATACACGAAAAATATCTTATTTTGCCATACAAATTAAATTCATATAAAAAATGAAAAAAGGGCTGTTGTTCATATTAATTATTTTTATTGGTATATCATGTAAAAATTCAAAAGAAGATCATTTTAAGGTAAGTGGAAATATTTCCAATGCACCCGGTGAAATGATATTCCTTGAAAAAATACTGCAAAATTCATTTGTTGGCATTGATTCAACTATTATCTCAGACGACGGCACTTTTGAACTAACCGGTAACTCACCCATTCCTGCCTTTTATTCTCTAAGGATTGATCCATCAACTGCTATCACATTAATTTTACACCCGGGTGAGAATGTAATATTTGAAAGTGATAAGAACAATTTCAGGTCCGAATACAAAATAAGCGGATCTAAAGATTCGGAGTTGCTTAAAGAACTGGATGATAAATTCAATCATTATTATAACCAACTTTTGGTGCTCAACGAACGCTATACAAGTGTTCAGTACAGCGAGAACAACAGCGATATCTTATCCCTCCGGGAAGAACTGGACTCGATCTACCTTTCCATTTATTATGAATATCGCGAATATATTATGAATTTCATTGATAAAAATCTTTCATCACTGGCAAGTTTTACTGCATTATTTCAGGCAGTATCACAACAAGAATACCTGCTAAATCCATATGACGATTACGAATATTTTAGAAAAGTCGATTCTGCTCTTACAGCCATGTATCCTACATCTGAAATCACAAAATTCATGAATGAATCTATGTTACAGGTTGAAGAACAAAAAAAATACATGAAACAAAAAGAAAGTCAGTTATCATATGGAAGCATAGCGCCTGAGATTGCCTTGCCTTCTCCTAAAGGAGATACAATAAAGTTATCGTCCCTCAAAGGAAAGTTTGTATTAATAGATTTCTGGGCATCATGGTGTGCACCTTGCAGGCAAGAGAATCCTAACCTGGTAGAATGCTTTAAAAAGTTTGCCCATAAGAACTTCACCATATACCAGGTATCTCTCGACCGGGATAAAACATCATGGAATCAGGGCATTACTGATGATAAACTTGGTTCCTGGTACCATGTTAGCGATCTGCAGATGTGGAACTCTGCTGTTGTCCCTGTTTATAACATCCAGGGTATTCCAACAAATTTTTTACTTGATAAACAAGGCAGGATCATTGCAAAAGATTTACGCGGCGATAAGCTCGAACAAGTACTTTCAGATATATTAAATAAATAAAAATGAAAGTTATGAAAATAAGATACTTGCTTGTATTAATTCTCGTGTTTACTGCGTGTGGATCAAATGACGAAAGAACAATTATTACCGGAGAAATTTCATATGGAAATGGTGAATATATGCAAATTCACCGGTACGAATTTGACAGATCTGTTTTATTAGACTCCGTTAAAATTAAAAAAAATGGAACGTTCCGCTTTAAAATTGAACAAAAAGAACCTGAATTTTATTTAATAAATCCCAACAACAATAGCTATGTTGTGCTTCTGCTTCATCCGGGAGATAAAGTGAACATTACAGGTGATTATTATAACCTGGGTGGAAGTTATGATGTTACAGGTTCGACATCATCTCAACAAATAAGGCAACTGGATATACAATTATTTGTCACACAAAAGAAAATTGACTCATTACTGATTATTTATGAAGCCAATAAGGATAATGAAAAATTTGACAGTATAAGGGCCAGTCTGGACCAAACGTATTTGCAGATATTAAAAACACACCATGACAGTTTAGTTTCTTTCATCATCCAAAATATGAACTCCCTTGTTTCCATCTATGCTTTACAACAAAAGTATGATGCACAAACCTATGTATTTAGCCGCTACAGAGACTTGCAATACTATAACATTGTACTGCAAAGCCTTTCGAAAGAATACCCGGGAATAGGTATCATAAAACAACTTGAAAACAGGATCAATAATATGCAATCATTATTTGACAGGAATAGAATTATGCAAATGGCTGAGAAAAATGCAACACCCATACCTGAAATTTACCTACCCACACCAAATGGTGATACAGTTTCATTATTAAACACCCTAAAGAAGAATAAATTTCTGCTTTTGCATTTTTGGGCATCATGGGATCGTACAAGTATCAACCAAATCCTTGAATTGAAAAAAGCATATAAAAAATATCATCCTAAAGGTTTGGAGATATATAGTGTATCACTTGATGATAATAAAGAAAAATGGAAAAGAGCAATTAAATACGATTCTATAACCTGGATAAATGTTTCCGAGTTAAGTCCGGAATCATCCGCAGCTAAAACCTACAATATATCAAAAATCCCTTCAAATTATCTTATAAGTCAGGAAGGAGATATTTTAGCCAAAAACTTACGTTCGGACCGGATGTGGGACCACCTGGCAAATGCCTTTAATGAAAGATAATGGAAATCCCTGAAGGCAAAAATAAAATCTATTTTGTATCTGACTTGCACTTAGGTATGTATCCTTATGATAAAAGCAGGGCTAGGGAAAAACTATTTGTAAAATGGCTTGATGAGAAAATGAAAGATGCATCAGCTTTTTACCTTTTGGGTGATATATTTGACTACTGGTGGGAATATAAAAAAGTAATACCCCGTGGATTCACGCGTTTTTTGGGTAAAATTGCAGAAATTACAGATAGCGGCATCCCGGTACATATCTTCTCAGGAAATCATGATGTTTGGATTTTTGACTATTTGCCTTCTGAACTTGGAGTAACTGTTCATCACAAGCCTTACCAGTTTTCAGAAAAAGGTAAAAAATTCTTTATTGCCCATGGAGATGGCCTTGGTCCGGGTGATCGAGGATATAAATTCCTTAAAAAGGCATTTCGAAGTAAAATTCTACAATGGATGTTTGCCCGCTTGCATCCTAACTTCGCATTAGCTCTAGCCCACGCATGGTCAAAAAAAAGCCGTTATGCAAAAGGACTGGTCGAAGAATTTAAAGGTGAAGAGCAGGAATATCTTCTGCAATATTCAAAAGAAATTGTAAAGAACGAACACTCTGATTATTTTATTTTTGGCCATCGGCATCTTGCACTTGATCTCCCTGTAAATGATAGTGCACGTTATATTAATGTTGGGGATTGGGTTACCTTTTATTCTTATGCTGAATTTGACGGTCAAAACCTTCATCTCAAATACTTCAAAGATGAATGTGATTTTAAGGAAGGTTTCGAGAAACTTATGTAGCTTGATGTTAATTCGTTGAATGTTATCGTTATTCTTTCAATAATAAATCTGCATAATTTCGTTAATTTTTCTAATTTAGTAACTTTCACTCAGTAAAAGATCATATTCAACTAAAACCATAAAAAGATGAAGTCAATAATTTCCATTTTATTAATAGTATTTTATTCTGCCGGAATATGTATTTCTCAGGATGAAATGTATCATTATAAAACTCTTAAGAAACATACTGAAGCTGTAAATGATGTTGCCTTCAGTCCTGACGGGAAATACCTGGTAAGCGGCTCTGATGATAAACTCATGCTTTTATGGGACATTGAGAAAGAATCAGTAATTAGTGAATATCCTGGTGAGCATCAAAAATTTCATTGTGTAGACTTTATGAGCAATGGACAAAAAATCATAGTAGGACTTGGGAACAAAATAAGAATCTATGACCGCGAAGGGGGCAAACCGGTAGTTTTATCAGGTCATAGTACATTTGTATGGTCTTTTCAAATGACAGCCGATGAAAAAAGAGGTGTATCAGGCTCTTTGGATCCAGGTTTCTGGTATTGGGATCTTGAAAAAAAGCAGGGTATAACCCAATTAAAAGGTCATGAAGAAAGTACCATGGCTGTTGCAATAAGTAAAGATGGTAAGTATATTGCCAGTGGATCACGCGACATGAATATTAAGATATGGGATGCAGCCACTCAGGAAGTTTTACACTCCTTTAAAGCCCATACTGATAATATATATGCACTTGAATTTACTCATGATGGGAAATACCTGCTAAGTGCATCCCGTGACGGATCGGTCAAACTATGGAACGTTGAGACTGCCGAAAAGATCCGCACATATAATCGTCACACCAAACCGATAATGGATATCGCCATTAGTCCCGACGGAAGACACTTTTTAAGTGCAAGCCTGGACCAGACAATACGACTTTGGGAAATATCCAATGGAAGTTGTTTATACACTTATATAGATCATGAAGGACCTGTAAATACAGTGAAATTCAGTCCTGACGGTAAATTCTTTGCAAGCGGGTCAACTGACAATAATGTAATTGTATGGACCTTTGGTAAACGAGTAGTTGCTGAATTCTACTATTCGGATGAAATAGCTGAAGAAATGAATACTACAAATCTTTTTGAACCCAAACAAAAAGGTGAAAAGAAAGATGAATACGAGGCCCGTACAGCAAAAGCAGATAAGTTCAGAAATGAACTTTATGATAAATATTATAAAAAGTACCTTGAAGAAGTTCCTGCTGAACCAGTAAAACAAGTGGGAGACGATTAAAATATAATCCAAAATAAGGTTTCGTTATTTCATATATTTTATAACATACTGGTAAGAGATTCTTTCAGATAAAAAATCAAAAAAACACCTCCTCATTGACTGACATGTACTGTAAAAGGTGTTAGTTAATGTAGATTCTCTAACACATTCAGAATCAATAAAAAGATTTAGAAAATAATTACGAATAGCCTTGCTAGTATAAAAAATATTGCTATCTTCGCAAGTCCGGGACGTATGAACATTAACCCTTAATCTCTAAAAATATGCCATACCGGAGACTTCCAAACACGGACATTAGCAGGCTTAATGCCTTAAAAACTGCCTTCCACAAAGGCAAGGAACTACCTCCTTTTAAGCTCGCCTTCAGTCAAAGTACTTTTCAGCGTGTTCAATCCTTTCTCCCTTCGTTTGAGAAAGCCATGATAGAACAAAAACAAGCATACAATGCTCAGATCGAAAAAAATCAGGAGTATATGAACGCGTATAAAAAGGCTAAACTTTATATTTCTCACTTCATCCAGGTGATGAATATGGCTATCATAAGAAACGAACTATCACCCTCTGTAAGAAAATATTACGGGATTGAAGAAGATACTAAAAAAGTACCCGATTTAAACACTGAAGCAGAAATAATACAATGGGGAGAAAACATTATTCAGGGTGAACAAATACGAACCATGAAAGGTCAATCGCCAATTACAAACCCTACTATTGCAGTAGTAAAAGTGCGCTATGAAAACTTCATGGATGCATATCGCTTTCAAAAGACCCTGCAAAAAAGAAATACACGTGCACTAAATGCACTCGCTGAATTAAGGGACGAAGCTGACGATATTATCTTAAATATCTGGAATGAAGTTGAGGAAAAATTCAAAGACATGCCTGAAGAACTAAGACGCGAAAATGCCCAGAAGTATGGACTCGTTTACGTATTTCGTAAGAATGAATTAAATAAATCTGACCTCATTGAGTCAGATCAATTACGCATTAACTGATCTTTGCTTCTCTTTTCTTTGAATTATCAACAACAGCATTACAATGATTGCTGTGCTTATTACTACAGCATAAAAAGATTTCCCCTCTGTACCATACTGCTCTAAGTCCTGATTGACAATATTTTTATTTGCCAAATAATAAAAAATCACTGCTGCACAATTATTGGTAAAATGAGCAATAATTGGCAACCACAATGAACCACTCCAGACAAAAAGATAGCCAAGGTATAATCCTAATACAAATCGGGGAATAAACCCATAAAACTGAAGATGTATAGCACTAAATATAAAAGCAGTAATAACAACAGCCACATGTTTGTTTTTAAACCATGAAGAAAGAAGCTGCTGAAGTATTCCCCTGAAAGCAAGTTCCTCACCAAATGCTGGTATTATTGCTATCATAAAAATATTAATAAGGAGGGTCGACAAGTTATTTGCCTCCAGTAAACGTTCAGTCAGGATCTTATACTCATTCTCCTGGTCCATCATCCATCGTTCCAGCCCACTCATAAATGAAGGCAGTTTCATATTTGCATTGACCTCTCCCAAATAGTTAATCACTGGCACACCCACGAGTATTATAATTATACTTAACAGAATGCTTGAAGATAACGGTTTTCTCACTAATCCGAGGAACTCCATTGCCCGGGATGCAATAAACCATGCAATTATAAATGGAGGAATAACAAATAAACCTAAAGACTGAACAATCTGAAAAAACTTTAAAATATTAATGTTTTCAATATTTGTAATGTCTCCAGCTATTGATTGTAATTCTTCCAAACCTATATTATATATGGGTATCGCGACTATAATACTGAGGATAAAAAAAATGAAGAAAATCGTAAATGCAATCAAAAGTGCCAGTATCAGTTTCCCAATTGGATGGATATTGCTAAAAATCCCTTTTCGCATATTTTCTGTTTTTGCCAAAAGTAATCATTAAATTCATTTATTTTTGCGAAAATTATCTTTTGGTACACATAGGAAATATCGAATTGCCTGACAAACCCCTATTGCTGGCACCCATGGAAGATGTTACAGACCCTTCTTTCAGATATGTGTGCAAACACTTTGGGGCAGACATGGTATTTACAGAATTCATATCATCAGACGGACTAATACGTGACGGAAAAAAGAGTGTAAAAAAACTTGATATTTTTGATTATGAAAGACCTATTGGCATTCAGATATATGGTCATATTATGGAATCTATGGTTGAAGCTACCCTAATTGCTGAAAAATCAAAACCTGAACTCATTGATATTAATTTTGGATGCCCGGTAAGGAAAATTGCGCGCCGTGGTGCCGGGGCTGGTATGTTGCGCGATATACCTATGATGATAAAAATGACTGAAGAAATTGTGAAAACTACTTCACTCCCTGTAACAGTGAAAACCCGCCTGGGATGGGACGATGAAAGCAAAGTAATTGTTGAAGTAGCAGAACGATTGCAGGATGTTGGAATTAAAGCCTTAACAATTCATGGACGCACAGGCACCCAACTATATCGAGGCCAGGCAGATTGGACATTAATAGGGGAAGTAAAGAAAAATCCCCGTATGAAAATCCCGGTTTTTGGAAATGGAGATATTGTAAGTCCGGAAACAGCAAAGGAAATGTATGATCGGTATGGAGTTGACGGGATAATGATTGGCCGTGCAACCGTAGGTCAAGCCTGGATTTTCAGGGATATTAAACATTATCTGAAAACAGGAGAAAAACTTCCTCCACTGAATGTCATTGAAAAAGTAGAACTGGCGAGATTGCATTTCCAGAAATCACTGGAATGGAAGGAAGGAAATCGGGGAATTTTTGAAATGCGCAGGCATTTTTCTAATTATTTTAAAGCATTACCGAATTTTAAGGAAATAAGACATACACTGGTGACTTCAACCGATACAGAACAAATATCTAAGCTTCTTGATCTGATTGCTGAAAGGTATGGCGAAAAATAAACCCTATTCTGGCATATCCTAAGAATCGAGAAATACGGCCATCTTTTCAATTAGTAACCTGGGAACAACTGGTTTTGCTATATACCCATCAAATCCGGATTTTATTATCCTTTTTTCTTCATAATCCATAGCATAAGCCGTTTGAGCAATAACCGGTATGGTACTATCAAATTCTTTTATCTTGGCAGCAGCCTCCATGCCATCCATCTGAGGCATCTTAATATCCATGAGTATCAAATCAACCTTTTCATTAGCCTGGGTGACCATATTTACAGCTATTTGCCCATTTTTGGCATGGATAATATGTACATTCGTGAATTTTAATAGCCCCCTGATTACCAGGAAATTAGCCTGTTCATCCTCAGCTATTAGAACTGTTTTGCCGGTCCAATCATGTTCATCGTTTCCTGCTTCGATAATCGGTTTTTCAAGTACATATTCTTCAGCCTGCTCTAATGGAATTTCAAAAAAGAATGTTGAACCTACATTGATTTCCGATTCAACCCACATCTTTCCCCCTAACAACCTAGTCAGATTGAAGGAAATAGCTAATCCCAAACCGGTACCTCCATATAATATATTTTCCTTACTTTCACTTTTTATAAAGCGCTGAAAAACCGTATTAAGATCTTCTTTAGAAATGCCAACACCTGTATCTTTTACAAAAAACCGGATAAATTCTTTCTCCTCATTTTTTTCAATTGTATAGCCGACGGTAATACTTCCCTTTTTTGTAAATTTTATAGCATTATTAAGCAGATTTTTAAGTATTTGTTCAATCCTTATTTTGTCTGTAATGATCTTGCGTTCCCTGCTTGGAATATCAATAACCACATCAACATTCATCTGCCCTTTGTATAATGTAATTTGTTTCTGGTATATATCAGCCACATCATTAATACATTCATTTATTGAAAATGTCTCTTTGAAGATTTTTATTTGATCTGCCTCAATTTTTGAAATATCAATAATATCATTAATCAACTGTAACAATGCTTTCCCGTTCGATTCAACTAACCCCTTCAGATATTTACCTTCTTCATCATCATAATCCTGGCTCAATAATATATTGGTTAATCCAATAATAGCGTTTAGCGGAGTCCTTATTTCATGACTCATATTTGCCAGGAATACAGATTTCAACTTATCGCTGTTTTCCGCCCTCTTCATGGCTTCTTCCAAATCTATTGTTCTTTCTTCCACAAGTTTTTCCAGGTTTAGCCTGTGAGCTTCCAACTCAACATTTGCTTCGATAAGGTCTTCTGTCTGAATTTTTACAAGTTGTTTTAACCTGATTTCATTTCTACGAATAAAGCGAAGCCTTAATATGTTTACTAACACTGCCAATAACAATAGCAGGATGATAGTGGTAACAATAAAGACAGGTTTACGCCATAATGGGCTTGTAATAATTATTTTTACAACTAAAGGCTCCTCTATCCATATATGCTCAGAATTGGCTGCTATTAATTTAAACACATATTCTCCAGGTGGAAGTGAGGTATAAGAGGCATAATTTCTATTACCACTTTCAATCCACTCTTTATCAAAATTTTCTAATTTATATTTATAGCTAATATGTGCAGGATCATTGTATTCGGTTAGGGCAAATTCGATCGAAAAAAACTTATCCGAATAAGGGATATCAAACTCCCCGTAACCATTTATATCTTCAGCAACCACTCTGTCATATATTTTAAGTGAAGAAATGACAAGTTGTGCAAAATATTCCGATCTGTTTACTTTCTTTGGATCGAAGAAATTTATACCGTTGCTTCCCCCAAAAATCAATAATCCGTCTCTTGTCTTACATTTTGCATTTACTTCAAAAACGGTTGTGTTTAATCCGTCTGATTCATCATACAAAACAAAATCTCCGATACTTAAATCCAATTTTATTAATCCATCATGGCTACCCATCCACATGATGCCATTATCATCCTGTAAAATGGAGTATACAGTATTTGGAAGTAACGGGTAAAACTCCTCCATCCTGGTAAATTTTCCAGTGTAAAGATCGTATTTATTTAGGCTGTTGGATTTTGTACTGATCCAGATACCCCCCTCGCAATCTTCGTATACAGTTCGTACCATATTCCCACTTATGGTGCTTTTATCCTGAGGATCATTCTGATAATGTGTCAAAATATCCTTGTTTAGGTTATATTTATATAGGCCGTTTTGAAAAGAAGTAAACCAGATAAGGGAGTCCGATGTAAAAGTAATTGTCCGTATTCCTAAGGAAGCATCACTAAAAAATTCCTTATGCTTTGTGTTTGAATACCTTTCAAACCTGTCGCTATTAGCATCAATATAATAAACACCCGTGGAAGTACTCCCAACCCATATATTGCCCAGCATATCTGATTTTATACATCGAATAAAAATCTCTTTATATTTTTTTACTTGTTGTGTCTTTTTGTTCAATCTGTTCACTCCTTTATCTGTACCTATCCAGATATTTCCCAAGTTATCTTCATCTAGGGCTTCGATCCTGTTGCTACTTAATTTTTGTGAATTTAAGTATTGTACATTCCCTGAACCAGTATCAAACCATATCAATCCTTTATTCTTTGTGCCTATCCATAACCCTCCCTTGCTATCTTCAAGTATACTCAATGCAAAAATACTTTTTACATTTCTGCCAAACATATTGTTATACGGATGTTCCTTAAATATTTCCTGCCGCTTATCATAGGTCTGTATCCCCTGAAATTTAGTACATATCCAAATCAACCCAGACCTGTCTTCGAGTAAAAACCTTATATTATTGCCTTTAAGACCATCGGGATGATATGTATTTGCGTCCAACAAAGTTCTTGAACTTTTTTTATTATCAACAACAAGTAGTCCATTTGTTGCTGTACCAGCCCAGATAATACCTTTAGTATCTTTTAATAATGTAGAATAGCCAACATAAGACAACCATGGATATTCAGGTATTTGATATCTTGAAAATTTTTCAGTTTTTTTATCGAAAAGAAATAATCCGTCTAACTTTCCTATCAATAGTGTATCTTCATTTAGCCCGGTAAGAGCCTGAATAGCATAATTTTGAGTTTTTCCAGGTTCGTTCGTAATTGGAAACCAATGTTTTGAAACTTTAAAAATATTCTCAACCTTTGCATCCGCCTGACTGTTTTTGTTTGCAAAAGAATGATTTCTGTTGGTTTCTGCATCAATCAGAAACAACCCGCTTGAATACGAACCTATCCAAATATTTCCGTCACTATCCTGATAAAAGGAATACACTATAGCAGGCAGACCATCAGTATATTCACCCTCACCAATCAATAAGTTATCAAACCTGTTCGTATTCTTTGAATATTTTGATACGCCCTTTTGTGTAGCAATCCAAATATTATCGTAGTCATCTACCAACAGATCCCAGATTACATCATTAGGAATTGAATTAACTGAATCTGAATGAAAGTACCTTTGAAATTTTCCGGTTGTCCTATCGTATCTATTAAGTCCATTATCTGTACCTACCCATATATATCCTTCCTTATCCTCAACAATGCTTTTGGGGAAATTATTTGAAATAGAAGTGGAATCTACAGGTGAATTTGAGAAAACAGTAAATTTCTTGCCATCATATTTACAAAGTCCAACAGACTCAATGCCAAACCACATTAAACCTCTGCCATCCTGTAAAGCACATTGCACATTTGCACCAGGAAGTCCTTGCTCAATAGAAAGTTGCTTAAGAGAATAATCAATCCCTATTCCCCAGGTAAACATACTATATACAAGACCAACAATAATCAAATATAGATTTAACCTGATTTTTATACCCCTCATCCCCTTTCCATTTTGAAATCCCACAATAAGTTTTATCCAATTCTTTACTTTAAACAATCCTATATATAAATCGTTCATTTTGGGATAAAGGTTTCTTGTATTTGACCAACAATACTATACTTATGACTGATCTATATTTTTAATAATCAAAGGATTCACTTAAACTTTTCTTATTTATACTGAGTTTTACCTTAAAAGATTATTACATAATTCAATTTCCTTATATTTTATACAGAACCTAAACCAATAACCAATAATTATTGAAATGTAGTAAAAAATATGTTTTAAAGGTTTATAGAATAATTCAGGAATTATCATCCTTTTATCGGAGGATAATCAATTGTATAATGTAATCCAATACTCTCTTTCCTTTGCTGTGCCATTTTTATTATCAGATATCCCACATTAATGAGATTTCGCAGCTCACAAAGCTTTTTGGAAAGTTTGGATTTTTTATAGAGTTCTTCTGTCTCTTTATATATAATTTCCAGTCTGCTTAATGCTCTGTCTAAACGTAGATCTGAACGAACAATACCAACATAGTTGCTCATGATTTGTTGCATCTCCTTGTAATTCTGGGTAATCAGGATCATCTCTTCAGGATAGGTTGTCCCTTCATCATTCCACTCGGGGATGTTTTCCTGAAAATTATATGATTGAAATACAGAGCGTGCGTGCTTTGAAGCCCTGTCAGCATATACTACTGCCTCTGCCAAGGAATTGGATGCCAGTCGGTTTGCACCATGCATGCCTGTTGAAGATACCTCTCCAGCTGCATACATCCTGTTTATAGAGCTTTGACCGTCCATATTAACTTTAATGCCACCACACAAGTAATGAGCAGCCGGAATCACAGGTATCATATCCTTTTTAATATCTATTCCAATGCTCAGGCACTTATTATAGATATTTGGAAATTTAATTTTTGTTTGTTCTCCAACAATATGCGTGCAATCGAGAAAAACGTGATCATCACCGGTTATTTTCATCTCATTGTCAATAGCACGCGCTACAATGTCTCTTGGGGCTAAACAACCGCGAGGATCATATTTATGCATAAATTCTTTCCCATCGATAGTTCGCAAAATAGCTCCGTGACCTCGCATTGCTTCAGTAATAAGGAATGAAGGCTTTTCCCCCGGATGGTATAAAGAAGTCGGATGAAACTGAATAAATTCCATATTCTCAATAATCCCCTTTGCCCGATATGCCATGGCAATACCATCTCCTGTAGCTACCACAGGATTTGTAGTTGTGCTATAAAGGTTCCCTGTACCGCCGGTTGCTACTAAAGTACATTTTGCCAAAAAGGTTTCAACAACACGCTCTTTTAAATTAAAGGCATAAATTCCATAGCATTCAATATCAGTATTTGTTCTTTTAATCAACTTGCCCAGATGATGTTGGGTTATAATATCAATGGCAAAATAATTTTCATAAATATCAATGCCTGGATGGTTTATAACTCTTTCAGTCAGCGCTCTTTGTATTTCATAACCTGTATTGTCCTTATGGTGAAGTATCCTGTGCTCTGAGTGTCCCCCTTCCATTGCCAAATCAAATTCTCCCTTTTCATTTTTATCAAATTTCGCTCCCCACATAATTAACTGCTCAATTTGTGCCGGTGCTTCATTTACAATCATCTTCACTACCTCAACATTACATAATTGGGCTCCTGCTATAAGGGTATCCTCAACATGTTTATCAAAAGTGTCTTCATCATCAATAACCGCGGCAATACCTCCCTGAGCATAGCTTGTACTGGTTTCTTCCAGACTGGACTTGGTAACAATTGCTACAGATCCTTTTTCTGCCACTTTTAATGCAAAACTTAACCCGGCTAGTCCCGAGCCAACTACTACAAAATCGTATCTATGTTTCATTTGATCACTACTCGTTAAACAAAGTTACTATAATTAAGTGCTTTAAGCCCGTATTTAATCATTTTTAACACTATATTCGCATTCTTTACGCCATAAAAATAAAAATTCATTTTAAGATTCTTATGAATCCCCATATTTTTTTACTTTTGTTCAATTTTAAAATTTAATTCGAGCAAATATGAATAATGAAGAGTTATTTAGAAAGATTATATCACATGCAAAGGAGTATGGTTTCATATTTCAGTCCAGTGAGATTTATGATGGGTTGAGTGCGGTATATGACTATGGACAAAACGGCGCTGAACTTAAAAACAATATAAAAAGATATTGGTGGGAAGCTATGACCCGCCTCAATGAAAACATTGTGGGCATCGACTCTGCAATATTTATGCATCCAACTATCTGGAAAGCTTCAGGACATGTTGATGCATTCAATGATCCCCTGATTGATAATAAAACTTCAAAAAAGCGCTATCGTGCAGATCAATTAATTGAAGAATTTCTTGGTAAGATTGATGCTAAGATTGAGAAAGAAGTAGAGAAAGCAGCCAAACGTTTTGGTGATGCTTTTGATAAAGAGAAATTCTGTGAGACAAATCCCAGAGTTTTGGAAAACATGAAGAAGTATGATGAAGTTCATGACCGTTTTATCAAGGCACTGGAAAATGATGATCTTAATGAACTAAGACAGATAATTATAGACTGCGAGATAGTATGCCCCATTTCAGGGTCACGAGAATGGACGGATGTAAGGCAGTTTAACCTGATGTTTGAAACAAAACTGGGTTCTGTTAGCGAAGAGGCAAACAGTATCTATCTGCGGCCTGAAACGGCACAGGGAATCTTTGTAAACTATTTGAACGTTCAAAAAACAGGAAGGATGAAAATTCCATTCGGTATAGCCCAAATAGGAAAAGCTTTTAGAAATGAGATAGTTGCCCGACAGTTTATCATGCGTATGCGTGAATTCGAACAAATGGAGATGCAATTTTTTGTCCCTCCCGGAACAGAGCTGGAATGGTTTGATTTCTGGAAAGCAAAGCGCATAAAATGGCATAAGACATTAGGATTGGGTGAGAACAAATACCGCTACCACGACCATGAAAAACTTGCACATTATGCAAATGCCGCAACTGATATTGAGTTCGAATTTCCAATCGGGTTTAAAGAATTGGAAGGTATTCATTCACGTACTGACTTTGACCTGTCACAACATCAAAAATATTCTGGTAAAAAAATACAGTACTATGATACAGAATCCGGCGAAAGCTATGTACCTTATGTAATTGAAACTTCTATTGGGCTTGACCGTATGTTTCTTTCAGTACTTAGTGCATCCTATACCGAGGAAATGATTGCCGGTGAAGACGGGAAAGAAGAGCAAAGAGTGGTTTTACGTATACCCCCTCAACTTGCGCCGGTTCAAGTAGCAGTATTCCCTCTCCTGAAAAAGGATGGATTGCCAGAAAAAGCCCGTCAGATTATGGACGAACTAAAATTTGACTTTAACTGCCAATACGAAGAAAAAGATACTATTGGAAGAAGGTACAGAAGACAAGATGCTATTGGAACACCTTATTGTATAACAGTTGACCATCAAACCCTGAAGGATGATACTGTAACCATTCGTTACAGAGATACTATGGAACAGGATAGAATTCCAATTAGCAAAGTGAAAGCAATAGTGATGGATAAAGTAGATTTATCAAACTTACTAAAAAGCCTGTAGTAAACTTTGAAGAAAGTACTTATCATTACATATCACTGGCCTCCGGGAGGTGGATCTCCAGTACTTCGATGGCTGAAGTTTTCGAAGTACCTGCGCGAAGAAGGCTGGGAACCTGTTATTTATACATCACTTGACGGGGAGTATCCGCATATTGATCATTCCAATGAAAAGGATATACCTGAAAATATTACTGTATACAGAACAAAAGTTTGGGAACCCTATAGAATATATAAACTTTTTACAGGCCAAAAGAAAGAGGAAAAAATCAGCACCGGTTTTCTGACAGAAAACAAAAAACCAAAGCTCACAGAAAAAATATCAGTATGGGTTAGAGGCAACTTTTTTATACCAGATGCACGTAAGTTCTGGGTTAAACCTTCTGTAAGGTATTTAAAGAAGAAGTTACGTGAAAATCCTGTTGATGCAATAGTTTCAACAGGCCCCCCTCACACCGTTCACCTGATAGCCCGGAAGTTAAAACTCCAACTAAACATTCCATGGATTGCAGACTTCAGGGACCCCTGGACTAACATTGATTTTTATCACAAGCTTATGCTTACCAAATGTGGAGACAGGAAGCATAAGAAAATGGAACAAAAAGTACTGAAGAGCGCAGATATTACACTTACCGTAAGTTGGAACTGGGCAAAAGATTTTCAAAAACTAGGCTCCATCAGAACAGAAGTCATTCCGAATGGTTTTGATGAAGATGATTTTAACGTACCAGATATTCCCCTGGATAAAAAATTTGTGATAACACATATTGGATCATTTAATGAAGACCGGAATCCAGCTACATTATGGATAGTTTTAAGTGAACTCTCGAATGATGAAGAATTTCGTAAAGATTTAGTAATCAGACTTATTGGAAAAGTTGATTTTAAGGTAATTGATGCAATAAAACAAGCCGGACTTGAAACAAACCTTAAAAAAGTAGATTATATTGAACATGCCCAGGTACTAAAGGAGTTGAAACGAAGTCCAGTATTATTACTTCCCATCAACAATACACCAAACCTGCAAGGCATAATCCCGGGTAAATTATTCGAATACCTTGCTTCCCGGCGGCCTATATTGATGATTGGTCCCGAAAATGGAGATTCTGCAAGAATAATAAAAGAAAGTAAATCAGGTTTTACTTTTTCATATGATGCAAAAGAGAAAATGCAGGAGGAAATCCTCAATATGTATAACAATTTTAAAAAAAATAGACTAGTTTTGCCTGATTCTGAAATAAATACCTATTCAAAGGTAAATCAAACCAGGCAACTGGCACAATTACTGAGTAGTATTCAAAATAAATAGAAACATGAGTAAGACATTTTCAAAGGTGGTGATGACAGGACTTGGATATATTGGTCTTCCTACAGCTGCAATAATTGCAAAAAATAAGATCAATGTATTAGGAGTAGATATTAGTGAGAAAGTAGTAAACACCATCAACCAGGGGAAAATTCATATTGTTGAGCCGGAATTGGATGGTCTTGTAAAAAATGTTATTGAAACGGGTTACTTAAAAGCCGCGATGAGGCCAGAACAGGCAGATGTTTTCCTTATTGCTGTACCAACACCATTCAAAGAAAATTTTATACCGGATATCAGTTATGTTGAAGCAGCCACCCGATCAATAATTCCATTTCTAAAAGAGGAAGACCTGTTTATTATTGAATCAACAAGCCCGATAGGAACTACTGAAAAAATGGCTGATATAATTTACACCGAAAAACCCGAATTAAAAGATAAAATATATATTGCCTACTGTCCTGAAAGAGTATTGCCAGGGAATGTGATATACGAACTGGTTAATAATGATAGAGTTATTGGCGGTTTGGATAAGATATCGGCTGAAATAGCAGCCGGTTTTTATGCTAATTTCGTGCAGGCAAAACTGCATCAAACCAATGCCCGTACTGCTGAAATGTGCAAACTTGTAGAAAACTCCTCCCGTGATGTATCTATCGCTTTTGCTAATGAACTTTCAATGATTTGCGATAAAGCAGGTATAAATGTTTGGGAATTAATAGAATTATCAAACAAACACCCGAGAGTAAATATTCTTCAGCCCGGAACTGGAGTTGGCGGTCATTGCATTGCTGTTGATCCCTGGTTTATTGTTGCAGATTTCAGGGAAGAGGCAAGAATAATCCGCACAGCCCGTGAAATTAATAACTTCAAAACCCAATGGGTAGTTGAAAAGGTAAAAAACACCATACTGGAATATAAAATAAACAAGAAAGCCGAGCCTAAAGTTGCCGTTATGGGCCTTGCCTTTAAACCCAATATTGATGATCTCAGGGAATCTCCCGCCATTATTGTTGCAAATGAATTAATGGAATATAAAAATGCATCCTATGCATATGTGGAACCCAACGTGGAAAGTCATTCTAAGTTTCCACTAACTGACTACAAAACAGCATATAATGAGGCTGATATTGTAGTATTTCTGGTAGCACATAAAGAATTTTTGCAGTTGGATAAATCAAGCATTAAAGTTGAACTCGACCTTTGCGGAGTGAGAAAATAATGAAAAAGATACTACTTGTTTTTGGTACTCGTCCTGAAGCCATAAAAATGGCCCCTGTTGTAAAAGAACTTGAGAAACAGGAGAAAGTTTTTCAGGTTAAGGTTTGTATAACCGCACAACACCGGGAAATGCTCGACCAGGTATTGGAAATATTTGATATTCATCCGGCATATGACCTGGATATTATGAAGCCTAACCAGGATTTATATGACATCACAAGTAATGTGCTTCTTAAAATTAAAGGGGTACTAACTGATTTTGTCCCTGATGTTGTATTGGTTCATGGAGATACCACTACCACATCAACTGCTTCGCTTGGAAGTTTTTATCAAAAAATACCTGTAGGACATGTTGAAGCCGGTTTAAGAACAGGTAATAAATATTCGCCCTGGCCGGAAGAAATTAATCGAAAGATAACCGGCGCTATTGCCGAGTATCACTTTGCTCCCACTGAGCTGGCAAAACAAAACCTTTTAAAAGAAAATGTGAGACCGGAACAAATTATCGTTACCGGGAATACCGTAATTGATGCCCTTTATATGGTGCTGGAGCGAATAAAAACAGATATACAACTACAAAAACAACTTGTGGAAAGAATTGAAAATTTTGGGTATCCAAACGTGAAACAAGTTGAGAATGGTAACAGAAAATTGATATTAGTAACCGGGCACAGAAGAGAAAACTTTGGCGAAGGATTTTTAAATATTTGCCATTCTATTAGGGATATTGCAATGTCCTATCCCGATTTTGATATTTTATACCCGGTGCATCTCAACCCTAATGTTCAAAAGCCGGTTTATGACATACTTAAAGGTATTAATAATATACATCTCATCAAACCCATTGACTATCTCCCATTTGTTTACCTGATGAATATATCGTATCTTGTGCTCACTGATAGTGGAGGCATACAGGAAGAAGCACCCAGTCTTGGAAAACCGGTACTGGTAATGCGTGACACAACTGAAAGGCCGGAAGCCGTTAACGCTGGTACTGTAAAACTGGTAGGGACAGATCGTGACTTGATTGTAAATGAAACTAAAAGATTGATAGAGGATCCAGTTCATTATGATACTATGTCAAAAGCACATAATCCATACGGAGATGGACTGGCCTCTCAACGTATCAGCAAATTCTTAAAAGAAAATCTATAATGCTCCAGGCGATCATAAAAAAAGGAAAAGTAGTTCTTGTCGGGGTCGCCGGAAACAAAGTTAATAGAAACGACATGTACCAGAAAGAACTGGGCTTTATCGTCTCAACCAGTTATGAACCAGGACGATATGATGTAGGCTATGAAGAAAAAGGAATTGATAATCCATATGCATATGTAAGGTGGACCAAAAACCGGCTATTACAATAATTTGCTAAATGCTTATTGGGAATATGATAAACAAAAGACTTTTTATACACAAATAAGCATAAAGAAAAAATGAGGCTTAAACAACTTTGTAAAATACGGCACTAAAATGAAAAGTAACATAAGAATAGCATTAGAAAAGAAACTCATTCCGACATTAGAAACGAAAGTAAAAGGAGATGTTCTTGAGGTTGGATCCGGAGGTCATAGTTATAGAAAACATATGAAGTTTGACTCTTATAAAACTTTAGATATTAATCCCGATTTAGATGTAGATTATAATGAGGATATACATAATACAAAGATAGAATCAAATACATTTGATACTATTTTAATGATTGAAGTATTGGAGCATCTATACAATCCCTTTCTTGCTGTAAAACAGGTTAATAGAATTCTAAAAAACTCTGGTGTTGTAATTGCAACCGTACCATTTATACATCCTTACCACGGAATGCCGCATGATTATTTTAGATATACAAGGTCTGGCATAAGAGAGATTTTTAAAGACTTTTCAAATGTAGAAATCATTGAATACGGCAATTTATTTGGTGCAGTTTTAGACCTTCTGACATCTTATTGGATTTTCAGATTTCTAAAGGTTTTAAATCCGCTTAATTCTTTAATTTTTATTAATCGTTATGCAAAAAAAACACCTTGCGGTATTTTAGTTATAGCAAAAAACAAGTCCTAAAACATTAATAATGATTATGAAGAAGTATAGGTTTTATTATTATTTTGGCTTAAAACAGAAAAATAAAAAAATATGGGAAAAATAAAAAAATATTTCAAAAAGAAATTATACCTATATGGAATTTGGGGGAAAGGAAATGCTTTAAAGAGGTTAGAATGGCTTGAGGCCACTTTAAAAAAAATTCCAGAAGGCAGCAGAATACTAGACGCAGGAGCAGGGGAATTGGTTCAAAAGAGATTTTGCGAACACCTAAATTATGTATCTCAAGATTTTGCAGAATATGATGGGACAGGAAATAATAAGGGATTACAAACAAAAACAAGAGATAACACAAAGTTAGACATAATTAGCGACATTACGAGCATACCAGAGCCTGATAATTCCTTTGATGCAATAATGTGTATAGAGGTTTTTGAACATATTCCTGATCCAATTTCAGCCATAAAAGAGTTTTCACGACTGCTAAAACCAGGTGGATACCTTATTCTAACAGCCCCTTTTGTAAGCGGCACACACTTTGCCCCATATCATTTCTACACTGGATTTAACCGATATTTCTATGAAAAGCACTTACCTGACAATGGTTTTAAAATAACAGAGTTAAGTCAAAATGGTAATTATTTTTATTTCATTAAAGAGGAGTTAAGGCGAATTCTTGGAGAATTTGATACTATTTTAAAAGCCTCTAATATGAGAACAAAGGGTCGTCTCAATTTATTTAATAAGATTACAATAATATTGTTGATTAGGAAGCTGACAAAGTTGTCTGACAGGGCAACAGAACAAGATGATTTTTTCACTACCGGTTTTCATGTAGTAGCAAGAAAGCAATAATACTAATCATTTGATTATAATTTGAAATGAACCTTTCCCCGAAAGTAACCATATCAATAGCCGTTTACAACGTATCTGCAACATTGCGCAGGTGTCTCAATTCTGTCATAAATCAAACACTAAAAGAAATAGAAATTGTTTTGGTTAATGATTGTTCCCCTGATCCTGAAGATGATGATATATGCAAAGATTACGAGCAATCAGATGATAGGGTTGTTTATATAAAGCATAAGCAAAATTTGGGGCTTGGAGGGGCAAGAAATACCGCAATAAAAGCAGCAAAGTCCGATTATATATTATTTGTGGATAGTGATGATTGGATTAGTTTAGATATGGCAGATATAATGTATAATAAAGCTACAAAGAATAATGCCGATGTAGTCGTTTGTGGCTTTTTTAATGTATCTGATAAGAAAAAACCTAGAAAAAATTATTACTTTAAAAAGGAACATTTATTAAAAGGTAAAGATGGGTTTAAGTCATTCTTTGCTTACGATAAAAAAGAGTTTATTAATCCTGCATCATGGAACAAACTGTGGAAGAGGTCCCTTTTTATTGACAATAATTTGTTTTTTCCGCTCAATATCTATGATCAGGATTTCGCACATACCCCTCAGATGTTGTTTTGTGCGCAACGGGTTTTACTTATTAAGGAGTGTTTATACTATTACTATCATAACCCGGAATCCGTTACAAAAAATATCACAGAAAAACATATACATGATCCATCAAAGGCATTAGAGATTTTAAGGTCATTCCTGATTGAGCAAAATGCTCTTGAAGACTATTACCTAGAATATTGGAAAGGGTTCTTCCTGGGCAGGGTTTATGCCCATTATTCACGTATTTTGATCCGTTCAAAAGATACGAATGAGCGAAATAAGCTATTAGTAAAAACGACCCAAAAGTTACTTGAGGAATTAGAACCCAATGAAATTTTTCAAATAATTGATACCAAAGACATATTGCTCTTTATCAACTGTATAAGAGAAATAGTATTTAAGCCAAAGAATCGCAAATGGTTTCGATGGTATATGCTGCCCTGGAAAGGAAAAATGTGGATGGCCGCAGTTGAAATTACAAAGTCTTTAGGTTTATATAAGTTACTTAGGCCCATAGGAATAGTATTAAAACCCATTTTGAGAAAGATATAATATTTTTATATGCTCCGAGATATAAAAAAAGCCTCCAAACATTCATTTGTATATGCTGTTGGTAATATTTCTAATAAACTAGTCGGTTTAATATTACTGCCAATGTATACAAATGCCAAATATTTTACCCAAGCTGAATTTGGAGCTTTGGCTATTTTGGAAGCAACTTGTACTGTAATGATGGGGGTAATGGCTTTTGCCATGACAACGAGTCTAAACCGATGGTACTGGGATAAGAAATACATTACAAAACAAAAAAGTATTTTCTTTACTTCTTTTTCAACCTTATTGCTTATAAATATTCCAATTCTACTTATGCTTCTGATAAATGCGCAATATTTATCAGGGCTAATATTCAGATCTCATGATTACACTTATCTTTTAAAACTAACCTTTATTTCAGCAGTTATTCGTCTTATAAATAGACAGATAACAAGCGTAATTCAACTCCAATCAAAATCATTACTATATACAGGTTTGCAAATATTACAATTCCTTATCACAATGCTTTTAACACTTGTAGCGGTGATAAAAATGGGAAAGGGGCTTGATGGTATTTGGGAAGCTGCCCTTATTGGGGATTGTTTTGCATTTTTAATAATGTTACCGTTTTTGATAAAAAATATTTCATTCCATTTTGAATGGAAGATACTTCAAGAAATGTTTGGTTACGGCTTGCCTATAATGTTTGGTACATTAGCTGTTACCATACTTAACCTAATGGACAGGTATATGCTGAATTTTATTTCGGGATTAGAATCTGCCGGACTATATTCCTTGGGTTTGCGGATTGCTAATATATTACAAGTTGTTGTAATAACTTCCATTAGCTCTGCGGTATCCCCCTTACTCATGAAAAAAATGGATGAAGCAAATAATCAGCGTTTTTATTCAAAATTAATGACCTATGAAGCATTTATCTATATCATAGGGATTTTAGGGGTTTCATTCTTCTCTTTGGAAGTTATCAAGTTAATCACAAAAACCCAAGGATTTTGGGAAGCTGCAATGATTATCCCCATATTGTCCTTTAACGTTGTGGCAGCACGCATTGCCTCTCTTTGTAGCATTGGACTTCAAATAAAAAAACGTACCAAAGTAATGAGTATGATAGTTGTCATTTCCATGATAGTGAATTTTGCATTAAACTATCTTTTAATTCCCAGGTGGGATATATATGGAGCAGCCATTGCCACATTATTAACTCAGTTTTTAAGTAGCTGTGTAACAATTTATTATGCCCATAAATATTATAGGATTAATTACGAATTTCGTAAGCTGCTATTGATGCTTGTGATTGCTGTTTTTTATATTACCTTTGCAATATCTCTTTCAGAATGGGTATTGTGGATTAGGCTTGTCCTGAAAACAATACTATTTATTAGTTTCCCGGTTGTGTTATACCTGTTCCGATTTTATGAAGATATTGAATTGAAAAGCATCAAAAATATTTTTAGTAGTTGGAAAAATCCTCGTAAGATAAAAAAGAGTTTTAATCGATTGTTGCAGAATTAAATACTATTCTATGTACAATATATTAAAATTAATAGGTCGCACAAAAGAACTTTTTATAGAAGATGTCCGGAATTATAAAACAAAATTAGATTCTATTGTTTCATCTTCTAAATTTTTAGTTTTGGGAGGAGCAGGTTCAATTGGTCAAGCTGTTACAAAAGAGATTTTCAAACGCCATCCACAAAAACTTCATGTAGTTGATATTAGCGAGAATAATATGGCAGAGTTGGTTCGGGATATAAGAAGTTCCTTTGGCTACATTACTGGTGATTTTAGAACTTTTACTTTAGATATTGGTTCTATAGAGTATGATACTTTTTGGCATTATGATGGTAATTATGATTATATATTAAATCTATCAGCATTAAAACATGTTCGTTCAGAAAAAGACGAATTTACCTTAATGCGCATGATTCAAACTAACATTTTTAATACCCAAAAGACCCTTAAGCAAGCTATAAAAAACGATGTTAAAAAATATTTCTGCGTTTCTACCGATAAGGCTGCAAATCCGGTGAATATGATGGGTGGCAGTAAACGCATTATGGAAATGTACGTCAATCAGCTGAGTTCAAGAATTGATGTTTCTATGGCAAGGTTCGCCAACGTTGCTTTTTCCAACGGTTCCCTCTTATTCAGTTTTGATCAAAGGATAAAGAAACAACAACCCATTGTTGCACCCAAAGATATAAAACGCTATTTTGTAACACCGCAGGAAAGTGGAGAACTCTGTTTAATGTCCTGTATCTTTGGAGAAAACCGTGATATATTTTTCCCTAAGTTAAGCGAAGACTTACATCTTATAACATTCTCGGAAATAGCTAAAAGATACTTGAAAAGTTTAGGTTATGAGCCTCATCTATGTAAAACAGAAGACGAAGCCCGCACTTTTAACTTCCAACTTCCAACTTCCAACTTAAAATACCCTTGTTTATTTACAATTAGCGACACCACCGGCGAGAAATCTTTTGAGGAATTTTTCACCGAAAAAGAAACTTTAGATATGAATAGTTTTCAAAATATTGGAATAATAAAGAACAAGGTAGAAAATTACGATGGTGCAATTGATTATTTTTCATCCCGGATTAATCAAATGATAGAAGACAGGAATTGGACTAAACAAGAAATTATTGATTTGTTTCATTATATGATACCCGATTTCGACCATAAGGAAACAGGGAAATATTTAGATGGAAAAATGTAAAAAACAAATGAAAGAAAATGAGAACCGCAAATGAAATGATTTGGTTTAGAGGAAAAACAATCCCTTATCAGCAAGCCCAAATTAATATAATGAATGCATCTGCCCAGTATGGCATTAATGCCTTTGAAGGCATTCGTTGCTATTACGATGATAAAAGTAAGCAGCTTTATGCATTTAAACTTCAGGAACATCTTGAAAGGCTTATGATTTCGGCGAAATTATTAAGAATGGAATTAAAGCCGAATTTGAACATAGATTTTTTAACGCAAGCAATTAAAGAAGTTATAAAAGCCAATAATTTACGAGAAGATATTTATGTAAAAATAGGACTTTTCCTGGATTGTGATGGCGGTTGGAGTATTTCGGAACCGGTTAGTGCTTTTATTTTACCATCTCCCAAAGAACGGGTTTTTACAGATAAACAAGGTTTAAGTTGTTGTGTTTCCTCTTGGGAAAGAATCAGCGATTCGGCTATTCCTCCAAGAGTTAAGTCCGGTGCTAATTACATCAATAGCCGCTATGCTTTTTTGGAAGCAAAGATGAATGGTTATGATTATCCTATCTTTTTAAATCAATCAGGGAAAGTTTCGGAAGGTCCGGGAGCTTGTTTTTTTATAGTTAGAGACGGCAGGTTGCTCACACCTCCCGTTACGGCTTCAATTCTCGAAAGTATTACCAGACAAGTTATTATTGAATTAGCGCGAAATGAATTAAATATTCAGATTGAGGAGCGGGAGATTGACAGAACAGAAATATATATTTCAGAAGAAGCATTTTTTGCAGGTACATCAGTAGAATTACTTCCGGTTACAAGTATCGATAAATATGCAATTCATACCAATAAAACCGATTCGATTACAAACCGCCTAAAACAACTATATTTTAATGTGGTTAGGAATAGGCTGGAGAAATATCGCATTTGGCTGACAGCGATACATTAAAAATGATGAACGACACAATATTAGGATATTATAAAATGTGGAAGGCGCGCGGTTGGAGGCTTCCGATACAATATTTCTTTCAAAATCATCTTTTTGATATAATCCATAAAACCAATACTCACAAAAGACTTGATAAAAATGACTACATTACAAAGCCTGAAAGTTTTGATGATGGAATTTTGTACATGAGTTGTCCTACAAATGAAATCAAACTTAGTTTACAATTCATAGAGAAAAAGCTGTTTGATAAGTTTAAGGATTATCAATTTATTGACCTTGGCAGTGGTAAAGGGAAATCAATACTTGTGTATCTCAAGTATTTAAAAAAGAAAAACAATTATGCTCCAGTCGGAATAGAATATTATAAACCTTTAGTCGATATAGCTAATGATAATTCAAAGATTATGGGCTTTAAGCAGGGTGAATATAAATTTGTTAATGATAGTGCCGAAAAATTTGATCAATACCTAGAAGCAAGGGATTTAATTGTTTTTTTGTATAACCCTTTTGGGGAAAATATTCTAAAACCTGTTATCGATAGATTATGTAAACATCGAGATGTTTATATAATATATATTGATCCTGAACATGATAAAGTAGTCAGAGGTTCTGGATTTAAACTCATTCATTGTAAAACAGGACATCTCCCCAATAGGCATGTGAATATTTATAAATTATCAGAATAAATTAAACACAGTTGTTATTTTTAACCTCTTATGAAATTAAATTACAACAGATTAGAAACAGCAGCCAAAACGTTTGGGGATTCTTTTTATATCCTTGATATTGAAAAATTCAAAAAAAATTACAGGGAATTAGAAAGTGCGTTCAATCAGTACTATCCAACAGAAATTGCTTATTCATACAAAACAAATTATATCCCAAAAATTTGTAAAACAGTTGATGAGGAGGGAGGCTATGCCGAGGTTGTTTCGGATATGGAGTATGAACTTGCCATAAAAATTGGAGTAAAGCCGGAAAGAATAATAGTAAATGGCCCTTACAAACCATTGCCTCATTTAGAGAAATTTTTGGTCAATGGCAGTATCGTTAATCTGGATTCTTACAATGAGGTAGAATTATTGCGGACAATCATAGAGAAACACCCCGATAAAACATTTAATATCGGAATTCGTTGTAATTTTGATATTGAAAGTGGGACAAGTTCCAGATTTGGATTTGATACCACAAATAATGAATTCTATAATTTAGCGGATGAACTAATAGAAAACAAACAGGTCCATTTTATAAATCTTCATTGTCATTTCCCTAACAGGGATTTAAAATACGCTAAAAAACGAGTAGTCAATTTACTTGATATTTACAAAAAGATACACCGAAACGGACAGCCAACTATGCTTGATATTGGCGGAGGCTTAGGTGGGAAAGCCTGTGATGCAGTAAAACAACAACTCCCTTACGAAACAGCGGATTATCAAAACTACGCGGAAATTATTGCCAAGGGGTTTAAAAATGAATTTAATCATATTAGCAATCCCCCTACTTTGATTTTGGAACCTGGCACTGCCCTTGTAGCGGATACTCTCGAGTTTGTATGCAAAGTGCTTGAGATTAAAAATATACGGGGTAAATATTTTGCTATGGCCACTGGTTCAAAAGTCAATTTCAATCCTATGGCATCGACGATGAATTTGCCAATAAGAACTTATAGTTATGAAGATAAGAACAGCAAGTATTATGATTCTATAGACATTTCAGGCTATACTTGTATGGAAGGGGATTATCTGCATAAAAATTATAAAGGCAATTTAAATATTGGTGATTTTATTGTGGTGGAAAATGTGGGTTCATACTCTGTTGTTTTTAAACCGCCTTTTATCCGCCCCAATGTTCCGATTATCGCTTTTATAGATGGACAACCGGAAATATTAAAAAACAAAGAAGATTTTGAGTACATTTTTCAAACCTATAATTTTGAATAAGAAAGTATGGAGTACATATCAATAACCAACGATGTGAAAATAGCTCAATATTTTGAAGAATGTGGGGTCGATAATATTATGATAGACCTTGAAACCCTCGGAAAAGCAGAAAGACAAAATGGCTTAAATACAGTTAAATCTTCACATTGTTTTGAAGATGTCAGTAATGTGAAGCAAATTCTTTCCAAATCAAAATGTTTGGTCAGAGTAAACCCCGTTTATGAAGGCTCCAAAGCAGAGATTGACGAAGTCGTCAAAAGAGGTGCGGATATCATTATGTTGCCTATGTTTAAGAGAAAAAATGAAGTTGAAACATTTATTGATTTAGTTGGAGAAAGGGCGAAAAAGTATCTGTTGCTCGAAACACCTCAAGCCCTTACCAGAGTAAATGAAATACTTGAAGTTAAAGGAATTGATGCCGTACATATAGGCTTAAATGATCTTTCAATCGGTTTGGGGCTTGATTTTTTATATGAAACTTTGATTGGAGGAATTGTAGAGTATTTGGCACAGAAAATAACAGCAAAAAAAATAAAATTCGGTTTTGGAGGAATATCCCGTATCGAAAAAAGTAAAAATATTTTGTCCGAGCATTATCGTTTAGGTTCTAAAATGGTCATTCTTAATAGAGACTTTAGAGATTATAAAGAAACCTATGAAGAAATAATTGCTGCTTGCGATTTAAAAATGGAGATTCGAAAGATTGATGATTATTATAGGACCCTTCAATCGACATCGGAAGAGGAACTTTTAGTAAATAAGGAAAAGTTGTTTCGTGAAATTAAACAACAAATAAAATCGTTGTGAAATCTATTCAACAGGGCAATAACAATATATGATAAACATGGATCTGGAATCAAAAATATCAAACATTAAAATAGGGCTTACGGATAGCATCCTGTTTGCACTGAAAAAGATGGACAAATCCGATAAACGCCTATTGTTGGTTTTTGAAGGCAATCATTTTAAAAGTCTTTTAAGTATCGGTGATATACAGCGTGCCATCATCAAAGGCGTTGACCTTGGGAATCCCATTTCTGAAATAATCCGCCAAGACATTAAGGTAGCAAAAGAGGATGATGCATATGAGAGCATTAAAAACATGATGCTAAAATACCGCACAGAATGTATGCCTGTTTTGAATAAAAACAATAACTTAATTAATGTTTATTTTTGGGAGGATGTGTTTGAAGGTAAAACAAAACGCAAAAATATAAACCTTGATTTTCCGGTTGTTATTATGGCAGGGGGTAAGGGTACCCGCCTAAAACCCATAACTAATGTGCTGCCCAAAGGGCTTATTCCTTTAGGAGAAAAAACTATTTTAGAAGAAATAATGGACAAATTTACTGAAGTAGGCTGCAATCATTTCTATCTCTCTGTTAATTACCGTGCGGAGATGATAAAACATTATTTCGACAATTTAAACAATACAAATTACAACATAAAGTATTTTCAAGAAGAGAAACCACTTGGAACAGCAGGGTCGATGTATCTGCTAAAAGAAAAAATTAAATCTACATTCTTTGTTTCCAATTGCGACATACTTATTGAGCAGGATTTGGATGAAATTTTTAATTATCACAGAGAAAACAACAATAATATCACCATAGTTTCTGCAATTAAGTATTATCAAATACCTTATGGTACAATAGAAACCTGTGAGAATGGGGTTTTGTCATCTTTACAGGAAAAACCGGAACTGACTTTTCAAATCAATACCGGCATGTATATAATGGAACCGGAAGTTATAAATGAAATTCCGGATAATACTTTTTTGCATATAACGGATTTGATCGAAAAGCTAAAAGATAAAGGTGCTAAAGTAGGAGTATTTCCGGTGAGCGAAGGAGCATGGAAAGATATAGGTGAGTGGAGTGAATATTCAAAATATATAGGCAGATGAAAATATTGGTTAATGGCCCATATAACGGAGGGAATTGTCCTCCCCACTTTAAAAAACTAAAAGAATTTTGTGCGGACATTAAACTAACTAATGTGGCAACATTGCCCAATACAATACGCATTAATACCGATTATCTCAATAAAGATGATATTATTCCTATAGAAATAAACCTACTTTTAGGTTTCATTGTAAGAATTCTAAGAAAACTGAAAATAAAGACATTCAAAAGAATCCTCACAAAAAAAGCAAAGGATATAATATCAAAATACAAACCTGATATAGTAATCAATCATTCGGCAAGCATAAATGCCGAAATTATGATTGATACAGGTTTTTCGCCACAAGTTACTCTTATATATGGTTCGGAGGTGCATGGGGAGAATATTCATAATAAAGATTTAAATAATATTTTTGAGAAAAGTCAGGCTTTACTGGTAGATACAGAAGATATGAAAAATTTTATAAGCAATAAAAGACCTGACATTTACCACAAATTGCACATTGTTTTGTGGGGGCATTTCGAAATGCATAATTTGTTACAATTACCGAAATCATTGGATATACCCGAAACGAAAAAGAAATTTGGCATTAAGGAGAATATGCATGTCTTTTTTGATTGTCGCAGCCTAAGAGAATTTCCATATGATACCGGACTGGATTTAATTCTTAACAGCATTAAGAGCTATAACAAAGTGAATAGTAAATTTCAATACATTTTCCTTAAAGGATATCTCGGAACAAATAAAAATATAGAAAAAGTAAATAATCTAATCAGGACTATACCAAAACTTAAAAGTAACATAATTATAATTGATAAAGTATTATCCCGACATGAAATTAATGAACTCTATATAATAAGCAATACCTTTGTCTCCCTTTTGTCGCATGATCAAATTGGGGAGAGTATTATTGATGCAATTTTTTCTAATGCTTCACTTATTTTAAGCAATATAGATACATACAAAACTAATTTGGGAGAGAACGGGCCTATATATATAGAGGAAAGAACAACTGAAGAGATGGTTGAGGCAATGCAAGAGTGTGCCGAAAGGGGAAAAGGCAAAGTTGAAGAAAAGCAATACAATATATTAAGAAAAAAATGGGATCCAAATAAAACTTTTGGTGATTTCCATGAATTTCTTAAGCAGGTAATTATTAAATGAAGAGAAACGAATGCTTTTTAACTCCATAGAATTTGCAATATTTCTGCCAATAGTTTTTACTATCTATTGGTTGTTTAACAATAGAAACTTAAAACTTCAAAACAGTTTACTCGTTTTGGCAAGTTATTTTTTTTATGGTTGGTGGGATTGGCGTTTTTTGTCATTAATTATTCTTAGTTCTTGTGTTGATTATATTATTGGAATTCGGCTTGCTAAAACAAATGAAAATCGAAAACGGAAAATACTCTTAATGACGAGCATCTTGGTAAATCTTGGATTACTTGGATTCTTTAAATATTTTAACTTTTTTGCCCAAAGTTTTGCAGATGCTTTTACCTTACTGGGAAAACCGATTGAAGCAAGCAGATTAAATATTATCCTGCCTGTTGGTATTAGTTTCTATACTTTTCAGACTTTAAGTTATTCTATTGATGTTTACAAAGGGAAATTTAAGCCAACTAAAGATATAATATCATTTTTTGCTTTTGTTAGTTTTTTCCCGCAATTGGTTGCAGGGCCTATTGAGCGGGCTACAAACTTATTGCCGCAGTTTTATAAAAAACGCTCCTTTGAATATGATAAAGCTATTGACGGAATGCGACAGATTTTATGGGGCTTGTTTAAAAAAATAGTTATTGCTGATAATTGTGCGATTTATGTCAATGATGTTTTTTCAAATTATAGTAGCTATAAAGGAAGTACACTTCTTATAGGTAGTATTTTATTTGCATTTCAAATATATGGAGATTTTTCCGGATACTCAGATATTGCCATAGGGACCTCCCGATTATTTGGATTCAATTTAAAACGAAACTTTGCATATCCTTATTTTTCAAGAGATATGGCAGAGTTTTGGCGAAGGTGGCATATATCCCTAAATACATGGTTTAGAGATTATTTATATATTCCATTGGGGGGAAGCAGAGGAGGAAACTGGATGAAAATTCGGAATACTTTTGCAATATTTCTTGTGAGTGGGTTATGGCATGGTGCCAACTGGACTTTCCTGGCATGGGGTTTTTTAAATGCTTGCTATTTTTTACCACTATTGCTTACAAAAAACAACAGGATAAATATAGGAGTAGTTGCACACGACAGGATACTGCCATCCGTCAAAGAAGTACTTCAAATTGGATTAACATTTGGATTAACAGTTTTTGCATGGATCTTTTTCAGATCAGATAATCTATCTAATGCATTCGCTTTTATTAAAGGGCTGTTTTCATCATTATTTACATCTCCTGTTAAAGATATTGGCTCAATTTATCCTGGTAAGCACATCTGGTATTTATTTTTCTTTCTAATAATTTTCATCTTCATTGAGTGGATTAACAGAAACAGAGAATATGCATTAGAAATAAGTGGCATTCGCATTCCCAAAATGCTTCGCTGGGGACTGTATTACGCTTTAATTATCTCGTGTTTTGCTATGAATGGAGTTCAACAAGATTTTATTTATTTTCAATTCTGATTAAATTTATGTGGAAATTTATTAAAAAATCTCTCTTTTTTATTACTCCTTTCTGTACTTATTTGGTGCTGATATTGTTGATAGACCCTTACAGTTATTACGGTTATTCGGTTATTAGTATAGATAAAAAATCTGATATAGCGTGCTCTGTTGAGCCTCATTTGTATCAGATATTGCATTTTCAAAACGCTCCGACCCATAATATTCTTTTGGGAGATTCAAGAACTAATGCACTTGCAAAGCAGTTTAACCCTTCTGAATGGAGCAATCTATCATATGGCGGAGGAAGCATAAAAGAAATTATTCAGACGTTTTGGTTTGCATCAAAAACTGTTGAACTGGATACTGTTATTATTGGTATTAATTTTAACCTTTACAATGCTTTTAATAAGAGTTTTTGGGTAGAGGAAACTTTAGAAAGAACAGCTAATTTTTTCTCATATTCTACAAATAAGTACGTTTTTGAATCTTCTCTTCTAATTATCAAGAATCTTTTTGTAAAAGACAAAATAGAAAGAAATAAGCCCAATATGTCAAAGAAAGATTTTTGGGATTTTCAGCTAAACAGGGCAAAAATGTTTTACGAAAAATACGCCTATCCGGATTATTATTCCAGAGAACTTGCACATATCTCTGAATACTGCAAAACGAATGGAATAAAATTAATTTTTTATATTCCTCCAACTCATATTGAATTGCAAAAAAGAGTGAAAGATTTTCATTTGGAAAAATACGAATTTAAATTTAAAGAAGATTTAGCGGGTACTGGAACTGTTTACGATTTTGATTATCCAAATGATATAACAAAGAATAAAGATAATTTTGAGGATCCATTTCACTTTAATGATTCTATTGCAAAAATTGTAAAGAAAGAAATTACTACAGGAAAAGTAATATATTCCATTAAAAATTAAACTAATGAAACAAGCAATTGTAAAAAAAGGAAAAGTTTTATCAGAAGATATTCCGGCACCTGTTGTTGAGAAAGGACAGGTTTTAGTTAAGGTATTTTTTTCTTGCATTTCTGCGGGAACTGAATCCAGTGGGGTAAAAGACAGCGGGAAACCCTTATACAAGAGGGTTATGGAAAAGCCTGAGAAAGCAATTTCTGTTTTACAAGATGTGAAAGCGATGGGCATAGTAAATACTTATAAAAAGGTTAAAGGTCTTTTAGATGGCGGAAGTGCTACCGGATATTCTGTTTCGGGCATTGTTGTTGCAATAGGGAAAGAAGTATCTAAATATAAAGCAGGGGATCGGGTTGCAGTTGCCGGAGGTGGGTATGCCAATCATGCAGAATATATAGTAGCGCCGGAGAATCTTGTAATGCTTATGCCCGAAAAACTGGATTTTCAATCAGCTTCAACAGTTACTTTAGGAGGTATTGCAATGCAAGGTGTACGAAGGGCAAATCTTAGTTTTGGCGAGTATTGTGTAGTTACAGGTGCAGGTATTTTAGGCCTGCTTACAATTCAAATGTTAAAATACTCCGGTATTAGAGTTGCTGCAATAGATATTGATGAAAATAGGCTTAAATTAGCAATAGAACTTGGAGCAGAACTAGCTATCAATTCCTCTGAAGAGAACCCCGTTAAAACTATTGGAAATTGGACAGGAGGTTATGGAGTTGATGCTGCTATATTTACGGCAGCTACATCAAGCAGCGAACCCCTTTCGCAGGCTTTTCAGATGTGTAAAAAGAAAGGTAAAGTCATATTGGTCGGGGTTTCAAAAATGGAAATAAACAGAGCAGATATATATTCTAAAGAACTTGATTTTCAAATTTCTACATCCTATGGTCCCGGAAGATATGACAAAAATTATGAGGAAAAGGGGAACGATTATCCCTATGCCTATGTGAGATGGACAGAAAATCGAAATATGCTTGAATATTTAAGGTTGCTAACTACAGAAGGTGTCAAGGTTGACAAATTAATTCAAGGGGTTTTCCCTATTAACAAGGTAGAAGAAGCATTTGAGGAATTTAAAAAACCACACAAACCATTAATAGTTTTACTTAAATATGAAGAAAACAACAATGATATTGAAGAACATTCTAATAATCAAAAAATGATAATTAGAAATGGAATAAAATGCAAGAATAATATAATTAATATCGCTTTAGTCGGAGCAGGAAGTTTTGCAACTAATATCCATCTTCCGAATATTCAGAAGTTGTCCGATAAATATAAGTTGCATTGTGTTGTTAATCGCACCGGGATAAAAGCAAAAACAGTAGCAAAACAATTTGGTGCCAATTATGCAACAACAAATATTGAAGACGCTCTATCAGACAAAGATGTAGATTTGATGATGATTTGTACAAGGCATAAAAATCACGGAGAACTCGTACTTAAATGTCTTAACGCCGGGAAACATGTTTTTGTAGAAAAACCACTGACAACAAACTATGAAGAACTAATACAAATTGAAGAATTTTATTATAATAATAACAGCGCCCCGGTGTTGATGACCGGTTTCAACAGAAGATTCAGCAAATATACCACTGAAATAAAAAAGCATACCGATAAGAGGGTAAATCCATTGTTCATCTATTATAGAATGAATGCCGGTTATTTACCCAAAGAGCACTGGGTACATGAAGATGGAGGAAGGATTGTAGGAGAATGTTGTCATATCATTGATCTCATGACATCATTCACTAATTCTGAAATATTGACTATAAGCGTGGATAGCCTTGCTCCAAAGACTGATTATTTTTCAGAATCTGATAATAAAACTATTACCCTCAAATACAAAGACGGTTCTGTATGTTGTATCCAATATTTTGCTTTGGGAAGCCGAGCCCTGCCCAAAGAATATATGGAGGTTCACTTTGATGAAAAAACTATAATAATGGAAGACTTTAAGACAATGAAAGGATATGGGCTAAAGGTGAAAGAGGTTTCAACTTCAGTTAGTCAAAAAGGACATTTAGAAGAACTTGAAAGACTTCAATCTGCTTTGAGCGGAGATGATAGCAGCTGGCCTATCGAATTATGGGATATGCTACAAACTACTAAAGTAACACTAGAAGCAATAAAAGAATAATAGTACTGGTTTATGAAAATCCTTTATCTACGAACAGTCTATCTTTTAAATTTAATTGCAGGGGGATCTGTAGGGCATACAGCCGGTGTTAATAACTCTCATAGTAAGAAACATACATTAACGGTATTTTCAAACGACCAATTGGCAAAAACAAGCCACTACCTTAACCTGATAAGGCCGCTTAAAACTCCATTTTTGCCAAATAAATACAAAGAGTTATTGTACAATTTCAGAATATTGCGAAAAATAAAAAACTGGGCAGCAAAATCAAATTCCCCCCTTTTTATATTTACTAAACTTATAAAGTATATTTTATTACTCCCCTCAACAATAATAATCGAAAATTATAATTTAAAACAACCAACTTTAATTAATTTTCCCCCCGATGCTATGCTTGTTGAACGCGGAAATCCGGAACAATTAGCTGATGCTATACATGAATTTGATCCTGAGAAACAAAAGAAGGTTGCCCACAATGCCTGTAAAATAGGTTTGGAAAAATATACCTGTGATATCAATACATCAAAAATAATATCAAGACTTTATGAGATTATCTCTTAAAACAATTATTGAAGTTTTTCGCCATACTCCTCCAAAACTAATAATCAGACGGGCATACCACCTATTTCTGGAAAAGTATAATAATAAGCATGACCGCTATAAAGATCTCCATTCTGATACCCGTGAAAAACATAACTTCCCAATAATTGAAGGATCGTTTATTAAACTGGATAAAATTAATGTAAGTGATATTAAAAAGGAGGTTGCCGAATTTCTATGTAAAATGTACATGGATCATCGCTACGATTTATTGGGCAGCGGATGGATAAGGAACAACCATAGTTCCGAAGTTCCAGGATTGGATGGAATAAAATTCGACATGAACCTTAAAGATCTTGTGTTTGATGAAAAAGGGGGTTGGCTTGAGAAAATTCTGAATAAGAACCATACTGAAAAGAGTAAAAAAATATGGACATTGATCTCTCAGGATTATATCCCAATCGATTGGCAGAAAGATTATAAATCGGGATTTAGATGGAAGGAGAACCTATGGTATAAAGATCAGCGAGGACTCAACAAACCCGGATGTGATTTAAAAGTACCATGGGAATTGGCACGCATGCAACATCTTTCACAGATGGCATTTTTTGCCCTTGTACTTCCTGAGATGAAGAATGAAATCATTGGAGAATTTAGAAACCAGGTGCTGGATTTTACAGCAACAAACCCACCCCGTATGGGCGTATGTTGGACTTGCACCATGGATGTGGCCATAAGAGCTGCAAACCTTATTATTGCCTACGACATTCTCTCTCAGATAGATGAGGCCCGGATTCTTGATAATTCTTTTAAACAATTATTTTCAAATACTATCTATGAACATGGCATCCATATTGCAAACAACCTGGAATTCAGCGAAGTAATTGTTTCTAATCACTATCTTTCCAATATTTCAGGGCTTTTCTTCATTGCACTCTATCTATACAAAAATGATAAGGTTAAAAGCTGGCTGGCATTTTCCATCCAGGAATTAATCCACCAAACCAAAGTACAATTTAATGAGGATGGCAGCAATTACGAAGCTTCAACCAGTTATCACCGGCTAAGTTCTGAGTTAATCATTTATCCTTCGGCTATAATTCTTGGAAATGCTGAAAAAATTAGGAGCCTGCTTGGTAATTACAAAAGAACCTGCTGGCATGCTAACCCTCCTTTGAAGAAACCAAAACAACAAAAATGGTTAAACCAAAATGAAATTCTCCCCGGATGGTTTATACAAATATTAAGAAATGCAGCTGATTTTACTTATAACCTGACAAAACAGAACGGCCGTATTGCACAAATAGGTGATAATGACAGCGGACGGTTATTCAGGTTTTCGCCTGTCGGAGAATTCATTGGAAATAACTGGAAAAAATATCTGAATTTAAGTGCATACGAAAAGACTATTTATCAGTATTCAAGTGGAAATGAAAATTTTTGGGATGAAGACCAAATTAACCATTCTGCATTATTGTCTTCATTTAAAGGAATTTTCAGCAACTTTGAGTATAATCCTGCATGTACACTCGAATATTCTTTAATAAAATGCTTCTTACAAAATTATCAATCGGAAATTACTGCAATTCCAAAAACCTTTGTAATAAAAAAACATCATAAAACTTCCTGGGCATTCTCGAAAGAAAGCGTTTTTAAACCTGATGCTGAAATTAACCAACCTTTATACGATAATTTACAATTCAAATGTTTTCCTGATTTTGGTTTGTATATTTTTCGGTCAGATTTGTTATATCTTGCGATTTCAGCAGGTCCAACAGGACATAATAAAAAAGGGGGGCACGGACATAATGACAAACTATCCTTTGACCTTTATATTGATGGAAAAGACGTGATATTTGATCCCGGAACCTATCTTTACACCCCGATCCCTGAAATGAGAAACTATTTCAGGAGTACAAAAGTGCATAATACTGTTCAGTTCGGCAATGAAGAACAAAACAATTTCACAGGGGACAAAAGGGATTTATTTAAACTTATACAGCAACATCATTGTGAAGTAATTGAAAAAACAGATCAAAGCCTGGGATTTCTTTTATCTTACAGAAACTATGTCCATGCCAGGTACTTTATAATAACTGATGACCGTATTATAATTAAAGATTTCTCGGATATTGAATTTAACGTAAATTACAACAATTTTAATTATTTTTCGAATGGTTACGGAAAGTTAATTAAACTTAATGGAGTATAATAAATTAACTACTATATTATGCTTTTAAAATATTTAAAACAAGTTTCGCCACACCTTATTGCGATAGCAATATTTATTGGAATCTCAATGGTATACTTCAGCGCAGCTATTGAAGGGAAAGTCGTTACGGGACAAAATAATTTAACATCATTATGGATGGATAAAGAATCATCTGATTTCATTAATCTCATAAATGCGGATTATTAAAATGATTAAATAACGCGTGTTTATGTTTTGTTGATTAACTATAACAAACTATAATATCATGAAAATCCTTTATCTGCGTACATTGTTTTTCTTTGGCAATTCAGGGGGCTTGGTGGGCCATACTGCCGGGGTAATCAATTCGATGGCAAAAAAAACTGATCTGAAAGTAGTTAGCAACTCAAGTTTGCCTGAAGTTGAAGTGCCCGTTGAGGTTATCCCGCCAATAAAAAGTAAAGTGCTACCAATTGATATCAGAGAACTCATTTATAATCGTACGATCATTAAAAAACTCCGGAAACAAATTAATCAATTCGATGCAATATATCACAGGTTGACAAAATGCTCCTATTCGGCTGCTTCGTTATCAAAAAAATATAATGTGCCCCTGATTATTGAATACAACTCATCTGAAATATGGAAAATAAAACATTGGGGCGCCAAAGGCAATCCTGTATTTAGTTTTTTTAAAAAAATGGTAAAATACATTTTCTTGCTTCCAATGGTAAGTATAATTGAAAAAAATAATCTACATACTGCCAAATGGATTGTTGTGGTTTCAGATAACCTAAAAGAAGAGTTAGTACAGAGGGGATTCCCTGAAAGTAAGATTATTGTAAATCCAAATGGTGTTTCCCCGGAGAAATTTTCGCCATCCATTTCGGGGGATTCCGTTCGGGAAAAATATAACTTCGGGAAAGAAATCGTTGTTGGATTTATAGGAACATTCAGCCAATGGCACGGAGTTATCGAGATGGCTAAAGCAATCAAAAAATACTATGAAAGAAACAAGAATAGTAATATCAGGTTTTTATTGATTGGAGATGGAAATCTTTCAGGGCAGGTAAAAAAACTAATATCTGAATCCCCTGGCAATGAAAATGTAGTTTTTACCGGTTTAATACCTCAAAATCAGGCTCCTCAACACCTTGCTGCATGCGACATACTATTGTCGCCCCATATTAACAATGTAGACGGAAGCAAGTTTTTTGGCAGCCCTACCAAACTGTTTGAATATATGGCCATGGGTAAAGCTATCATTGCAAGCAACCTGGAACAGGTCGGTGAGATACTGGATCATGATGTTGACTCAATTCTTGTTGAGCCAGGTAATGTGGAAGAGCTAACTAATGCTATTGAAGTGCTAGTGCAAGAAAAGGATAAATTGAAAATACTGGGCAACAATGCGCTGAAAAAAGTAGTTAAGAAATATACATGGGACAAACATGTAGAAAAGATTCTTAATAAATTCACGAATAAATAAACGACATTTCTATATTTCCCTATTTTTATAAATCCCGAGACTCTCATTAATTGAAAGATACCTGCATAAAAAACAGCGTAACAAGATTCTTAAAAAGCAAAAAAAAATGACACAAATCTGGATATAAAAAACAATAATGCAGAACACAAGGCATTTAAACCTTTATTTAACCTGGAAGAAATAGATGTTTCGACCAATCCCCTGGAAGTTACTGAACATTTAACTATATGTACCTCCAGCATAGATTCGATCTTCTGGGAAGTGACTGGATAAAATATGATTATAATTCATCAGGCTCCCGAAAAAAAAGAAAGATATTATTATTGAGTTTAAAAACCAGTTTCTCGACTTTATTGCATCAAACCCGGTCCATATTTGGCAAAAAAGGTCTTCTATTACTTCCTCAAACACATAAGATCAGATTATTGCCTATTATTATTTCTATACAACTCGAATACAAAAAGATAAAGCAAATAAGATCAATAACAGTTGAACCCGAATGTATTTTAATTAATGATTCATCAACCCACCCGTTCCGTCAAAATTTTAATAAGTTTCACTTTTATTCCAATGGTTACGGAAAGTTGATTAAATTTGGAAATTGAAAATCAATTTTAATAATTATATAAATGGCAGATTTTAAAAAACTTAAAGAATTATGGCCTCATTTTCTGGCTATTGTTATATTTATAACAATCTCATATATATATTTTAGTCCGGTGCTTGAAGGCAAAACCTTTAGTGGCCATGATAACCAGACAGCCGAGGGAATGAGGCAGGAAATTTCCAAATATATTGCTGAACATAAACAAAATCCATTATGGACAAACAGTATGTTCGGCGGTATGCCCTCGTATCTTATTACTTTCTCTGCACCTCAGATTTTTGTGCCCACAATTGATGCATTATTAAAAGTCGGTCCACGCCCTGTAGAATTCATATTTCTTTACCTTTTGGGTTTCTACATACTTTTACTGGCATTTCGTGTAAATCCATGGTTAAGTATTGTTGGGGCTATTGCCTTTGCTTTTTCATCATACTTTTTCATAATTATTTATGCCGGGCATACAGCTAAAGCAATAGCAATTGGATATATGCCTGCAATTATAGGAGGTGTAGTGCTGAGCCTTACGCGAAAACAGATACTGGGAGCTTCAATCTGCGCCCTGTTCCTGGCCCTTCAAATAAAGAACAATCACCTGCAAATAACTTACTATACCCTGCTTACAATTCTTATTCTGTATTTGGTTCATTTAGTATTTGGGATTAAGGAAAAGAGAATAAAACAATTTATTTCAGGCAGTGCATTACTTTTATTTGCAGTTATGATTGCCATCGGTGTAAATGCAACTACCCTCTGGACTACATATGAATATGGCAAATACTCTATGCGCAGTAAATCAGAACTTACAGATGATAAAGAAGATAAAACAACAGGTTTGGATAAAACATATGCAACAGACTGGAGCTATGGTATTGGTGAAACATTTACCTTATTGATACCTAACTTCAATGGAGGAGGAAGCGCTGATGGTGAACTTGGCACTAATTCTGCAACCTATGAACTAATAAAACAAAGTCAGGGAGCTGCTTATGCAAAAAAAGCTATAAAACAATTGCCTTTGTATTGGGGAGCGCAACCTGGAACTTCAGGTCCGGTTTATGTTGGAGCTATAGTGATTTTTCTTTTTGTACTTGGTTTGTTCATTTTAAAAGGACCAGCAAAATGGTGGCTGGTCATTGCCTCCATCTTTTCAATTCTCTTAGCATGGGGAAGAAATTTGCCCTGGCTAACCAACTTTTTCCTAGATCATTTCCCAGGCTATAATAAATTCCGGACCGTATCAATGACACTTGTCATTGCAGAATTAACAATACCCTTGCTAGGAATTTTAGCCTTAAAGGAGGTTTTTGAGAATAAGATACCTGCTAAAGACCTGTTAAAATCTTTAAAATATTCCTTTTACATTGTAGGCGGTATTTGTCTTTTCTTTGCCCTTTTCCCTGGTATGTTCTTCGACTTTACAGGTGGCTCTGATGAATATTATTTATCACAAGGAGCAACTCAGTTTGTCGATGCATTAAAAGCTGACCGACAGCATTTGCTAAGTGCTGATGCATTTCGTTCCCTGGTTTTTGTTGTAATTGCGTTCGTGATAATTTACCTGTTTATAAAACAAAAACTGAAATTAAATCACGCCTTGGTACTAACAGGCGCATTCATTCTTTTTGATATGTGGCCTGTAGATAAGAGGTATATAAGTAATGAGGATTTTATTACTAAAAAAGATGTGAAAAATATATTTACTCCAACAAAAGCTGATGAATATATACTAGCTGACAAAGACCCGAACTACAGGGTACTCAACCTGGCTGTAAGTACTTTTAATGATGCCTCAACCTCATACTACCATAAATCTATTGGTGGATATCATGGAGCGAAGATGAAGCGCTACCAGGAATTAATTGAAAATCATATATACAATGATATTCAGCTATTAAGTAATACTTTTAACAGCCTTCCTCCGAAACTAAGCCTTGATAGCACCATGGCAATATTAAATAGCACTATGGCAAAGCTAAAAACCCTGAACATGCTTAATACAAGATACATTATATATAATCCTGAGGCGAGCCCTTTAATTAATAAACATGTTCTTGGCAATGCATGGTTTGTAAAAAATTATCAAATGGTAGAAAATGCAGATGCTGAGAATAAAGCTTTGTATAGCATTAATCCGGCATTAACCGCTGTTATTGATAACCGATTCTCCGGTATCATTGATGATTTTAAAGCCAATTATGATAGCACGGCACAAATTGCACTATTGGAATATCAGCCAAACTATCTTAAATATCAGTCCAATTCTAATAAAGAACAAATGGCTGTATTCTCTGAAATCTATTATGATAAAGGATGGGATGCCTTTATAGATGGTAACCCTTCTGAATATTTCAGGATCAATTATGTATTGCGCGGAATGATTATCCCGGAAGGAAATCATATTATTGAATTTAAGTTTGAACCAAAATCATACTACACGGGTAACAAAATATCCAAAGCAAGTTCAATTGCCATGATTTTGCTCCTTTTACTCGGTTTCGGGTTTGAAATATATAAAAGCTTAAAACCAAAAACTGAGACAGAAGAAAAATAACACAAGGATACGTAAGTTATAACAAATGGCTGACAATAGATTTGTCAGCCATTTTTATTTATCAATCGTTTACGTAAAATTCTGTAACATTGGTCATAATTCCAATACACTTTATCAGGTATATGAAAATAAAACCGTATATTTAAATTATCCGTATACTCAAAGATATAATTATCTGATTTAACGCTTTATATTAAAAAAGTGTAAAATGATGGAAGAATCAAAGAAATATATTGAGGATTATAAAGTTACGGTCCAAAGATTACAGTCATTGCTTGACAACATCCAAAGGATAACACAAACCGGGAGATGGGAAATTGACCATAATGCAAATATTATATCCTGGACAGATGAAATGTACGAAATTTTTGAGCTGGATATACAGAAGCAACCTTCTATTGATGATATAACCAACTTGTTAAGAGAAGAGGAAAAAGGAGTTTTTAATAACGCCCTGCTACTTGCAATCAATGAAGGAATAACCTTTGATATGGATTTCTATTTTTATCGCAGAAATGGCAATAAAACGTGGATACGGATAATAGGCGACCCCTTTATCACAGATGGAAAAGTAGAATCTGTACACGGGTTTGTTCAGGACATTACCAGGTACAAAAATACTGAGCTTGCTTTTATTGAAAGTAAAGAAAAATATAAAACACTTACGGGGCAATTACCACTGGGAGTATATCGCACAACAGAAGACGGACAAATCCTATATGCAAATCCTGCTCTTGTTAACATTCTTGGTTATTCGAGTTTTGAAGAATTATCTCAAATATATGTAGGCAGTGTCTTCGTCGATAAAAATAAAAGAGAAGAATTGTTGAAAGAATGGATAAAAACTGACGGAGTTCATATCTCTGAGCATCAAGTCACTAAGAAAAGTGGAGAAGTAATTTGGGTAAGGGACACGGGACAAGCTATTAAAAATGAAAATGGAAGAATCTTATACTTCGATGGTATAATAGAGGATATCACTGTATTTAAGCAAGCACTTAATGATTTGAAATTAAGTGAAGAAAAATATAAATCACTGACAAACCAATTACCATTAGGTGTATACAGGACTACAAAAGACGGTGATTTTTTATTTGCAAACCCGGCACTTGTATCTATCCTTGGTTATAGCAACACAGAAGAATTATTGGGTACAACCGCCAGTAAAGCATTTTATAATGAATCTGACAGGGAAATGCAATTGCAAAGCTGGATAATGTCTTCAAGCATTCATAGTAATGAACTCCGCTTTAAAAGAAAGGACGGAAAGGTAATATGGGTAAGGGATACGGGTAAAGCTATAATGGATAGTGAAGGAGAAATTGCATATTTTGATGGTATTATTGAGGATATTACAAGTATTAAAAAAGCCCAGGATGCCTTACGTGAAAGTGAAGGAACTACAAGGGTAATATTAAATTCATCTGTTGACGGCATTATATTAATAAACAAAGATGGCATTATACTTGACTTTAACGAAACCATACTGGAATTGACCAGCACCAAAGCTGAAGAATTAATTGGTTCCTCATATTATGACCTTTTTGATAAAGAAATTGCTGAAAATAGAAGGAAGCAGGTTGAATATACATTCTCTGAGAAGAGTAAAATTGAATTTGAAGATAAAGTAGATGGCTTTTCATATGAAAACCATATTTTCCCGATATTTGATGAAGAAAACAAAGTTTCAAAAGCTGTACTCTTTTCCAAAGACATAACCAACCAAAAAGAATATGAAAAGGAACTTATAAAAGCTAAAGAAAAAGCTGAAGAAGCAGATCAGCTAAAATCGGCTTTTCTGGCAAATATGAGCCATGAAATAAGAACTCCTATGAACAGCATTATAGGATTTTCAAAACTTATTGATAATCCTAACCTAGAAGAAGACAAGAGAAAACAATTTACAAAAATAATACGTGAACGTACACGAGATCTTCTGCAGATTATTGATGAAATATTGGATATTTCAAAAATCGAGTCTGCGCAAATGTCAGTTACAGAAACAGCCGTTTCATTAAACCATGTGCTGGATGAAATGTATAGCTTCTTTTTCTCAAAATTGAATGAAGAAGATGCCAAAGACATAACACTATATATAAAAAAGCAGTTCAGGACTAGTGAAGGGAACATACTAACTGATAGTGTTAAGCTTAAACAGATTTTAATAAACCTGATTGACAATGCAATAAAATTTACAAAACAGGGAGAAGTACTTGTAGGTTGCAGTATTGAAAATGATGAAGTTCAGTTTTTTGTGAAAGATACAGGAATAGGCATCTCACCAGAAAAACAGGATATTATTTTTGACAGGTTCCGTCAATCTGAAGAATTTTCAACCAGGAGATATGGAGGTCCGGGTTTGGGCCTGGCCATCTCTAAAGGACTGGTAGAATTATTGCATGGCAAAATTTGGGTCGAATCCATCCAGGGAGTTGGTTCAACATTTTATTTCACTATACCCTACCGACGACAAGATATAGCCCCTGCCTCATCCAGCGAACCTGCTCTTGACGACAGGTACGACTGGTCACAATATTCAATTCTCATTGTGGAAGATGACAATATAAGTCAACAGTATTTAGCAGAAGTAGTAAGCGATACAGGAGTAAAATTGCTCATGGCCAGTAATGGATTCGATGCCATTGAAATCGTTAAAAACAACAAGGTCAACCTAATACTGATGGATATTCAACTTCCCGATATGGATGGCTACGAAACTACAAGAAAAATAAAAGAAATAGAAGAAAAAATACCTATCCTCGCACAAACTGCGTTTGCTATGGATGAAGACAGGACCAAATGTTTTAATGCCGGGTGTACTGATTTTATTGCAAAACCAATAGATCCGGATGCACTATTATCAAGAATCAGTAAGCATTTAAAATAATATTAAGTGTAAAATTTACACTTAATATTGTTGATATTAAAATCCCTTTTTTTTCTATTATTCTTTTAATATTTGCAAAAAACCCATAATTTAGTACTATAAAATACCCTATGTTTAACTAAAACTTAATACAATGAGAAAATTTCGTGTATTTGCATTAATTGCTGTTTGTTCAGCAGTTCTTATGAGTTGCTCAACATCAACCAGGTCAATGAAAGAAGCTGCCAGCTACATTGAATTCACGGCTTCTGATTTTGAATACTCAGACCAGGTTACTGGCGAAGCTACTCAGGTAAAAATCGTTGGAATCGATTTTGCCAGGTTATTCTCTAAAAAATATGGTGAAATAAATGCTCCTGCCGGAACTCTTTCTTTACCAATAATTGGTAACTACATGAACGGTATGGTTAACCTCTATGCTCTGTATAACATTTATCAAGACAATCCCGGATATGATGTTATTCTTTACCCAACGTATGAATCAAAGAAAACAGGTATCCCTGTAATTTTTGTAACAACAAAAGTAAAAGTTACAGCACGCCTGGGTAAACTTAAGAAGTAAAATAACTATCTTATTACAAAGCTGCTTCTATTTTGGAGCAGCTTTTTTTTTATCATAGCTGTTTGAAACCTCCATCTTATTCATTACCTTTGTTTTAGAAATAATAAAATTGAATTACCATGAAAACTATCAGGAAGATTTCGTATTTCTTAAGTTTGGCTTGTATGGTGCTTTTCATAGGTGCCAGAGATATTTCTGATGATTATGCTGTTATTTACATACACCGCATTGCTAAATCAACAAATGCCGGCGTTTCATATAAAGTATATTTCAATGATGAATATATTGAGAAATTTAAGGGCATAAATACAGCGGCCTCTTCAAATCCAAAATCTGAATGGATAGTCGCAAAGCGATTTGTAGAAGGAAAATTCTTTTTAAGAGTTGTGGATGGAAGTAAAGATAAGGATAAACTTGTTTTAGAGGTAAAATCCGGCAAATCCTATTTTGTGGAATTTGATGCTTCGGTTGCATATGGTATCAATTCGCTTAAATTATTATCCTTTAAAGAAGGACAGGATCAACTAATTGAGGCAGATAAGAAGGAATTTACCCTGACTGACAAAGATCTTACAAGCCGTATCGAGGCAGATAAATTTGTTACCGTTGATGATTTTGAAGTTGCAGCAGTTGAAGGCAATAACCAGCTTGTAGCCACAAATGTACAAACCAATGATATACCGGCTGCAACGCGCACAAGGGTAGTGTCTGACGTGGATATGAACATTCCCGAAGGCCCATCTAAAAACCTGAACCGGTATGCTCTTATATTTGGAAATGAGGATTATAGTTCATATCAAACCGGCTTAGAAAGTGAATCCAATGTTGAATTTGCTGAAAGTGACGCAAGAATTTTTAAAGATTATGCAATCAAAGTTTTAGGTATACCCGATGACAATATTGTTTTCGAAGTAAATGCCAATGCCGTAACTATGCACAGGGCATTAAACAAGATGAACCTTCTCATAAAAAATGCCAATGGCAATGCAGATGTTTTCTTCTTTTATGCAGGCCACGGTTACCCCGATGAAGTTACCAAAGAACCCCATATAATGCCTGTAGACGTAAGTGCTAAAGACCTCCAATTTGCACTGAAATTGAAAGATGTGTATACTAAACTAACGGAATATCCCAGTAAGCGAATCACAGTATTTCTTGATGCTTGCTTTAGTGGTGGAGCCCGCAACCAGGGATTGCTATCGGCAAGAGCTGTAAAAGTAAAGCCAAAAGAAGAACAACTACAAGGTAAATTAATTGTATATGCTGCCAGTAGCGATGAGCAATCGTCCCTGCCATATAAAGAAAAAGGCCACGGTATGTTTACCTACTTTATACTAAAGAAACTCCAGGAAAGCAAAGGAAAGCTTACTTATGGAGAACTTTCCGACTATGTAAAAGAACAAGTAAGCCTAAAGTCTGTAATGGTAAATGATAAGGAACAAAATCCCCAAACAAACATAAGCCCTGCAGTTGGTGACGAATGGAGAGAATGGAGATTTGACAAATAATCTTTATTGTTTACCGGATTTTCTTTTCTCAATTAACATACTTTTGCTATAAAGGTAGGTTTCTGCTATCTCAGGTATCTCTTTATATTCATAGACCAATCCTGCTTTCTTGGCAAACCATGTATAACTATCGGCAATGTTGTGGTTTAGCTGACCTTCGCCATATTCCTTATTAAGATAATCAAGCAATTTTTTCCCATTTTTTTCTCCAATGGTTTGTATTACAATAAAATACAACTTACTATTATAAAACCCATATGTAATTTGTTGCATTTCAAACCCTTCTTCCTTTAAATCTTCATAATCCTTAATATAGTATGATACCCCATTACTTTCATTGATAAGCTTCAGGTCTTCAAAATCAGTAAATGAAGCATCCAGCTTTATGTCCCTGAAACCATATTTCTCATCAAGTGTATTCTGGGCTGTTGCATACTGCATCAAACCTATACAAAATAAAGCTAAAAATATGTATCGCATATTTAAATCTGTTAAATTATTACTATAAACAAGTTATAGATTTTTGTTGAAATTACAAAATGAAATGAGAATACTGTCCGTTTTCGCCGCCAACTGTTAGATATGGCGGACAGAGAGTCAGGGGTCAAAATTCAAAAATAAATAATCGGAAGAATAAATTTATTTTCCATTCGCAACAAACAGGGTGCCAATTTCCTCCCCCGAAAGCAGCTTGTATATATTATCAGGATTGTTGCCATTTATAATCACCGTATCAATTCCTTCAGTCCTGCAAACCTTAGCAGCTGTTATTTTTGTCACCATACCACCCGTTCCAAAAGATGTTCCGGCCCCTTTAGCACTTTCTTCCATTTCATTTGAAATCTCCATAACCATCGGAATAATTTTTGCATTGGGATCTTTACGTGGATCAGAAGAGTATAATCCATCAATATCAGATAACATAATAAGCAGGTCTGCACCAGCCAAAACAGCTACATCAGCGCTTAACGTATCATTATCCCCAAATTCAATTTCCTGGGTAGCCACCGTATCATTTTCATTGATGATGGGTATAATATTCATATCCGTGAGGGCTTTTAGCGTATTTCTGGCATTATTCCTTCGCACCGGATTGATAATCCCATCCTTTGTAAGAAGTACCTGTGCAACAAACTGGTCATATTCATCAAAAAACTTCTGGTATATCTTTATGAGTTCAGCCTGACCAATTGCTGCTAATGCTTGTTTCTCAGCCAGTCTCTGAGGTTTCTTATCCATACCCATCCTGCCAGCTCCTACTGCTATTGAACCTGACGACACAAGGATAACATCGCGTCCATCTTTATGAATGGCAGATAAAACATTCGCAAATTTCTCTATTCGATGAAAATTCAGCCTGCCATTTGGATAGGTTAAAGATGAAGTCCCAATTTTAATTACTAATCTTTTTTTGTTTATTAAACTCTTCCTCATCATATCGCTATTTTATTATTAATCCCCTTGACTGACAAAGGAAAAGCATTTTTATCTGCCGGTTTTCCCGGTACATAATCTGCCAATTGTTCATGCAAGTTTTCAATGAGTTCTGTCTCTCCAATAATTAAATGATTATCTGGCTGGTTTTTACGCAGAAGCAAAAATTTCCCGTTTTCAACCAGTTTCAATATTATAAATTCAGCATCCACAATAGCAGCCACATTCAATGCAAGTGGATAATTATCATCCAGTTCAATATCATCCGTAGAAACAGAATCGTTTTCATTGATCACCGGAATAATGTTTTTATCGAGAAGGTCAAAGAATGTATTTTTAGCATTTTTGTTCCTTTCCGGATGATTAATAACATCACTGGTTAGCAGAACCTGGGCCACAAACTGATGAAAGATTGAAAAGCAATCCTGGTAGTAACGTATAAGTTCTGCCTGCCCAATTGCCGCAATGGCCTGTTTTTCAGTAAGGGTGTCAGGCAGGCCAAGCCTTTTCAACTTATAGCTTCCTAAAAATATGGCACCCGAAGAAACAATAAGTGGATGGACACCACTATTATTAAGATTGGTAACCAACATAGCCAACCTCTCCATTTTTTTAAGGTTTAAGGTACCTTTCTCATCTAATAAAGTAGCTATTTCAATACGAAATACTACTTTTGCCCTGTTATTTTTGTTCGTATTTTCCATTTTATTGAAAATCATGCCAATAGCTTATCTATTGCTTTCTGGTAAATATGAAATTTAAAATCCCCTATAACAGTATTCATCTTACTTTGTATTTCACTGTTACATAAATTTCCTATGCTTCCCTCATGAGTATGTTTTACTTTTTTATCGGGTTTAAATTTTTTGTTTTCAATCTGGTCAGCTACCTGCCGATATGCATCCCGAAAAGGAATTCCTTCCAACACTAGTTTATTTACCTCTTCTACACTAAAAAGGTAAAGATATTTTTCATCTTCGATGATCTTATCATTTACTTTTATCTTAGAAAATGCAGCATCCATAACTGTCAAGCACATCTTCAAATCAAAAAATGCAGGAAAAAGGTTTTCTTTTAATAGTTGCATATCCCGATGATATCCCACCGGAAGATTACTTGTCATCATGGTAATCTCATTAGGAAGGGCTTGCAGTTTGTTCCCTTTTGCCCTCACAAGTTCAAACACATCCGGATTCTTTTTATGTGGCATAATGCTTGAACCAGTTGTGTATTCATCAGGGAAACTCACAAACCCAAAATTCTGGCTCATAAATAAACAAACATCCATGGCAAGTTTAGCCAAAGTAGCGCCTATGGAAGCCATTGCATATGCCATAACCTTTTCAGCCTTTCCACGACCCATCTGTGCATAAACAACATTGTAATTCATGTCATCAAATCCAAGCAGTTCGGTAGTCTTTGTTCTGTTTAATGGAAATGATGAGCCATAACCAGCACCTGAACCCAAAGGGTTTTGATTTATTATTTTGTATGCTGCCAAAACTATGTGCATATCGTCTGCCAGAGCTTCAGCATAGGCACCAAACCAAAGTCCGAATGATGAAGGCATAGCAACCTGAAAATGTGTGTAACCCGGCATTAAAACAGTCTGGTATGTATTACTTAATTCTAGTAACCTATTAAAAAATCCTTCAACTAATTCGGCTATCTCATTCACTTCATCACGGAGAAAAAGCTTAATATCAACCAGCACCTGGTCATTGCGTGACCGCCCGCTATGAATTTTCTTTCCTGCATCACCCAATTTTTTAGTTAGCATAAACTCAACCTGCGAATGTACATCTTCGACCCCCTCTTCTATTGTAAATTGTCCTTTTTCAATCGATCCATAGATCTCTTTCAACCCATTTTGTAATAAAATATATTCATCATGTGTAATAAGACCTATCGATTCGAGCATGGCAATATGAGCCAGCGATCCTTGTACATCATATTTTGCCAAGAAAAGATCCATCTCACGGTCTTTGCCTACCGTAAAATCTTCGATGAGTTTATCTACGCTATATCCTTTATCCCAGAGCTTCATTCCTGTTCTTTCAAAAGTTTTTCTGTAATAGTAGTCGCATCCTTCACAAGCTTAGCACAAACATTAACAAATAAGTTATTCTCATCAATGGCCTTCATCCCTACCTCAGTTTTCATATCATGACCAATTAATTCCAAACATTCAGTTGATTTGTGAAGCGCAGTAAACTCTTCAATAAACTTCATAGCCATCAGGTAAGCTTTTGCCTTTTTTGACTCATCATCATGTAATCCCTTGCCATACTTAAGCCCAAGGGCCAATATAGCCCCTGTAACTGCCCCGCAGGTTTTTTGCATCCTGCCAATGCCTGCCCCTAAACCACAAGCTATTTTTAATGCGCTGTCAACATCTATCCCCAAATCTTCCGCAAAGGTTGCAAAAACAGATTGGGAACAATTGAACCGGTTTTTAAAATAGCCTACTGACTTTGTTGGTTTATCTGTCATTTTTGTTTTTTTGATTTACGTAAAATTGCATTATGTGCCATCAAACGGATTGCATTAATTTTAATAAATCCGGCACTGTCTTTTTGGTCAAATCCACCCGCAATATCCATGCTTGATAAATCCTGGTTGTATAATGAGGTAGGTGATTCCCTTCCATCAATCAATACATTTCCTTTGTACAGGGTAAGATATACAATTCCGTCAATTAATTCCTGGCTCTTATTAATAGCGGCCATGAGGAAATCCATCTCAGGACTAAACCAGAATCCATTGTATACCAATTCAGCAAATTTGGGAGAAAGCATATTTTTCAGGCGCATAACTTCCCTGTCCATTGCGATACCCTCAATATCAAAATGTGCAGCATGAAGGATTGTTCCAGCCGGAGTTTCATAAACACCCCGTGACTTAATGCCTACAAACCGGTTCTCAACCATATCAAGCAATCCAATACCATTGTCTCCACCTAGTTTGTTCAGGTATAAGAATAATTCCAATGGTTTGGTTTTAATTGTTTTATCATCCAGGTTTTCAACCTTCACAGGGACACCGTCTTTAAATTGGATGGAGATATGTGTTTCCTTATCAGGTGCATCCTGGGGCCAAACCATTTTAGTAAGCATATCTTTTTCAGGTTTAAATTTTGGATCTTCCAATACGCCTGCTTCATGGCTTATATGAAGTAAATTATCATCTTCGCTATACGGCTTTTTTAATGATGCTTTGATAGGTATATTGTTTTTTTCAGCGTAATTGATCATGTCAGTGCGTCCTTTAAACTGATCCAAAAATTCCTGCATTTTCCATGGAGCCAAAACCTTTATCTTCGGATTTAATGCATAAAAGGTGAGCTCAAAACGAACTTGGTCATTACCTTTACCCGTTGCACCATGAGATACATATGCAGCACCTTCTTTTTCTGCTATCTCAATATGTCGTTTTGCTATTAAAGGGCGAGCCAATGCCGTTCCCAGCAGGTACCTGTTTTCATATATAGCTCCAGCTTTTATAGCCGGGAAAATATAATCCGTAACAAATTCTTCTTTCAGGTCTTCAATGTATACTTTTGATGCTCCAATTTTTAGGGCTTTTTCTTTCACAGCCTCATAATCATCATCCTGCCCAACATCTGCCACATAGGCAATCACTTCATAGCCTTTATCAATAAGCCACTTAAGTATAACGGATGTATCCAATCCGCCACTATATGCCAAAACCACCTTTTCTTTGCTCATCTTGTTTGTATTTATATTGTTAAAAATTAATTCTTTTTGTATAATTATAAAATTTAATGTCTGAAACAAAAAATACCGGCTATCGCCTATTATGTTCAATATAAAGCATTATGCCGGCAGAATAATTATAATTTCCCCTTTAATTCGGGTATAATCTGAATAAGCACATTTATTATATCATTTTTCGTGATATTATCACGGGGGATAATGAGAATGGTATCATCGCCCGCTATTGTCCCAACTATCTCATATGAATTGTAACTGTCAATGGCAATGGCAATGCTACTTGCAAAACCAGGCAAAGTTTTTACTACCCCGAGATTATTGGCAAAATCAAAACGTTGAAAACCATGCACCTGGATATCTTCCTTCCCTATTTTCTTTTCAGGCTTATTTATTTCATCCATAAATGAATAAATATACCCTTTTTCCGAATCAAATATCTTGGTTATTTTAAGGAACTTAAGGTCACGTGAAAGAGTAGCCTGAGTATAATCAAATCCTTTCTTTCTAAGGATTTGCAACAATTCGTCCTGACTGGAAATCTTCTTTTTCAATATGATTTCTTTAATAGTCAGGAGTCTTTTGGTTTTCTTTTTCACGTCTTGCATTTTTATTCAACACCGCTGCAAATTTATTCAAAATAATTGAAACCATCAAACAAAAAATACTAAATATTTTATTAGTTTTGCACGAATTTATTCTAACCAATTTTTGATGAAAATAAAACACAAAAAAGTCATAATTTTAGGTTCGGGTGCACTTAAAATCGGAGAGGCTGGCGAATTTGATTATTCCGGGTCACAAGCTTTAAAAGCACTAAAAGAAGAGGGGGTCGAAACGGTACTGATAAATCCTAATATTGCTACCGTTCAAACTTCAGAGGGTATTGCTGATAAAATCTATTTTCTTCCAGTGACACCCTTTTTTGTTGAAAAAGTTATTCAGAAAGAAAAACCTGATGGTATCTTATTAGCATTTGGGGGACAAACAGCTCTTAATTGCGGTATTGCATTGCATGAGCAGAATATTCTTAAAAATAATAATGTCGAAGTTTTAGGAACCCCTGTCCAGGCAATAATAGATACAGAAGACCGTGATATTTTCATTCAGAAATTAAATGAAATCAATATAAAAACTGCCCGTAGTGTTGCTGTTAACAATTTAGAAGATGCTGTAATAGCTGCGGATAAACTTGGGTATCCTATTATAATACGTGCTGCGTATGCTTTGGGGGGTCAGGGCAGCGGATTTTGCTCCAATGAAGATGAGCTGCGAAAGCTTGCACCCAAAGCGTTCTCTTATTCCAATCAGATATTAGTAGAAGAATCATTAAAAGGATGGAAAGAAGTTGAATATGAAGTAGTAAGAGACAAATATGACAATTGTATCACTGTATGTAATATGGAGAACTTTGACCCTTTGGGAATACATACGGGTGAAAGTATTGTTGTAGCTCCTTCACAAACACTTACTAATAGCGAATATCACAAACTCAGACAATATTCAATTGCTGTAATCCGGCATATAGGGATTATAGGTGAATGTAATATTCAATATGCATTGGATCCTAATTCTGAGGATTACCGTGTAATAGAGGTGAATGCGCGTCTTTCCAGGTCATCTGCCCTTGCATCAAAGGCAACAGGTTATCCTTTGGCTTTTGTTGCAGCAAAGCTCGGTTTAGGTTATGGCCTTCATGAACTTAAAAACTCCATAACCAAAACTACTCCAGCCTTTTTTGAACCTGCACTTGACTATATAGTATGCAAAATACCTCGTTGGGACCTTAATAAATTTATAGGTGTCTCAAAACAAATCGGAAGCAGCATGAAGAGTGTTGGTGAAGTAATGGCTATTGGCAGAAGCTTTGAAGAAGTGATACAAAAAGGTCTTCGAATGATAGGCCAGAGTATGCACGGATTTGTAGGTAACCATGACCTGGAATTTGATAATATTGAAAAAGAATTGATTGAACCTACGGATATGCGAATTTTCGTTATAGAAAAGGCATTTGAAAAGGGTTATACCATAGACCAGATACACGACTTTACCAAAATCGATAAATGGTTCCTGCAAAAATTAAAAGGCTTGCATGTCCTTAAAAACGAAATGTCAAAATACAACAGCCTGGATGTACTTCCTGACGATTTACTTTTAGAAGCAAAACAGAAAGGCTTCTCAGACTTTCAGATTGCCCGCTTTGTCTTTAAAGACCGGGACGAAAATATGCACCAGGAACTTTTAAAAGTAAGAGCTCACAGGAAAAGCCGAAATATAGTTCCATTTATAAAACAAATAGATACCCTGGCTGCAGAATTCCCTGCACAAACCAACTATTTGTATGTTACATACAGTGGTAATGAACATGACATTGATTTTCCACAAGATGGTAAATCTGTGATTGTACTTGGTTCAGGTGCCTACCGCATTGGAAGCAGTGTAGAGTTTGACTGGTGTGGTGTAAATGCTGTATATACTTTGAACAATAACAATTTTCGTTCCATTATGATTAACTATAATCCTGAAACAGTAAGTACGGATTATGACGTATGTGACAGGCTGTATTTTGATGAACTTACGTTTGAACGGGTAATGGACATTGTAGATCTTGAAGCACCTAAAGGAGTAATTATTTCAACCGGAGGACAAATACCAAATAACCTGGCAACGCGGCTTGATGCAGAAAAAGTAAATATCCTTGGGACTTCAGCGAAATCAATTGACAACGCTGAAAACAGACATAAATTTTCTTCAATGCTCGATCAACTGCACATTGATCAGCCTCAATGGAAAGAATTAACAAATATTAAAGATATATATGAATTTGTAGATAATGTTGGATTCCCCGTATTGATTCGCCCCTCTTATGTGCTATCAGGAGCAGCCATGAATGTTGTGTCCAATAAGGATGAATTAGAGCATTTCCTGGGTCTGGCAGCGAAAGTTTCAAAACAATATCCGGTGGTAGTGTCAGAATTTATTCAGCAGGCAAAAGAAATTGAGATCGATGCTGTTGCCAAAAATGGTGAGTTATTTGCATACGCTATAAGTGAACACGTAGAATTTGCCGGTGTACACTCCGGTGATGCCACTATGGTTTTCCCGCCACAAAAACTATATTTTGAAACTGTCAGAAGAATAAAACGCATAACCAGAAAAATTGCTGAAGCCCTTCAAATTTCAGGGCCTTTCAATATTCAGTTTCTGGCAAAGGATAATGAAATCAAGGTAATCGAATGTAACCTGCGGGCATCCCGTAGTTTCCCTTTTGTTTCAAAAGTACTTAAAGTCAATTTGATTGAGATTGCTACAAAAGTAATGCTTGACCTTCCTGTTGAAAAACCTGGCAAGTCCATATTTGACCTTGATCATATTGGTGTTAAGGCACCTCAGTTTAGTTTCCACCGATTACTCAAAGCTGATCCAATACTTGGTGTAGATATGTCAAGTACAGGCGAAGTAGGATGTATTGGTGACAATTATTATGAAGCCATACTAAAATCAATGCTGTCTGTAGGATATACAATACCTAAAAAGAATATATTGCTTTCCACAGGCCCAATGCGTTCAAAGGTAGAATTATTACCAAACTGCAGGCTTCTTATCGAAAAGGGTTATAACCTGTTTGCAACCAAAGGTACACATGAATTTCTTAAATTAAATGGTATTGAATCTACCATGTTGAACTGGCCGGACACAAATAAAAAACCTAATACCCTGGAATATCTCCAGACAAAAATGATTGATCTGGTTATTAATATCCCTAAAGACTTAACACCTTCAGAATTGGATAATGACTATACCATTCGCAGGGCATCTGTAGACTTTAATATCCCACTGGTAACAAACGCACGTTTGGCAAGTGCTTATCTTCATGCTATTTGTACTATTTCGCGAGAAGAGATTTCAATAAAAAGCTGGAATGAATATTAAGCCTAATCTGTCATAAACCGTGTTAAGTTACTTTTTCAATTTGTTCTATCAACGTATTGAAAAATAAATCTTTAGCCTGTCTTTCGTTCCATGGTTCGTGTCCGCATTTTTCGATGACAAGAAAAGTGAAATCTTTTATAACATTGCTTAAGGGATATCTAACCCCATCAGCAGGATGTGGGTCATAGTCTCCATGAATAGCTACAACAGGACATGAAATTTTTTCTCCATACTGCAGCAAAATACCAGTTCGTCTTAGTATAATTGCTTCTGACCAAACTTTGTAAAAAATATCCGGTTGATATTCTACAATCTCATTTTCTTCATAGATCCTGTCATATGCATCTGCCCTCGACATAAACTTCCCAAATTTTTCAAAAGTAGCCACATCTTTACTATTACCTCCATATTGCATAGAATCCATCAATTTTACAGCAAAATCTCTTTCCTTTTCAGTCATCCTTTTCAAACGCGTTTCAAGAATATCTGTTGCATAATGTTCTTCAAAAGGGCCGGCACCAATTAATATCAGCTTTTTAATTTTATCAGGATAAATTCCTGAAAACATAAAAGCCAGCCAGGCCCCCCATGAATGGCCAATCAGTACTATTGGTTTGTTGCACTTTTCACAAATCATCTCATGTAACTCCTGTATTTGACCGATAACATTGCCGGCATTTTGAAACGGCTCCAATACACCCCATTTTTTGGAGAGTTCACGTGCCAGAGGAGCAACATTACCTGGAGCACCTGGCCCCCCATGTAAAACAATAATTTCAATTATTGATCTGCCATACAGCCTGTAATTATGCAATTCCTTGTTCATAAGAATCTTTACTATGCTATTTATTTGGTATTTTATTAACTAAAGTTGAAAACTATTTCAATTTTGAAACTTTACACGACAAAAACTTCCTTAAATATATGTTAATTTTATGCACAATTAACTAAAAACCAATTATAAAGTAACTTTAATAAGGAATTAGCTGAAATAAAAAGATACATTGGATTGTTATTTTTATTAATATTATTGACTTCTAAAGTTTGAGGACTTTTATTTATAAAATATTACTTTATATTACTTACTTGCTCGTATTTGCTTTGGCAATTTCATATTTATCAGTACATGTTAATCCTGAAAAAGTATGGTGGATGGCATTATTCGGGCTGGCATTTCCTTATTTGTTATTCCTAAATGTTATAAGCGCCATACTTTGGTTTGTGTCACATAAACAAAAGGTTGTCATAATTCCACTTACAATCCTATTACTTGGATTAGGATATTCGGGCAGGGTTATTCAGTTGCCTATCAAGAAATCAGGTGTTCCTGACTCAGCTTCTTTTAATTTACTTTCGTATAATATAAGAGCATTTAACATATACAAATGGACAAAATCCGATTCAGCCGGAATAAAGATTTTAAAACTCATTCAAAAAGAAAATCCACAGATAATATGCTTGCAGGAATTCCTTACGGATAGTAAGAATGAATTCAATTTCAAGAACATTGAAAAAATGATGTCAAACACTCCCTACCACCACTATTACGGACATTACTCAGACAATAATAAAAATTTTATGGGACTTGCATTTTTTAGCTCTTATCCTATCGTTAAAAGAGGAGTAATACCATTTGAAAATACTTTTAATGCAAGTATTTACTGTGATGTCGTTATTGATAACGATACCATAAGAATATACAATAACCACCTGCAATCCATTAAACTTGGAGCCGCAAACTATGCTTTAATAGATACAATAAAATTTAAGTATAGCGAACAACAGTTGCAAGGGATAAAAGATATTTCAGTCAGGTTGAGAGATGCATTTATTATAAGGGCTAAACAAGCAAAAAGGATTAAGGAACATGCTATAGATTCGCCATATCCTGTAATAATATGTGGTGATTTCAATGACACACCAATATCCTTTACCTATCAAATTCTTAAAAAAGGATTTTACGATGCGTTTATTGAATCAGGAAGAGGGATTGGCAATACCTATATAGGGAAACTTCCATCCTATCGTATTGATTATATCTTGCATTCTAATGACTTTGAATCATCAAGCTTTGAAACAATTAAAGATCAATATTCAGACCATTATCCAATAAAATGCAAACTACGGTTATCCCGGCAGAAATAATAAATTTTATGATATTTATGTAAAAAGTGATTAAAATTAAATTTTATATATCTTTGAAACTATTTTAAAAAAATAATTCTTCAATTTTGTATAAATTGAAACATTTTGTATTTTGTAAGAGTAGATGATTATAAACGCTGATAAGCGAAAACCTGCTTTAAATGGAAAACAGGAAAATAACAGTAAAACATTATTTAAATAAAAGAGCAAAGGCCAAAATCTTTCAAAATGAGAGGTTTTATCCCTTATATATCCAGATTATTGTAAATGCGCGCAAAGCACAAATTAAAAGCAAAATCAATGAACATCTGAGTATATACAGAAGCGATATTGACAGGATATCCAAATACAATAAAGAATTAAACGACCTTTTATTGGCTGGCTATATGTCAGATATGCTTTTGGAAAAATCACTTACAGAAGAATTATTCCCTATTTTCCACCTGCTACAAGATGAAGTTCACGTACTAACAAAAATCATCAGGTTTCAGGATCCCTTTAATAATGAAAACTTTAGCCTAAGTAATTTTAGTGTTGAGTATACAAGACATGTATCTGAGATTACAACAGTATTGGATGAAAATATTAAAAAGCAATACCTTGATGAGCTTAACCGAATATTCTTAAAATCCATTGATCACGAAAATGATAAAGATGTTTTCAGAATATCAAATTATCTAATTCATTTTATTAACTGGGATAACCGGTTTATAAATTTTTATGAGGCCACATATGAAATATTGCCTTCTGAAATTAAATTTATTGAAAACCACCTTGCAGAAGAACTTGCAACCGCCATTAAAGCTTATAAGGCTTACCATGCCATAATCAATGTTTTGAAACGATTCTTTGAGAAAAGAGAGCTCGGTAAAATATCTACACTGTCTTATCTTGACTGGGTAACGGATATTAAAGCATTTGTTTTGAAAGAATTTGAAAAGCTATTTGGTACTCCTAAAGCCATTGAATATGTGAATAGCCTCGATGAAATTTTAATAAAGAACGTGAAAGGTTAAAATACAGCAATCCTGTAATTTCTCATTTCTTTTTCCAGTTTTTTCGCATTACCTCCTGTAAGTATATTTAAAAAATCCCAAAATCCTTTACCGTGGTTTTTATGAATTGTATGGCTCAGTTCATGCAATATAACATAATCAATTAAGTGATGGGGCAAGCGCATTAAATGAATATTGAGATTTATATTATTTACTCCGGAGCAACTTCCCCAACGTGTTTGGATATTTTTTACAAAGACTTTATTTACCTGAAGTTTTTTTACTTCAGCAAGTTGTTTTACACGTAAAGGCAAATAATACCTGGCTTCTTTTCGTAAAGTAAATATTATCACCTTTTTAATAAACTCCTGAATGTCTTTATCCTCAATGTTACGTTCCTCCGGGCAGGCAATCTGAATTTTACGATTATGAATATGTGCAGTTGGAAGCTTAACCTGTGCCTTGATTACAGACAATGTATGATAAAACGTTTTAAAATCAAGTTCTTCAGAAAAAACAGAAGGTTTAGCTTCCATTTTTCTCATCTTTTCAAGATTAAATTTTATCCAGTCATATTTCTGGTAAACAAATTCCTCAGCGCTTTTAAAGCTCATGAGGTAAGGTATGGTAACATATACACCTTGATGTTCCCTTATCCTTATAGCCATCCGCTTAGCTTTATTGCTTTTTTTCAGGAGAATGCTGCCAATACTTTGGAGGTAAATCTGCTTTTCCAAGATGAAAATAATTTAGGTAAAATTAAAAAGCATTGATAAAAATTTCATTAAATAAAAGGACTATTTATGCACAAAATATTAATATCTTCGAAAAATTTTAATCCTAAAAGAATCGAATTGTGGCGCTGATCTTATGTATCGAAACTGCAACTGAAATATGCTCCATAGGACTTATTCAAGATGGCAAAACTATTGAATTAAGAGAATCATCCGAAGAAAAAACGCATGCGTCACATGTAAGTGTATTCATTGAAGACATACTTAAAAAACACGCCATTAGCCCTGTAAAACTTGACGCCGTAGCTGTAAGTATGGGGCCGGGATCTTACACCGGCTTGCGAATAGGAGTTTCTGTATGTAAAGGTATATGCTATGGAGCCTCTGTACCTTTAATTGGCATAAACACTCTTCAATCACTCTCCTGGGATGTATTGAAATTGATCCCGAAAGAATTACAAAATGAAAAGGATTTATTATTATGCCCAATGCTTGATGCAAGAAGGATGGAAGTATACAGCGCTTTTTATGATTCTTCTTATAAAGAAATCATTAAAACCTCAGCTGATATTATCACTCCTGATAGTTACTCTGAGATCCTGGATAATAATAAAGTTATTTTCTTTGGAAATGGTAGTAAGAAATGTAAAGATGTAATAACCCATCCAAATGCTTTATTCCTTGATGAAATACATGCTTCCTCACAAAAAATGGCAATATTTGCAGAAAAGGCTTTTCAAATGAAAAAATTTGAGGATGTTGCCTACTTTGAACCATTCTACCTCAAAGATTTTCAAACCACAATCCCAAAAAACAAATTATTTAAATAATCAGATACTGCAATCTCAAATAAAAGTGTATTTTTAAGTACCAAATATAACGGCATGGAATTTGAATTACCGTTATCAAAACTAAGTATTATGTTAAAGATTAAATTCATATTGGTTATAGGCTTTGTCCTATCATTGCTTGGAAGAGCTACTTCACAGGAAAGCTTTATGGGTGAAAATGGATATGTAGAGGGAGAAAAATTCCTATATGTGATATTCTATGGCCCTATTACAGGAGGACAGGCCCTTGTAACCCTGGAGAAGGAAACCATGGATGGAAAAGAGATTTACCATGCCAAAGCTTTTGCTAAAACAACAGGAGTGGCTGATGCACTTTACAAGGTGAGAGATATCTATGAAAGTTTTTTTGAAATTGAAACGGGTTTACCCATAAAATCAGTCAGAAATATTAAAGAAGGTGATTATAAAAAATTAGAAGAGCATACTTTTAACAGAACAAATAACACGGTTGTTAATAATAAAAACGAAGTTCACGAAGTGCCTCCAGGTATCTTGGACATGGTAACTGCTTTATACAAAGTTCGCAGAATTGACAGAAACAAAATAAAGGTTGGTGATGTGGTCAAAATTGTTACTTTTTTTGACAACGAAGTATTCCCGTTTGACATTACCTACAAAGGAAAAGAAACCATTACTACAAAAATGGGAACTTATAAATGTTTAAAATTTGTACCAAAAGTAGGGACTGGCAGAATATTTGAAAATGAAGATGATATGACTATCTGGATTTCAGACGACCCAAACCTGTTGCCTGTTCGTGTAAAATTTGACCTGAAAGTAGGTTCAATAAAATGCGATGTTATTGAGTATGAAGGATTGAAATACTAAATTATTAGAACATCCCTTCATCCGCCATACTCAGATACTTGGTATCGGCAATAATAATATGATCGAGAACATTAATATCCATAAGGCTTGCTGCTTCTTTCAGCTTTTTTGAGATGTCTATATCTGATTTACTTGGCTGAATATTGCCCGATGGATGGTTGTGGCATAGAATAATAGAAGAAGCCAGTTTTTCAAGCGCAAATTTCAGGATAATTTTCACATCAATAACAGTACCTGCGACTCCTCCCATGCTAATCCTCATTTTTTCAATAATGTTATTGGCCCTGTTTAAAAATAATACCCAAAATTCTTCATGAGGCATATCGCCCAATAAAGGCTGAAATAATTCAAAAACATCCTTGCTTGCAGTAATTTTCTTTTTTTCCAGGATGTCTGCGATCTTTCTTCTTCGCCCCAATTCAAGGGCAGCTATTATTGTTATTGCTTTAGCTTCTCCAATACCTTTTTGCCTCTTTAGGTCATTAATACTTAATTTACCCAATTCATTTAAATTATTGCTTGCACTTTCCAATATCCTTTTCGAAACATCTACTGCCGATTCATCCCTGTTTCCCGATCCGATAAGTATTGCGAGCAGTTCAGCGTCAGATAATGAACCTGTTCCTTTTTGCAATAATTTCTCCCTGGGCCTGTCTTCAACTGCCCATTCCTTTATGCTAAGTTTTTTCATGGTTTATAATTACATCAACTTATTTATTAACTTTATAAAATAAAACCCTAAATTTATATTTTTAAACAGGATAACGATTTATTTAATACATGAAATTTAAGCTGTTAAAAATTCTCCCTTTCGTTTTTATAACATTACGCCTTCATAGTCAATCAGTTGCCGATAGCTTGATTAATATTTATTTATCAACACAAAAGCCTGAGCAGAAAATATCTGCCCTGGAAAACATTATCGAAGCAGACCTGGATTTTCCAAACGATTCCCTGCTATTGTTTGTAAGAGAAGGGATCAGACTTTCTGAAAGTCTTGATAATAAAAAACCTCACCCTGTCTTTTATAAAGTTCTTGCAGAAATTTATGAAGCACAAGATAGTAGTTTTAATGCAATTGAACAATATATAAAATATATAGATATATGTAAATTAGAAGGTGATAAAAAATCAGAAGCCCTGGGATATAATCGCATAGGGAATATTTATTTCCGTATGGCCGATTATGCAGAATCTCTAAAAAACCATATAATAAGCCTTCAGCTAAGAGAAGAAATTAAAGATGATGAAGGTATTGCTTCTTCACTAAATAACATTGGCACCCTCTATTTACGACTGGATGACTACAATCAGGCATTGGATCAACTTAACAAAAGCCTGAAGATAGAACAAGAAGCTGAAAATGAACCAGGTATAGCAAGCTGCTATATAAATATTGGTGCTGTATATGAAAAAAAATTATCCTTTGATACTGCTTTACACTATTATCAACAAAGCATAGAAATAAACCAGCGTTACGATAACGCAAAAGACATTGCCTCTACTTACAGTAATATTGCATTTATATATGACAGCAAAGGAAGCCAGGACACTGCATTGTATTATTATCTGAAAAGCCTTAACCTTTTTGAAGATATTGAAGACAGGCAAGGTGCAGCTGAAACATATCTTAGCATAGGAATATTCTATAATGGAATGTGGGAATGGAAAGAGGCGTTGAAATACCTTGAAAGGGCTATGGATATAGGAAAGGAAATACACTCTTATGACATTGTAATGCGCTCAGCAAAAGAATTAAGCGAAGCTTTCTATAAACTGAACGACTTTAAAAAGGCATATGAAAACCATGTTTTATATAAAAGGGCTTATGATAAAATAAATAGTGAAGAAAGCATCAAAAAATTCACCCAGGTTGAGATGCAAAGAGAATTTGAGAAGAAACAAAAGGAGCAAGAGTTTAATCGCTTGATTGAAAAGCGTAAACAAAAAATGATTAATGTCTTCTTTATATTTGGCCTTACATTCATGATCATCCTGGCCTGGATAATGTATCGTAATTATAGAATAAAACACAAGGCAAATATTTTACTTTCCAAGCAAAAAGCTGAAATACAAGCCCAACGGGACGAAATTACTGCAAGCATTCATTACGCAAGTCGTATTCAAACTGCAATACTCCCTCCAAGGGAATTACGTGAACAGATCCTGCCCGAACATTTCATTCTTTATAAACCAAGAGATATTGTAAGTGGTGATTATTTCTGGATGACGCAAAAAGGAGATAAAACCATCGTTGTTGCAGCGGATTGTACCGGACATGGTGTGCCTGGCGCATTTATGAGTATGTTAGGGGTAGTATTTTTAAATGAGATTGTAAATAAACCTGGTATTAAACATGCCAATCAAATCTTACATGAATTAAGGGATTATATAATCAAGGCGTTACATCAGACAGGCAAAGCCGGCGAACAAAAAGATGGAATGGATATGGCTTTGGTTTCCCTTGATTGTAAAACCCATGAAGTAGAATACTCCGGAGCTTATAATCCGCTTTATCACATCCGTGACGGACAACTTGAAGAATTAAAAGCCGACCGTATGCCTATTGGTATCCACCTTTCGCTTGATCCGTTTACAAACCAGGTAATAAAGGTGAAACCCGGTGATACATTGTATATGTTTTCTGACGGATATGTAGACCAGTTTGGTGGTGCACTGGGCAAAAAGTTTAAAGCCCCTCAGTTCAAGGAACTTCTTCTTTCCATACAGGAGAAACCGATGAGCGAGCAAAAAGAATTACTGAATGAAAGCATTGAAAAGTGGCGCGAAGGATATGACCAGATAGATGATATACTCGTGATCGGGATAAGAGTTGAGTGATTGCTTTTCCCCAACATAACCATTTAAGCGGACGTTAGTTACTAATATAAAACCTATCTTTACGAATATGAATTAATCCTTGACATCCAATTATATTTTTCATAATTTAGCCTTAAAATAAAACCCAACCGCTATGAGAAAATTTATATTCTTTATACTACTGACAGGATTGGTATGTAAACCCATACAGAGTCAGGAAGAAATTAGCGGCCAGTCAGATGCCAAACAATTCACTTTTAAAACCGAATATGAACGTGGGCTCCCTCCCAACCTATTCGTAAACATGCAATTTGATGATAAAAATGGCAACGGAATACTGGAAGCCGAAGAAACCGCCGAGCTTAAACTTAGCATCACAAACAAAGGTAAAGGGAAAGCCCAGGGTCTGAAGGTAAAAATTACAGATGAAAAGGATGATCCTGAATTCCAATTTGAAAAGGAAAAAGAGATCAAATTCCTTTATCCTGATCAAACTATTGACATAAACATTCCGATCACTGCCGGTTTCAACCTGAAATCAAACGAGCATAAACTAAAAATTAACGTACTTGAGCATTTTGGATACGATATGGATCCTGCCTATCTGGTTCTTAATACCCTTGAATATCAAAAACCCGAACTTGCTTTTTCAGGATACGAGGTAATTGATGTAGGTGAAGGCACAGGGGCTATAACAGAAGACGGTCAGATACAACCGGGCGAAATGGTTAAGTTAAAAGTATACATTCAAAACATTGGTAAGAATGTAGCCCAGAACGTAACCTTTATCATAAATTCAACTGACCAGAATGTATATGTCGAAAACAATAAAGGTATCATTGGGAATATAGCCGTTGGGGAAGTAAAAGATTTCTGGATTACTGTTAGCCCCAACAAAAGGGTTGGAAATATGGACAACTTACCTTTATTTTTAACTTTAACAGTTGACCGGAATATAGGTGGCATAATGGACTTACAGATGCCAGTCGCCATGAACCAGAAACCTCCTGAAAACAATATTGTAGAAGTAAAAGCAGATGTTGAAAAACTGCAAAAACAGGTGGCACGTTTTGAATATACTTCCAACAAATTTACTGCCAACGTTGGCAAAATAAAGAATATAGAACAAGCCCCTCTTTCCAATTGTAAAAGAAATAATGCGGTAGCCGTAGTCATCGGGATTGAAAAGTACACAGAACTGCCTCCGGCACCATACGCTGCCAATGACGCAAAAATAATAGCAGATTATTTTAAAAACACATTGGGCATTAAACAAGTTGTGACTTTTACCAACCAGGAAGCAAAAGGTTTCTTCTTCGATGATGTTTTTAACCCAACATATGGAGAATTACAAAAAACCATCATAAAGGGACAAACTGATGTGTTTGTATTTTATTCAGGTCATGGTATCCCCTCAACCAACGGAGAAGAAATATACCTGATGCCTTCGGACGGAAAAACCGAAAGACTTAGCAGCCAGGGCTATAATATGGATAAATTCTATGCCAACCTGGAAGACCTGGGAGCAAGAAATAGTATTGTTTTCATGGATGCTTGTTTTAGCGGGGTGTCCAAACAAAGTGAAAAAATAGAATCGGAAAACCTCCTGGGTATGAAAGCCGTAAAGATCAAACCCAAAATGAGGGAACCCTGGCTCACCAATCCAAATTTTGCCGTGTTTAACTCATCCTCATCCGATGAAATATCTTTGGCATTTGACCAAAGTGAAACCGGGCTTTTTACTTACTATATGTGTTTGGGCCTAAGAGGAGAAGCCGATACAAACAAAGACAAAAAAATAACTACCGGAGAACTGGAAAAATATATACAGGATAATGTTGTTGAAACATCCAAAAAAATTGCCGGACAGCAAACTCCCCAGTTTAATGGGAATAAAGATTATGTATTAGTTGAATATTAGGAACTTATGAAGAAAATATTTACCATCTTAGCTTTACTGATTATTGGCAGTACAGTAGTATTTAGCCAAAAAATTAATAATGTCGAATTCAGTCAGACAGGAGACAAATTACTAGTCACCTACAGCCTTTCAGGATTAAAATCCGACCAATTAGCAAATGTCACCCTGTATGTAAGTACCGATGGAGGTAAAACATTTAAAGGCCCTTTAAGTTATGTTTCAGGTGATGTTGGGGAAAATGTAAAAGGAGGAAATAAAAAATCAATAGAGTGGGAAGCCTTAAAAGAGATACCTGACTTTGGAGGTAATGTTGTATTTGATGTCAGGGCAACAATTACAGGGAAAGAAGAAAAAACAACTGAAGAAAAAACAAAAACACCTAAAACACATACTGAACCAGGGAAACTTGGCATGTATGCAGGACTCAATGGTTCTGTTTATGCTCCTTTTGGAATAACCATTGGAGTGACAAAAGGCAAATTTGGAGGGTATTTTTCCGGCAGGTTGAATCAAAACTATTTTGATAAAGCAGATTATACGTATGATCGACAGTTAAATCGTGTATTAGATTACGATATCAATGGATATTATTTCTTTAACGGCAATGATGAATTCAAAAGATTTATTGCCTCAGCCGGAATACTATTTATGCCGCATAAAAATCTGGGTTGTTATGTTGGAGCCGGTTTCTCAACCTATGAATTATTCTGGGAAATTAATGAATATAGATATCCCAATACTTTAACAGGACATGCACTTGTTTCAGAGGAAGAAGAAAATATTAATGGGATGGAATTGGAATGCGGGCTCATCGTAAATTACAAAAAATTCTATTTCGGCCTCGGAGTTTCAACCCCACATTTTAACTGGTTTGAAGGGACAGCCACCTTAGGATTTAAAATATTTTAAACAAAATGCTTATTTGAAAACCATCGTATATTATGAAAATAAAATATTTTTTGCTTGGAAAAAAGAACTGCTATTTATTGATTTTAGCGCTTATCTTGGCAGTATGTTCTTGCGAAATCGACAAACCTGATACACCAGAAGAAGGAAATAAAATTAAAGTAACTGATCCGATAGTCCTGGACTCATCCTACCGAAGCGCTACTATAAAAACATATATCTATTGTTCAGAAGATCAGGAGATATCCCAAGTAGGACATATATGGAGTACCGATCCAAGAGCAAATATAGCACTAATAGTCGATACCCGAGCAAATGAAGGGAAATATGACCATAATGAAGATGGGTCATTTACCAGCGAACTATTTGATTTAAGCCCAGGCACCAAATATTATGTTTGGGCATATGCGCACTTTGGGAATACTACTGTTTACAGCCCTCCTACAGAATTTAGTACGATTGGCATAGTAGCTCCTTCTGTATCTATTGATTATTCAAATTTAACCGATAGAAGTGTAACGATTTCCTGTGAAGTACTGGAAGATGGAGGAGATGTTATTACTCTTACTGGAATATGCTGGAGTAGAAATCCTAATCCAACCTCATCAAGCCCACATATTGAGCAGACCGGCAACTCAACAACCTTTACTAATACTATTAATGGCCTTGACCCAAATACAAATTATTATATACGGGCTTACGCTAGAAATAGTGCTGGAAAATTTGGTTATAGCACCAGTTCAACAATATTAACACATAAATTAACTGATATTGATAACAACGAATATAATACAGTAAGAATAGGAACCCAGGTATGGATGGCCGAAAATTTAAAAACAACAAAATATTCAGAAAGAACCAATCTTGAAGATGGCACAGGGAATAGCGATATCTGGGGTGATTATTCAACGGAATATTATTTTGCATATGAAGATAATTCCACCAATGCATCAACGTATGGATATTTATACACATGGGCGGCTGCGATGCATAATCAGCCAAGCAGCAACAGTATCCCTAGCGGAATACAAGGTGTTTGCCCGGATGGTTGGCATCTGCCCAGTGATGCTGAATGGGATATTCTTATCAATTTTTTGGGTGGCGCTGATGTTGCCGGAGTTAAAATGAGAGAGGCAGGACCTGCTCATTGGGGCAATGATAATACTGGAACCAATACAAGCGGATTTACGGCACTTCCTGCTGGGATTAGAAATCCCAATGATGGCGATGGAAACTTATGGTTTGGACTTGGTATTCAAACACATTTTATGACTTCAACAGAATCATCTACAGATAGTGACCATGTGATACAAAAAGCCATTTGGGGTTCAACAGCATCTGATCTTTCCACAAATGATTGGTTTTTAAAAAATCATGCGTATTCTGTCAGATGTGTGATGGACTAAATCGTTTTTGAGATCCTGAATCCAAAAAGAATAGCAATAAACCCTATCCCCGCCGCAATCTGATATGCATAACGGAATCCCAGAAAGTCGGACCCAAAACCGATTAATAGTGTCACTAAAGAATTCACCACAAAATTAATGGTCATAAAAACACCATTGAGAAAAGGAAGGCTGTCTGATTTCTGCTCATGAATAATGGCCATAAGCACCGGCATGGGAGAAAACAAGACCAACCCCAATAAAACGAGAAACGGAAGTACCCAAAAGCCCTTTACAAATGTAAATAAATACAAAAGGAAAGGAGAAAGCATGAGTGCTGAAAGAATTACATTTCTTCTTCCAAGCATATCTGAAAGTGTTCCTGAAAGCAATGTGCCCAAAGCACTGGAACCATACAAAACAGCCAGTGAAAAACCGGATGAAAACCATAAACCGGCTCCCTGCTCTTTTAAATATAACGGTAAATAGAACGATAATGCAGTCTTCATAAAACCTGAGAAAAACGTTATTCCAATCAATGTAGTAAATAAAGGCAAAAACTTCTTGAAGGTTTGCCAGTAATGATTATTATTTTTCTGTTCTTCTTTATGAAAACGGGTTCGTATTTCCACATCTTTTAATGTAAAATAGAGAAATACCGATACGGCAACTCCAAACGGTATAAGATACCATGTGTTCTCAAAACCCCACATTTTGACAGTTGCAACAAAAACCAGGGGACCAATCATACGTGCCAGGTTTCCTGCTGTCATATAAAAACTCATGCCCATACCAATACGATCAGCGCTAACTTTTTTAATCATCACCGGTGAAGGAACATGAAAAAAGGCTGAACTGGCACCGGATACAAAAACCAATAATGCAATTATACCAAACCATGGTGCAACACCCATTAAACTCATAACTATTGCAGTAATTGCCGGTGTAAGAATAACAAAGTATCTGGACTTAACCCTCTCCGAAATAATACCAAGGAATGGATTAGCAAGCATAGGCAACCTCTGGCAAACCGATAAAAATCCTATAGCCAGGTTTGAAAGAGCAAACTTATCTATTAGAATATAGGTTACCGGAGATAAAAATGACGCATAAATATCATGGGAAATATGTGCAAACGAAATTGTTAATACCTTCCCCAGTTGAAAGCCTTTCCTTTCCATTGCTATTTTATTTGAATAATAAGCTTTAGCCAATTTTTTTGACTTTACAAAACTAAAAAAAAGAAAATTACTTCAACCACCCACATGCTTATTGTTCTTAATTGTTAATTTTTTTTGCTTCTCTATTTGTTTTAAAAATTTTAATTGTATATTTAACATTGTTAGATAAAATGAGTCTGCGTGTTGGTGACAAATATCATCATAAATAAATAAGGACAATCATTTTATTTAATTTGAATTCTGATTATTTTTGATGTACTTGCTAAAAAGCTTATAGATGGAGAAGATTTTCATTGAAGGAACAAGAAAAACGCCAACGATATCGTTTGACTTTGCCTCAGGAAAGATGGATATTGAAGGTAATTCAACCCCAGAAGATCCTAATGAATTCTTTGAACCTATATACAATAAGTTAATTGATTATGTTAAGAAACCAGCTGACAGTACTATACTTGATATACGTCTTACCTATTTCAATACGAGTTCTTCAAAATGGATTCTATACTTGTTAAAGGAATTTAAAGAAATACATAAAACAAATAAAAAACTTGTTATAAACTGGTATTATGATTCTGATGATGAAGATATCCTGGAAGCGGGTGAAGATTATCAAGCTATTTTAAGAATTCCAATTAATTTCATAGCCAATTAATCCCTTTATCATGAAGGTTGCTTTTTATTGGAAATCCCTGTCAAATAAAATTCGTGGAGTATTAAAAGGGTAGATTGCAGATAAAGAATTATTTATTCGTCATCATCCTCTTCATCGTATTCTTCATCAGCAATATCCTCGTCTATATCGTCATCTATATCATCCAGGTCCTCTTCATCAAAATCTTCATCATCATATTCTGCCTTCCCGTTCTTAGGTTTTTCATCCTCTTCATCCTCTTCAGCAGGCAAATCATCTGGAGCAGATCCCATGTCAAAATAATCACCTAAATCATCATCTATTTTTGGCTCTTCAATGGAAAATTCTTCCAATTTTTGTTCCAATTGGCTACTCATTTTAATCAAATAGATGGTATCATCTGTCTTTATTTCTATGGCCCTTATCGTTTCGCCCTTCGTATTTGTAAAAGATATTAAATCTTCTTCACCAATACCATCGGGATACAGTGAATTAATCGTCACCAACAAATCACTATCTATTGATTTATAATCTTTTATTATTCTCTTCATTGTTTGTGTCATTACGGTTTAAAAATAAATTTAAAATTTGAATAACAAACAAGTCAACAAATTTTTTTTTAAAAAATATGAAGTTTTCTTCCCTGATACAAACCCTTATTAAACAACATCGCTACAATTAATTGTATTACAATATTTTAAATTTCCGCCCTTGTTTTAAAGAAACAAAAAAGGAGGCTTTTACGCCTCCCTTTCTTGGTAGCCTCACCAGGACTCGAACCTGAATTTGAAGTTTAGGAAACTTCCGTTCTATCCCTTGAACTATGAGGCCATATTTTTAGAATCACAAAAGTAAATAAATCATTTTTTGTAGCAAAAGAATTATCCAATTATTTATTTCTGTAACTTTACTGATAGCAATGGTATTCAACAAATTATATAGATGAACATAATTATACTTTCAGATATTCATGGCTCTTTATCAAATTACGACAGGATAAAAGAGAAGGTTGCCAAAGCCGATCTTGTTTTACTTTCAGGAGATATCACTCATTTTGGCAGGAGAAATGAAGTTGAAGCAATAATAAACATAATTAGAAAGAATAATAATCACATATTGGCCGTTCCGGGTAATTGTGATTATTCGGATGTAAGCCGATACCTTGTTGAGGAGGGTATTAGTTTGCATTGCCGCTACCATAATGTATTAAATATGCAATTTATTGGAGTAGGAGGATCCTTGCCATGTCCCGGAAAAACTCCTTTTGAGTTTACTGAAGAAGAACTGGGGGATTATTTACACATGACTTTTGAGGATAACCTTGTAAAGAAACCTTTTATACTACTTTCCCATCAACCGCCCTTCGGAACGATAAATGATAAAGTGAATGGAATGCATGTAGGTAGTAAACAAATCAGAGAATTTATTGAAAACACTCAACCCCTTGTATGTTTCTGTGGTCATATACATGAAGGGGTTGGCATTGATAAAATCGGCTCAACATACATTGTTAATCCCGGACCATTTCGGGAAGGCAAATATGCGTATGCTGTTCTTGAAAATAACAATATTACCACAGAATTATTTAGGTAAATTGCATTCTATGAACCGGAACTAATCTTATTGATAAGAATAATCAGACTGTTCATGTCTGTCTTTCCATAAATATCAACAAAATAGTCGCGGAGATAATCGTTTATCTCATTCTTATTTGCACCCTGTTCTTTTAATATGTCAACAATAATCTTAAATTCCTGCTCCAAATCCATTTTATTCAGAAAGACAAGGTTTACTGTTGTAATTTTTTCATTTGATCCGGAGGATTTATCAACCTGATATATTTCAACAGATTCAAGTTTGCCGGATTTTTCCAAATATTGATTTCTCTTCAGAATAATAGAATTATTTTGAACATCGGGTTTTTTCGTTACAAACTCCTCCCCATTTTTATATTTGAGAAGAAAATAGTTGTTGTCATCCAGTGCGTATGATGCCTTATTGAGCTTTATGGTCAATTCATCACCAATTATATTAAAATCTTCGTCACCGAAATAATCTTCCAATTTATTTACTTCTGCCATAAAGACATTTCGTGTACTTAGCTGAGGCCTTCCGGCTACAGGAGATACAGCGTTATCTGCCATAGCAAAAAGCTGTGAATCATCAAAAATATTTTCATCATCAGGCATCTGTAGCGTAAATTTGCCACGAGTATTACTAATAACTAATGCAGAAGCATCAGCTGAGGCGAACCGAAGTTGATCAGTCGGTTTGATTTTGTCACCTTGTTTCAGTTGAACATTAGTAGAGGCAATATAGATAGTGCCTTCAACTTTAATGACATGATACACTTCATCTTGCTGAAAATAAGGTGAAATAATCATGATTAGAGAAATTATCAACGCTTTCATAGGATATGAATTTTAATTTAAAATAAAAGTAGTAAAAATATTTAAGTATGTCTGTAACGTTTATAAACTTTATTGGAACGAATTTAAATTAATTACGTATGGGTAGTTATATTTAGCCATTAATAAATATTTTTTTATATTAGCGCAAATTTCAAGATTTTAAGACATCATGAGGAAAATTCGTTGTTTGTTTGTGGGATTGTTGGTTTTAAGTTTTTGCAATTCAATATCATCTAAAGAAATAGCCATTTATATTCACCATAATTACCGGAATGACACACCTGGAGCCGTGGTAAAAATAGATTGGGAAAGCATTTCAGAAAGATTAAATACTACCAATCCTGATGAAATTCAATTATTTGATGTAACTCTCGGGGAAGAAGTTCCATTCAGTATTTATTCGGTTTCTGACACATTACCTCAGTGGTTTTATTTTCATTCAGATTTTTCTGACAATTCTTCATACAAAACATATACATTAACAACAGGCAATTCTAACAACATCAATTTTAATCCTCTGCCAAATGATACGATTGCACTGCTTGACAGTAATGAGAATATCACTTATCGTTTTTTAACTAAATATTCGGATTATATAGAAAAATACGGGGCAATCAACTGCATGGCAGACAAGGTTGTGTCCTCGATTTTCACATTTTACCCTGAACCAGGTAACCTTAACTGGGCAGCAGCTGGCCGGTGGCACTATGAAACAGGCTATTTTTTAGATGTGGTTTTTAAGTATATGGAACTTAAAAAAAACATGGATCACCTGGATTATATAAAAAGTTGGGTAGACCTCTTTATAGATGACAAAGGAGACTTTAAACCCCGCGTTTACAGGAAAGACCGGTACAGGTTGGATGACATCAATGCAGGACGCTTATTTATTGACCTTTATAACCTAACAAAGGATGATCGCTATAAAAATGCAACGGAAATACTTATTCAGCATTTGAGAGAACAACCAAAAACAAGTGATGGAGGATATTGGCATAAAGAAGTATATGCACATCAGATGTGGCTTGATGGCATTTTTATGGCTGATGTATTTTCAACACAATATGCAAAAACGTTTAATGATCCTGAATTTTATGATGAAGCTATTCTACAGATACGTTTGATGCATCAACATGCTTTTGATACGGCTACCGGTCTTCTATACCATGGTTGGGATGAGTCAAAAGAACGAATATGGGCTAATCCTGAGACAGGTGCATCTCCCTCATTCTGGAGCAGAGGTATAGGATGGTATATGATGGCTTTATTAGGATGCCTTGATAATATCCCTCTCGATCATCCAAATCGTGCATATGTAATGGTTATTTTTAAAAACCTTGCTGAATCAATTGTGAAATTTCAGGATCCTGAAACAGGAATGTGGTACCAGGTAACCGATAAAATGGGAGAACCTGGTAACTGGTTCGAAACATCGGGTACTGCTATGTTTGCATACAGCCTTGCCAAAGGTGTACGTATGGGGTATATTGAACCCAAATATCTGGATAATGCCAAAAAAGCTTACGATGGATTACTTAATAATCATGTATATTTTGATGACGATGGATTGTTTTATATTACCATGACAGTGATGGTAGGCACTTTAAATGAGGCTTCTTCAGATGGGAGTTATAACTATTATATTGGCGTTCTGCGCCGTACGAATGACTTTAAAGGGGTAAGTCCATTCCTCGATTTATGCAACGAACTGGAGCTATACTAGTTAAATTTTCCCCCAATTATACAAGGTTTCTTCATTTTTGTGACTTCTCCCTTTAAAGAGATCATCTCAATATATACTATGTATATACCCATTTTTGCTTTCTGTCCCTCGTCATTTGTGCCATCCCATATAAAATAACCCTCCAATCCCAATAATTCATTATCTGCAACAATGCAAATCCTTCTTCCTGATCCATCAAAAACCCGGATAGTAACCTTACAGCCAGGTTCATCCAGTTTATATCCTATCCTTACCAAATCATAAAAGCCATCATTATCAGGTGAAAAAACCTCAGGTTCTATGGTAAATCCATCGCTTATTTCTCCATCTTCAAGGTGTTGTGAGTTTTCATATGCAGGAGTGGCAAATCCAACGGTTTCGGCAGCAGAATGCCAATTAGAAGCTTCATTTGTTTGTCTCTCATAACTAATCCTCTCGAGGGATACCCCTTCAATATTTGTTAACAAGGGATAATGCATATCTGCTGAATATGCAAATGCATCCAGAACCGAAAGATCTCTAGCCAATAATACAACTTCGTCAGATTCATTACTGAAATTGGGAAGGTCATTTACTTCCAGCACCCCAGTAGGATTAGATGAGTAATAATCCTGTAAAACTTTCTCAGGATTGATTGTTAATGCCAAAAATTCATTTGGAAAAATAAGCCTGTTTTTCTCCGAAAGTGCAGCTAAATCGAGGATGCTATCTCTTTTCCGCCCAATTAACATATGGCTGATATCCAGTATTTTGTCTGAATTATTATAGATCTCAACAAAATCAACACCATCTCCCTTTGGATCAAAGAGTATCTCATTTACTATTAAATCAAGAGGTTCGGCCGAATCCGGAATAGCAAATTGAATTTCCTGCTTTTCGGTAATGGTATTACCCACACAGTCACATACTTTTCCCTCAATAGTAAGAGTATATAATGTATTGGTAGTAAAAGAATTGTCAAACCATAAAAGTACTTCTGTGAAATCGGGATAAACCGGAATTATTTTTCTGGGATTTCCAATCGTATTATTTACAGAATAAGAATTTGGTTCATAAACACTTATGCTATCCAATGATTCATTGAACTGTACCAAAAGTGTCGTATCTCCCATAAGAGTTGCATTTGTAATTACAGGAAAGTCAAGATCGGGATTTAAACCTGCTACAGAATTTATTTTCCCTGGTGTACCCCCTCTACTATCCGCACTCTCTTTCCAATTATCAGAATCCCCACAAGGATTATTTAAATCAACCATTTCCAATGACCATCCACCCTCCGATTTATATTCTGTTGTGTACCAGTCGGGAGTATAACTTACCGCATGTACCATTTGGTTCATTGGATTCATTAATACAATGGTTTGGCCTGTATTAATAAGAGCAGGAAAATTTGCGATGCCCATCTTTTGTCCATATAAACTAAATAATGCACTATCCGATTTATCGCAGATAATAAGATAACTACCCGCAGAAAATATATAATCTGGTAAAGCAATAACTGAGTTTCCAATTTTTAATTTCCAGTCTCCTAAATTAGTATTTATAGTTGAATTATTGTATATCTCAATATATTCAACTTCAGGCAACCCTACCTGTGGATCAGGATCTGCCATTATTTCAGATACAAGTATCTGGTACTTTTCAGGCATCTCATACTTAAAAAGAATTGTATCTACCTGCATTGCATTGTTGCAGATATCAATGAGTCCTGAAATAATAAGTGTATGATTTACACTTAATTGAAATCTTTTGGGAAACTCTAATAATACACCATCCTGATGAATGCACACAGTATCGGGATACCCAAGATCATAGAGCCCCTTATAATTATAATTGTTCAATAATCCTTCCACTTCATCAATTTCAGAGAAGCTTATAATGATAGTACTATTTGACACTACCTTTACTTCTGTCACATTTGGAGGTAATTTATCAATATTCGGGTGATAAACTGAATTTATTGTTCCCGGGGTCCCTCCTGATGGATCTGTAGAAGCCTTCCAATTACTTAATATCCCACAATTATTATCAGGATCTATTCGTTCAATAGACCATCCCCCTTCATCTTTATCATTATCCTGATACCATGAAGGTAAATAATAGAGCTGATCAATTGTATCCCCATCATGATTTTGTAATAAAAGAGCCTGCCCTGAATTAGTTAAAATACTCTGTGATGATAGAATACCTGCAGTTACACCATATTCTGATAATTCATCAATAGCATCGGGATGACAAATTATCAGAAAGCTGTCAGGATACAAATTTTGCGAAGGTAACGAGAGCGATTTTGTTCCCACAGTAATCCTCCATCCAGTTAATGATACCGGGTATTTGCATCGATTATACAGTTCCAAGTATTCATATTCTGGCAATCCAACCAGCGGCTCAGGATCCGCCATTATCTCATTGATTACAATGTCATCAGGTTTAGCAAGGTAGTAATAGAAACCTGCCGTATCCCATATCATGGTATTACCGCATAAATCCATAATGTCGGATATATTAATCTTGTATAGTGTTTCTGATACCCACCCTGTTGAATAGTAGAGGTGAACTGAATTCCCATAGTAAAGCACAGAGTCGGCCATGCCTTTATTTGTTAAATCATAATGAGATATCACCTTAGCTGACCCTTCAGTAACGGACTCATTGAACATGATTTGAAGAATATTGGTATCCAGCAATTCCATCGAAACCAAATAAGGTGCTATCGTATCCATGTTATCCCTGTCCACTGAATTTATTTCTCCTGGTGTACCACCAGATGCATGAACTGAAGCACACCAGTTTGCAGATCCGCTACAGTTATTATCCGGATCTATTTTCTCCAGGGCCCAACCACCCTCTTCCTTATCAGGATCATTATACCATTGTTTATTGTATTCAACCTGATTTATTATTTCATCCTTTTCATTACGTAATGTTATAGTAGTCCCGGAATTTGTCAAAGAGGAAAGAGAAGTTAACAAACCTGTAACTTCTCCAAATGGTTCAAAGCTGGTCATTGCATCTTTATGACAAATAGTTAAAAAACTATCAGGTAATAAAACCCTTTCTGTAAAATAAAGAGTCCTGGTACCCACTATTATTGACCATCCCAATAAATTAACCGGATGTGTGCATGTATTAAACAATTCAATGTACTCAAATTCAGGTAATCCAACTACAGGCTCAGGATCTGCCATAATTTCATTGATAACAACACTATTCGGCTTTATAGAATAATAGTAAAACGGAACTACAATTGTATCAGCACAATTTCCATATGGATCACACATATTGGCAGCATACAAATTATGCCATGACTCATCTTTAAAAGCATTTGAAAAATAGAGTAATGCCTCACTTGATGAGAATATAATAACTGAATCCGGGTGTCCAATGCCTTCATTCACAAAAAAATTGGTATCAATCAAACAACTATCAGATAACTTCTCTGAGAATTTCAATCGTAATCTGTTTTCATCTTCAATCCATACCGTATCTATATTTGGTGCTAATGTGTCTTGAATAAAAGCTCCTTCAATTGAAATATCATCAATCCATAACTTCTGATCTTGGGTGGCCGAATATTCATAATATACTCCAAAATAGGAAGCTTCCAAATAATTATCATCAGCAGCGGCTCCAAGTAGAAAAAAATGGTCAAATGAACCAGTAGTATCAAAATTTAAGTACCATATCCCATCCGGTGTTCGAATAACTTCAATGCCGGCATGCTGTGAAGTTCCAATTTTATTTTGCCAATCCAGTCCCGAGGATACTATTTCACTTGCCGAACCCGAACTTATCCTCCAAAGCTTTACCAGGTCATCGCTCCCTGAATAATCAACCCCTACAGCATAGCCATTTACACTCCCGGAAGGGTACATTTCATTGGCAGATTGATCGCTTACAAGAAAAAACGCCCAATTATTGCTGGATGAGGGATTATATGCATGTTTCAAACTAAACCTCCATATAGTAGTATCTTCTGAAAGCCTCAGATTAGTAAGCGGATAAGCTATCTGATCATGACCTGCCTCCAGATGATCAAATATATGGTGTAATGAATAACCTCCATCAATCGGATCAATGTCAGAAGAAATCCAGGCTGAATCAGGATATTGAACCCAGCCTGTTAATGTAGTATCCTCAAAATCGAATAACAGGTTTTCCTGTGCATTTAGAGAAAAGACAATATCTATAAGAATTATAAATACTGACAATTTTACGTAAAATACGGATTTTACTATCTTTTGCGCCAAACTAGTCCAATTATTTCACCTCCAGTGTTTATTGTAATAAAAAAATTACGATTTTTGCAGTTCAAAAATAATCTTTTTTATAAAACTTAAAAAAACTTTTAAAAAATGAGAGTAGCTATTGTAGGTGCTAGTGGCGCTGTAGGACAGGAGTTCCTTAGGGTGCTGGAGGAAAGAAATTTCCCGCTCGATGAATTGGTATTGTTTGGTTCGCACAGAAGTGCAGGAAAAACATATACATTCAAGGGCAAAGACATCACCGTAAAGGAAATAAAACATAACGACGATTTTAAGGGTATAGACATTGCCCTGACATCTGCCGGCGCCAGTACATCTGTGGAGTTCGCACCTACCATCACAAAATACGGCGCAGTGATGATCGACAACTCAAGTGCTTTCCGTATGGATAATGACATACCTTTGGTAGTGCCTGAAGTTAATCCCGAAGACTGCAAAAACAGACCCCGTAATATTATTGCCAATCCTAACTGTACTACTATTCAGTTGGTTGTAGCATTAAAACCAATTGAAGACCTTTCTCATATTACCCGCATACATCTGGCTACTTATCAGGCTGCCAGTGGTGCAGGAGCTGAAGCTATGAAAGAGCTGCTTACTCAAATGGAAGCTTTATTAAATGGCAAAAACCCTGAGGTAAGTAAATTTCCTTATCAATTGGCATACAACGTTATACCGCAGGTTGACAAGTTTATGGATAACGATTATACCAAGGAAGAAATGAAGACACTGAATGAGACTCGTAAAATCATGCATTCAGATGTATCTGTAAGTACTACTTGTGTGAGGGTACCAGTAATAAGGGCACATTCTGAAGCAGTATGGCTTGAAACCGAAAAAGAACTGACTGTTGAACAGGTTAAAGTAGCTTTAAGCAAAGCTCCTGGGATAATATTGCAGGATGATCCTTCAAAACAGGATTATCCTATGCCATTATTTGTATCTGGCAAGGATGATGTATATGTTGGACGTATTCGTAAAGATATTACCAATCCAAAAGGTATTGCCATGTGGGTGGTTGGGGATCAGATTAAAAAAGGTGCTGCATTAAATGCAGTTCAGATTGCTGAGTATATGATAAAAAACAAACTTTTATAAAGATTTTCCATTTCTAACAAAAAAGCCTGGTATTTTGCCGGGCTTTTTTTGTTCAATGCATTAACTTTTTATGATTACACCTTTATGTAGCAATATGATTAAATTTTTTAAATCAGGGATCATTTATGCCAACCAATTTATTAAAAGCCCCAATAATATTGATATTATAAATACACATGAAAAAAGGATTATGGTCATCCTTCTGCCCATGAATTTTAACATGAGCACAGCTGAAGTAATACATACTGCTGTCGAGGTCAGTGAAAATGCCATTGCTGATCCTAATTGCAGGCCACTATGACGTATCAGGGGTTTCAGGAATACCACATCAGCCCCATGACAATAATATATGGGAATGCCTACCAGGACCAATAAAACCAACCCTATCATACCTTTGTCAAAATTATACTCTTTAAGAAAATCAACAGGCATGTAAAGCTCGGTCAATATTCCAAATGCCGCAGCAACACCTATGAAAGGAAGCACACTTATAATAATATTATATGTTTGTGTCAGTAAATCATTTTTCCCGATAGGGCATGCTTGTTTGTTTTTTTGAGCAGGCAGGGTTGATAAGTCAAAACTTGTTTTCATCCTTTTATTGAAGAAATTAAGGATTAAACCCGTGGAAAAAGCAAGAATAAAAGAAGCCACTATGCGTAAAATACCATACTTCACCCCCAAAACCGTAAAAGAAAGGACAATAATATAGGGACTAAGCAAGGGTGCAGAAATAATAAACGTGATTAGTGTAGTAAACCCGATTTTATCTTTAAGCGATTTCACCAAAGGCAAAGTAGTACAAGCACAAACTGGAATAAGCGATGCATATAAAAATGCAGTAAAAGGGTTTTTAGGATAGAACTTTTTATACCGGTTGAAATAACTCTCAAGCAATACAGCAAAAAATATACCTATTACAACAATCATAAACAACTCAACAAACTGCTCATAGAAAATAAATCCTGCTTTGGGCAACTTCAGGTAAAGAATACACTTTTGTCGAGTTGAATACGTAATATCATTAACTGTTTTATAAACAAAATCTGAAGCCAGGATAGTTGCCGATAGTACCACCAAAATCAATGCAATCCTCTTCTTATACTTATCACTTATCGCTCTCATTTATTAAAATAAAGTAGAAAGGAGGAAAATTATTTTCCTCCTTTCTGCAAATATATCAATTTTTGTAAAAAAGCTACTTAAGTATGATCTTTATATTTTCAACCGTTTCACCATAACTTAATTGTACAAAATATATCCCTTTTGCATAGTGAACCATATCTATTTCATTTAAAGCACTATACATTTGTTTACTTGATAATATTTTACCTGTAATATCAGTTAAAGTAAAATGTATCGAATAGTTACCGTTGTTTTTTACAAATATCAATCCATCTGTAGGATTGGGATATACTTGAACTGGTATTTCTTTTATTACTTCTTTAACTCCTACATCGCCATCGTAGTAAATACGAAATCTTGTTGCTGATGTATTACTATTTCCTGCCCTGTCTGTAGCTACCCCAGAATTAACATCGATGTTGATATTACCTTTATTGACAGCCCTAATATCGACTGTCCATCTTCTATCATTCTGTGTTTCTGTAAAATTCACAGCTGTTCCATTAGATACGTTTACATCTCCTAGTTCAAATCCTGATACGATCTCATTGAACCTTATTTCAACTGTGAATGGCCATAGAACAGTAGTATCAGACTCGTCTGAGAGTATCTGCACTGAAGGACGTGTATTATCAAATGTACGTGTAAATATTTCAGAAGTTAGACTAGCCAACCCAACCTTATCGTAAGCTGCTCCGGAATCAACCTGGGCTGTAAATACACCTTCATTTTCTGCAATTAATTTGATGCTGTACAGAATATTATCATCAGTTGACAAGCCACTGGCTGTGCAATTATCTAATGTTAAATCATTAATGGAAAAACCAGTAACATATTCTCCAAAATCAATATCCATCTCAATGGTGTCATTTACATAATTCCCTGACGAAGAACTCAGGACCGGTGTTGGTGCAAGTGTGTCATATTCAATCATAAAGCTGTCGCTGGCTGCACTGGTAACAGCCGGGCTAATTGATTTCACCCTTATTTTATATCCTGTCCCCGTCTCAATCCCTGCATTTATATTAATACCAATTGTTCCACTGATATTAGAACCTACACTGCCAATCAATGTTTCGGTGGCAAAACTACCGTTTTTATCGGAGAGGTAAGCACTGAAAATATTACCTGAATACCTTCCAATAGCCGTGTAATAAACCGTACCACTCTCAGAAATAACATCCGTTACATGGAATGGCGGATTGCTGATTGAATCAATAATGATCTCGGGTTGAACAACCCGTATTACTACCTCGTTTGAAACAACCTGTGCCGCACCATAAACAGATACACAAACCATGTAATATGTGCCCGCTGCAGCAAAATTAGGAATACAATATGAAGTATACCATCCCGTTGAAGTAGGGTGAGAACCAGGAGAAGTGCCATACATCCAAGCCCTTGAATCAGGGGGCATGCTTTCAAATACCCTCAATGTATCACCATCTTCAGTGATATTTACTATTTGACTATCAGTAGGATATATATATTGCTCGAGGTATGTAATAGTAATTACATTACTTTCTGATCCAATAATCGAAGGATCGGTGGATTTCACTCTCACTTTGTATTGGGAAACACCTGGTTTAAGTCCCATTGTATCAATTATTGAAGCAATAGTTCCGGCATTGGTGCTATTTAATTCACCAATAGCCTTTTCACCTGCCCAACAGGTATCTGGACCAGAAATAAAAGCATAGAATAAGTTTGAAGCATTAAAAGTACCAGATATTGTATACGGAACATCTAAAGCCAACGAACTATTTCTTGAAACAATGTAAGGACCTCCAAATGAAGATGCTGTGATTATTGTAGGTACTACCCCATTGTATTCATATGCACCAATATCGGTAGTATCCGGCCTGTTTGCTCCTCTTTGGTCGCATAAAGGTGCACCAGCATCCGATCCGGCATTTATAGCCGGACTTGTTGTTGGTATAGCACATGTTCTTGTTGGGCCTCCATTATCTGCTAAAGGCTGAATCTCAGGATTAACATTTAACAGATTATTGGATCCTAAAATATTCGCATTTGCACTATTTGAAATCAAATTATTATCCCCATAAAGATCACTATAATAATCAGGACCTGTTGTACATACATTGTTAGCAAAAATTGTATTTAAAGCATTTGTTGTATATCCCTCACGATGGTACCCGCCACCATAATTTACAGCTGTATCACCAACAATTGTTGTATTTATTATATCTACATTACCATAACAGAGAATTCCTCCTCCGTTGTTGTAGCTATAATTGCCATAAAAGGTTGAATTCACAATGTGCGCCTGGTATTCAGAACCCGAATGGTATATATTTATTGCTCCTCCGCCATATGTTCCAGCTATATTGGTCCCTTCAGCCCTGTTATTATTGAATGTACAGTTCTCAATATATAGATTTGAATATCGGCTAGATATAGCTCCTCCACGGGCATTCGTATATGCATTTCTGTTATCATAAAATTCACAATTTTTAAGAGTTAAGTCACTATAATAATTATAAATAGCTCCTCCATAACTGCCGGAATAATTTGCATTTCTAAAAGTCATATTTTCAATTTCGACAGTAACCCAATTTAAATAGAATATTCTGCTATTACCAGTACCAGGCGTTGCAGAGGGTTGCAGGATAGTACGTCCCGGACCCTGACCAATAAAAGCCAGATCTTTGGATATTGTTAAATTTGCTACTGTAAATGTTTCATCAGCCAGCATAAGTATATCTCCATCTGTCACTAATGAGCTGTTTACAGCAGAATTTACATTATTAAAATCCGCTCCTGAACTGGCAACAGTATATACAGATATAAAATTTATTGTAAGATCTTTCTTACTTGAATTAATTACAGTACTTGTATCATTATGCGAAAATGCACTATTCTGAAATAGTATTGTAAGATCTGAAACATCTGTATTATGATCAACAGCTTTACCAGTGATGTCGGAAATAATTGTAGTATCATTTATACGTATTAAATGCATGGATAATCCTTCAGGTAGATTCTGAACAATCACTTTACCCAATGCAATAAAATCTTCACCATTGGTTCCGGTAAAAGTTGCATTATTATCAGGATAGCAATACCTTATAATCAAAGTATCTTCTTTACTGATCCTGCCATCGTGGTATAATCTGCATTCTTTAAACCCATTAATAGAATATGTCAATGCATTAATAGCATGTACCTCAATTTTCTCATTAGGATTCGATCTTTGTTCCCATCTATCATTATCATATGGATATTCACTGAACAAGGTTGTCCGGTAAGGTGGACATACACCCCGCATCGATGAATAATCATTATTGTAGTTTGTAATAACCCATTGAGAGGTACATCCCCTAAAACCTAAACGATAAATTCCCTTTGAATAGGACGGTCTCCCATTGATGTATCCTGTTTTCCTATATATTCCATTAACTTCGGAAGTTGTAATCGCATCTTTAACCAGGATCCTTTCATGTGAAAGAATGCATAAATCATTTCTGCTGGCAAATTTTACAAAGGAGGCATCATTATGTGTAAATGCCGTATTCTGAAAAGATATGGAAAGATCAAGCAAATCGTTTCTGCTATTCAGCGTTGTACCTGTTAAAACTGCGTTTAAGGTTGTGTCGCTTGTACGATACATTGCAAGTGTAAGTCCAGTTGGTAAATTTGTTACTGTCACTTTACCAGTAGTAACAAAATTCTCCCCGTTTGAACCTGATAAAACGCCAAATATCGGATAAATATATTGTACTAAAATTGTATCATTAAAACTTCCATTATTTAGCTCTGACTCGACAAATGACTTATTGTAATAGTATATTGAATTAATCGGCGCTACTATAATATCTTCACTATTATAATTTCTGCCCCCATTTTTCCATCCGTAAGATCCCGGTATGGTATCATCCTGCATGGTGCTATATATCGGGCATGTATTATCTATTGAAGACTCTCCGCCATTATTTATTACCCACTTTGTATAACAGTTCCTGTAACCCAGAAAATAATTATTCTTTTTATACATTCTTAAACCATTGTGTGTACCTGTACATAAATATATTCCATTTGTACCCGGATGTGATGAGGCATTACCAACAAAATAGTATTCAGGATTAAAAATAACCTGTATATCATCTTTTGTTGAATTAGATACCACAGAAGTATCATTATTAGTGAACGCACTATTAAGAAATTCCAGGGTTAGATTATAAACACTATTTGCAGCCGCATGACTTACTGCGTTGCCTGTGATAATAAATGTAAGTGTTGTATCGTTAATTTTGTTTATCTGAGCGGTTAGACCTGTTGGCATATTATATACATTCACTCTTCCCAGGGAAACGAAGTTATCCCCATTTGATCCGGAAAAAGTAAAGCCAAAAGGATCTGTCAAAGATATTAATCCTGTATCAGAATTATTTATTGATCCATCATTTATCAGGTTCTCCGAAAAAATATCTTTGGAATAACTTAAAGAATTAGGGATTGCTACAGTTACAGGGTAAGACGTATTACCCCTTCCATATTCATACCATGTTTCAGGGACCCTGACAGATTCCACAACACTATGCGCGAAAGGACACCCCCATGGCATATTTCCTCTTCCTAAGATAATTACCCAGGTCGAATTGCAACCTCTGTTCCCTAACCAATAATTACCTTTTCTATACATGGTTGCTCCATTATAAAAACCATCTGCTATATATGTTCCGTTTATTTGAGGAAAATTTTCTGCACCACTTACTACTACCTGTTCCCTGTTAAAAAATATTCTGATATGTGTTATTAAATAATCCTCTACCAGGGCAGTATCTCCATGACTGAATGCCCCATCAAGAAACTCCAGCTCCACGTTAAGAGAATCATCTGTAGGAGTATGATTGGTAGCATTTCCGGTTATTGTAAGTGCCAGGGTTGTATCTGAAGTTCGTGTAACAACAGCAGCAAGCCCTGCTGGTAAATTATATACATTTACTTTGTTCCCGGTCACAAAGTTATCTCCATTACTTCCGGTAAAAGTACCTCCCTGGCGATAAAAGTATCTTATCACAACAGGGATATCATTGCTTATCGAACCATCATTAGCCAAAGACTCTACAAAATAATCATGGCTAATAATAATACTGGATGGTTTACCAACCATGATTTGTTCTTCTCTCATACCCCAATATCCTCCTCTATGCCAGGCAGCTGTGGGAGGAAGAGTCCCACCCAAATCCTCACCGCTACTATATAAAGGGCAACTCCCAAGATTATTGGTGTCTTGTATTGCCCATTTAGTATTGCAACCTTTATAGTAAATTCCTAAATTGTCTTTTGTATATCTGGGCATTCCGTTGTAGGTGCCATTTTCTTTATAAACACCATTTAGTTCTGGTGTATATGTAGCATCCATTACAGCTATCTGCTGCTGAGCAAACAGAGTAAAAAAAATACCATTGATAAATAATGATAAAATAAGCTTTTTCATAGTATGTATGTTTAATGTTTAATTATCTTCAAGTTTCATTATGGTTAAATGAGGAAAGGGGGGAGTACTTTTTTCAGCACATCCTTTTTTCCATCCGCTGTCAGGAGGTAATTCAGTATCATTCATATTTCGGTAGTAATTACCATCTGGCCCTATAATCATCCATTTACTTTGACATCCTTTGTAAATAATGCTGTATTCCCCATGAACGTACATGCTCTTACCATTGAATTTTCCTTCAGGCATATATATACCGTTCACTTTTTCTGTTCCTGCTCCTTTTACTTCGATCTTTACTTCTTGGGCATTTAGCTGAATAGAAATAAAAATTGTAAAGGCTATAATTCCAATCAACTTTTTCATCCTTATGCTTTCATCCTTAGACATCTAATTTAGATATTTTTGAAATATTAATGAAATATTTTTGAGAAATAGTTATGATAAAAAGAAAAAAACATCTCAATTGGCTACTTATTAAACATTTGGCAAGCTAGAATATTCTAACGTTAAAAGTGCAAAAGGTGTTAATATTATCCTACTGTTTTTGTAGGATTTGAATTCGCCTTGTAATTTGTTTATCTGTTAACTCCATTTGAAGAAAATATATTCCGGCTGACAAATCTTTTATATCAATTTTAATTTTTGAATTATCAGATACTGTTACCTTATGGCTCAAAACAACTTTACCTGTTATATCCATTAAATTTACTCTTACTATTACATTGTCACTACAATCAATATAAAGTTCTTTAATTGCAGGAACGGGATAGATAGAAATATCTCCGTCTTTTTCATTTTCGATCTTTATTGTATTGCTAGCGATAAGGTTATTTGATGTGGCAGAATTCCTCATCCAATCCTGTGAATCGGATGGGTTTGAATTTTGTCCGATCAAACTGGAGGTAATGCCAAAAGACAAAAGAAAAATATAAAAAGAAGTTTTCACTAATAATACCGTTTAATTATACAAAAGTATGCTTTCTAAATAACAATTACCCTATTGTACAAAAAAAATAGGCTGAACAAATCGATCAGCCTATTTTTTCTGTTTTACTATTTATTATTTATGCATAATCTCAACTTGCTGCGTAATGACCTTGCTTCCTGCATTCAACTGAATCAAATATATTCCTTCGGTTAAATCAGCAACATTTACTTTTACTTCAGAGCTAACAGAATGGTTCACTAAATCCTGATATACAACCTTCCCTGTAATATCTAAAAGTCGTATTCCGGTAATCTTCAGATCACCACAAGTAATAATTAACTCATTATCAGCTGGTATTGGAAATATAGTAACAACATCCTTCTGCATTTCTTCTACACCTGTAAGTACTGTTATTGTAACACTCCATACCCTGGAAGACCCACTTTCAGATGTAACCGTATATTCAACCGGACCCGCACTGAAATCTCTCCTAAGTGTACGGGATGGACTTATTGTTGCACCCGTTGAAATTACTACATTATCAGGTCTTAAATCTGATATGTCTGTTCCATATTCTACATCAACACTAACGGTACCTGATCCATTATTTATGCTTTCTGAACCCACCTGACCAGCTACTTCAAATGTAAGGATACTGTTACCTGTATAAAGAATACGGTTAACCAGTATATCCCAATCCTGGAAGTCTCCGTTATCGGCAATTACCCTGTAGGTAACGGTAGTTGTAAAGTTATTTGCAGTAATACCGCTTTCCTGTAAGGTAGCACCTATAGTAGCATATGCACCATTAGATAATGTAAATGAGGCGATTAAGTTACTTAAATTAGAACTGGGTTCTACATCTAATTCAATAGTATGCTCTTCATTATCAATTATAGCAGAGCCAACCTGAGACGGTAAACTATAGCTTAAAATATCAGTACCATTCCAAACCTCTTCGGTTACCGTTACATACCATTCTATTGAATCTTCCCCATTTACAACATAATACTCAACAGGCAGGGTAAAATCATTTGGTGTAACCCCGCTTGCCTGTACCAAATTGTTAACTTTGGCCACAGCACCTGATGAAAGAGTAAAGGTAGCCACCAGGCTTGAAAAATCAGTGCCTTTCGCTACAATAACATCAATGGTTTGGTTTTCATCATCAATTTCAGCCGCGGATACTTCACCGGGGAGGCTGTAAGAGAGGAAGGAAACCTGCGGGGTAGTAATCGTCACAACCCAGTTCTGTGTAACCGCTCCATTTGTTATTGTATATGTTACAGGCGAGGTGAAATTATTAGCAGTAACTCCACTTGTTTGCGGAACGCCACCAACTGTTGAACCGGCTCCTTCGGAAAGAATAAAGTTTGCAATGAGGTTAGTTACATTTGTTCCTTTTGGCATGGTAATAGTTACAGTGTGAGCATCATGATCAATCTTACCGGATAATTGACCAGGTAAACTGTATGATATTATATTAGCTTCACTAATAGTATTTACATAGGGAATAGCAAATCCTACGACTTCGGGATAGCCGCTACCTGAACTCATATAGGGGCCTGCAATACCGGTTGTAGTATTCAAATAGCATAAACCTCCAACACCACCACCTGTATATGACAGCATGACTAGTGAGTCATTATAGTGGTTGAATTCCATATCCTGGGCATAAGTAATATTGCGGCCCAAACCAGATCCAATAGCTGTAGCTTCAGCGGTTACAGGATTTATCTGATAAAGGTAATCATCATCAATATTTGCTGCATATAATTCTCCGCTAAGATTGCATGCCAGGTTAATAAATATTCCGGAAGAATCTAAAGTCCCGATAAGAGAAAGTTCAGCCGTAAGGATATCCACAGCATATAATTCGTAGTAATTGTCCCCATTCATATTTGCGAGCCCGAATAATGTATGTGTAGTCCAGTCGTAGGCCAATCCTTCAAAATTGATACCCAGATTTGCATATACTGTTCGTTCACCTGTTTCCGTGTTCATTTCGTAAAGGTTTCTCGTATTATAACCCGCTGCTATCCATTTACCTTCTACCCAGGAGCCTGCGGAAATAAAATCACCCATTGCCTCTTGATCGGCAAGCAGGAAGAAATCTTCCGGGTATTCCAGGTAAAACATTGCAGGTCCATCAGGGCCAGGGTTTGCCGGACCTGTTAAAAAACAATAAGCAGGGGTCAAGCTAGTATCTGTAGTGATAAATTCAATAGCCATTGAATCATTGTATGGATTATTATCACCAGCAAGCATCGTTTTCACATATAGGATGGAGTCAACACCTTCTACTGGTTGAAAGATATCAAACACTATTTCAGTTTGTGCCGATCCTTCAAGGTTGGCGACTGTTACTGTATCCTGATAGGTTTGTGACTGGATGATCACATCAAATGAAACAGAATTGTACCTATTATTTATTATTGTGGCAGATGGGACAATCGGGTCAGTATTCAGTATACTGCGTTTTGGATTATTTATAGATGATACGCCAACGTCATTTGTATTAACATATTCTGTTGAAGTAATTAATGAAACATCGTCAATCCAGATGTCAGAGCTATAACCAGATCCGCGTATTGCTCTGATCCTTGCCCGGGTAACGGTGCCGAGGAAGGAAACAGTAACACTGTCCCAGGCAGCATTTATACTATCTTGTTGCTGCCCATGAATACTCCATATATCATTTAACCATACTCCATTATTTAATAAATCCAGATGAAGGGATCCCATATCAGCACCAAACATATGATAAAAGAATTTTAACCCTATAGTATCTGTATCCTCAAATATCATGCATGGTGTATAGAAATTGGCTTCCAATCCTGAAGTTGCTGTTAACCCACCAAACGCTGCTACATAGTTATTGCTGCCGGTGGTATGGTCGCCGGTTGAACCTGTAGCATAGCCCCAGGGATTTGGGCCATTATAAGCTAACCAATAATAACCTCCTGTTGTATTGCAGGTCCAGCCCTCCTGGTTTGGATAATTCCCGAAGATGAAGCCATCAAAATTCTGTTCATACCCGATAGTAATTACTTCGCCTTTTTCTACATACGCAATAAGCGTATCATTATTTCCATCCTGGTCATCATTCAGGGCAACAACTGCCATGCAATACAAAGTATCATGCGACAGGTCAGGAAGGGCAGTAAAGGTATATTCAAGGGTTTCTCCCGGTTCAATGGTGCCACTCACTGTTTCTGTTATTACCGTAGCACCGCTGTCAACAGTATAGCTTACATTAAAACCTGTTTGTGCTACTGTACCATTGTTTTTAATAAGAATGGTTACGGCATCAGAAGAATATCCACAATCATCCTGTACCGGCGCAATCCAATCGGCTATTTCCAAATCATTCTGTAAATCAAATATTTTAACATTATCAAAAGCCACGCCATCATAAGTAGTAAAAGCATTTGATTTAAACTTAACCCTTAATAATACTCTATCTTCACCTATCAAACTATCCAAATTGTTTGAACTCGTCTGCCATGAACCAAGCATACCAGACCATCCATACGGGTCAACCGGTGTTGTATTGTTATACCAGTTTGTACCTGAATTAAAGGTTCCAACCACTTCCCAGTTTGATCCCATATCCGTGCTGAACTCTAGGACTGCATAATCCCAATAACTCTCCGTTGCAAAATTCAAGTCCATCATGAAAACAGGTTTTTGTAAACCGGATAAATCAAATACAGGGCTTATCACATAAGATTCTTCTGAATTATTGTAATAATCAACTGTGTCCGTCATCCAGCATTTGCTGCCACCTGAAGGAGGCAGGGTATAAATAAAGTCTCCGGCAGGATTTCCTATTTCCCAGGAATTATTAGATCCATTACTTTCAGAATGCCAGTATTGCGAGCCTTCAAACCCCTGGCTGTAAGGGAATGTATTGATCAACCTGTAGTTTGTTACCATCGTGATGGCAGAGTCATTATCTGCATTCAGGTCACCTGTTAAAATAGCCTTAGCACAGCAATAATAACTGCCATAACCTGAAAAATCTGCTGCAGTCACGAAGGTATATGGCCGTCTTTGCCCCGGATTTATGGTCATGGTTACATCTTCCGGTGTACTCCAGGTTGCCCCCATATCATTCGTAAATGTCATCTGGAATGACTTGATCGTATCCACACCTGTATTTTCAAGCATTACTAAAATATTAACAGAACTGCCCAGCTCTACTTCATTTTTAGGATATAACCAGTTGTATACAGCTATATCAACCTGGGGCTTTTCATATATTTTTATATCATCAATAGCAAAATCACTGGACCAAGTACCCGTAATACCCCTGAAACGGATTTTTATAGTATCATCTGCAAAAGATGAAAGGTCGACCGTGGCTTTTAACCAATCTTCCGATTGATGACCTGTTCTTACAAATACATTGTTATGCCAGCCACTTGTACGCGAATAAACATCCACGCGTAAAGTACCCATATATTCACCGGCATTTGTATTCATCATATAATACCAGAATTCGAGTTGAGGTATAGAAAGAGACGAAAGGTCAAAACTCCGGCTAATAATGTCAGCTTCACCATTTGGATAGGCATTGTTTGCTTCTGTATAAATATAATAGCCCGATCCGGTTGTATGGTCTTCATCCGGCCCTGTACCGGAAGAGGGGGTTGAACCTGAGTTTAATTCCCAGTTAAGGTCATTATCCTGATTGTTAAGCCAGAAATTGTCAACCAGGTCATTCGCATCAAAATTTTCTATAAATGGATAAGGCCCGGTATAATATGGATATATAGTCACATTAAAAATGCATGTATCGTCAACATAAACTGTATCTGCCTGTCCATTTGGTAGTGAAGGCCATACCTTGACACTATAATCGCCTACAGAATTAAAAATATATGAGCCAAGCGTCAGAGCTATCATCTCTCCCTTATAAAGTGTATCATCTGACCATATTACCGGACTCTGAAGCATATATCCACTGCCATTGTCAACTGCCCAGTCTACCCTGAAGCTCGTAAGGCTATCCAATCCTGTATTGGCAACAACTGCAGTAACTTCATAGTTCCCGGGTTCCATGTAGGTTTCTAAACCATTAATAGAAGTAACACTTGTATTTAATGGAACAGAAACGGTCCCTGTTATCATTACGCTGTCTACAGCCCAATAATAGTCGTACACAGCATCATAGTAATGAAATCGTACCTTTAACGAGGCATTAGAATAATCTGTAATATTTATTTGTCTTCTATCGGGGTTAGCCCAAATACCAGCATCTGCGGAGTTCTGTCGTAAAATATTTACCCACTGGACACCGTCCCAAACATCCACGTCAGCAACTTCCGCACCATAACCGGAAATCCAGTTAAAGTATTGGAGAAACTGTAACCAAATGGTATCATATCCTAATGTATTTATTTCAGGGCTTTCCAAAATCTCATTTAAAGTATTGCTTGACCCTGCTGCATCGCTGTCAACAAAAGCAAACGGTGTACCATCTAGAGTATTACTTGTATTTCCCCTTGCATATGCAGTCCAGAACCAGGTATCAGAGCTTGTACCTCCATCGATAACTGTCCATCCGGCAGGTATTTCAGTGTCGAATGTTTCAACAAAAGGCAGGGACAATGCCTTTGTGCTTTTTTCTTTACTTGTAATAATACCTCTTGCAGGTTCCGTGTTTATTTTACCCGTAAAAGGTTTTTTTACATCTTCATCTTGAACTTTTAAAATTGGAGTAATTGATGAACTCCCATCCTTAGTATGATCTTTATCCTGCGGATAAAGTTGGAAGGATAATCCAACTATAAAAAGAAATACGAAAACTAATTTTTTCATGGTATACATTGTTTTGGTTTAATTAACATTATAAAAATACGATATAATAAAAACTACTATTTAAGTATAAATAATAAATTAACACATTTTGATTCTAATTCGAAAATATATTTGAAGTTAATATTTATTTTTTACAAAATAAGTTGATTAATAGACAAAAAAGCATTACTAATAGATGATTTTACAGGATTAATTGCTTATTGTATAGTATCCATATCATTTCTATCAGGTTGAATAAGACCTAAATCATTAATCTGAATAAAATCAGGAGATATAGAAATAGCTTCATCCATAATTTCCTGTTTATCGTCTACCGCCCATAGCATAATTTTAAGACCCTTTTTATGGATAAGCTTAACATGGTCAGCAGTAATTTCTTCATCAAATTTGAATTTGAATGAAATGCCCTCATAGCCAGCTTCAAGTGATAATAACATACCTCTTTCAAAATCTCCTAATACTACCAGGTAACAATCCACATCATCCGAATGCCTTTTCACATAGTTTAAAAATGTTGTTACTCCTGATTCAACCATCACTCTGCCTCTCAAATTATATTTTTTAGTTAAATGAATAACCTGATCAGCAACTACATTCATTATTCCTAAAACACCAAGTCCTTCCACTTCACAAGGAACAAAACCTTTAACATCTATTGATATATATTTGTCAGGATAGTATTGGAGCAACATAAAAACGTCTTCAAGCCGTGTAAAAGTGAAATCATCTCCCAGGCAGCTATCTAATTTTATTATTTCCTCATCTCTGGCCTTTTGCATGCATCTAAGGTTAAGATCACCACATCTTTCGAGCTTTGAAGAATGAGCAAGCCAAACAGTCCGGTCTTTGCTAATATGAACATCTACTTCTACCCCATCAGCATGCTCCAGTCCATATTTTACTGCCAGATATGTGTTTTCCTGATATGGAGAATTCCCGCCTCCCCTGTGAGCAATATATCGGGTTCTTCCAAAATCAACCGATTTATCGGGATAATAATATATTTTCTCACAGGCAGTAAGAAATATACAAATTATGAAACTTCCTATTAATGAATATTTTACCATGATTATAACCTATAATGCACTAATATTCTAACATTTGGTCGCACACTATTTGGCCATCCCACTTCTTCAAATGTTTTACGATGATTTGCCAAAACAATGTTAAACAAAGGTCCGGCATCTATTGAAAGATATACTTTAGGTCCAAGAATGATATTCCTGTTTAATGTTAGGGAAAGGGACAAAACATGCCATTTATAATACTCATCCTCCAAGTACCATATAGAAGCTTTACCCTGCAGTGTCCATGAAAATTCCTCCGGGTTTGAATTTTTATGTATCCAGCCATAATCGTGCTCCAAAGTGAACGTTACTAATGTTCCTGTACTAAAAACATTTTTATCAAAGCCTAAAGAAGCAGATGTTATATGTCTTGAAAAATAGGAATATTGTAGTCCTGCATGAAATCCTTCATAATAACCTGCACCGGTTTGTAAAGAAAAGGGGTGCTCCCTTTGAGAATAAATCATTATATTCAAAAAGAGCCCTAATATTAAGAAATATATTTTACCCTTCATTACGCTTTTGCGGACCTCATCAGATGATTTATTCTATCTCAAACACCTTATCATCTATTCCTTCATTAAACTTTATACTTTTCAATTCAATTTCTATATTATTGGGTCCAACAGTTTGATGTGCCTTGGTAGTAACAAAGAAATCGCCAAACTCCTTGTATTCATCAAAAAAAGCAACCTGGTCCATCGTTCCCATAGGGGTCACCACGGTCATAGTTTGTTTTAACTTGAAACCGCTTTCAGTGCTAAAATAGCTTGTGATTGCTTTTCCTGCAGGAGTTATAATTTCAACAACATATGCCGCTTCATCATTCACATCTTCAGTTCCCAATAATTGCAGTTTATATTCTTCATTTAAATAATTGAGTTCTTCACAAAAATCATCCTGGCCTTTAAGTTCTTCCAGTTGTTCACCCTCTATGTCCTGTTCACCCTGCATACCGCTCGATTTTGCTATATCCCCGTTCATTACAACTTTTTGGACAAGATTGCCGGACATAGATATTTCTACCGCATACTTATCAGGTTGCTTTTTGTATTCTTTTAATCCCAACGACATGCCCTGCATTTTCATATCTGCTTCTATAACAACATCTTTTATAGCTTTAATCTTTTCTTTTCCACCAACTGCTTTAATATAGGATTCTAATACTGTTTTAGCGTCTATTCCTTCAGGGGCCGCTTTGATTTTTGCATTTGGATCGTACTCATTGCCATCTTCATCGTAATAATGAATAATACCATCCGGACTAAATTTTTTCAGTTTTTCTGCTATCTCTTCTGCTTTTCCAACCACAACAATATAGCAGTTTCCGGGCTTAATATAAGCCTTAGCGGCTTCCTGTACATCTTTTATGCTAACCTGCGCAAGGTTTTTCAGATAGTTTGCGTAATAGTCTTTTGGTAATTTATATAATTCAATATTTAAAGCAAACCGTGAAATAGTGCGTGGATCTTCCAAGGAAAGAGCAAAATCGCCTGTTTTATTGTTAATTACACGTGTTAGCTCTTCCTGTGAAACAGGTTCATTAACTATCCGGTTCATTTCATACAGTATCTCATTGATGGCACTGTCGGTTACTTCGTTACGAACATCTGCAAAGGCACCAAAACTTCCAATATATTCATCAGCTCTTATCTGTGAATATGCCCCGTATGTATAACCATGTGTTTCCCTCAGGTTCATAAACAACCGGTAAACCCCGCCTCCCAGTATTGTATTCATTACACCGGCCTTCAGGCTTTCGGGAGACCCCACCTTTAATACGATAGGATATGTTACTGAAACTGAAGACTGCACGGCATTGGGACGGTCAACAATAATAACTGTCGGCTTTGAAGGTGCTTTTGGAATTTCAATTTTTGCAGGTTGCACGGTGCCTTTTTCCCATTCTCCAAAATATTTTTGAATTAATGGTTTTGCCTCATCCACGGTAATATCTCCAACAATTGCCAGGTATGCAATATTAGGTTTGAAATATGTGTTGTAAAACTTGGTACACATATCCAGATTTACACTTTCAATGCTTTTCTCTGTCTCCAACTCACCATAAGGATGATCTTTGCCATACAGTACTACACCTCTCACTCTTCTCGAAATAACTCCCGGATCATTTTTGCCATACGCCAATCCGGAAAGGGCCTGCGTCTTAAGTTTTTCGAGTTCTGTCTGGTTAAATTGTGAGTTTAATACTACATCTGCAAAGACATCCAATAATTTATCATTATGTTTTTTAAGGCATGCTGCATAAATTGACGATGGTGAGGTACTAAAATCTGCTCCGATAAAATCGATTGCTTCATCTATTTCAGCCTTAGTCCTGGTTTTTGTTCCTGTTCCAAGTAAGTCCCCCGTAATAGAAATATACCCCGCATTTTCTCCTTCCAGAATCGGATCAAAATCAAGAATTAACGAATAGGCTACCCTGGGTATTTTGTGATTCTCAATTACAAACACTTTCAGCCCATTATTCAAAACAAATGATTGGTAATCCCCAATTTTAATAGCTGGTGCAGGACCTGGCTCCGGGGCTTTGCTTCTGTCAATTTGCGCAGTAACAAATACTGGCAGTGAAAATAATATAAGACTTATGAAATTTCTGATATTTCTCATGGTATGTTAGTTTTGTTCAGATTTAGGTAAATAATATAATGCAACACGATTTTGGGGTGTCAGATATTGTTTTGCAACTCTTATAATATCATCGGCAGTTACCTTATCATACTTTTCAAATCCTGTATTGATCAGGTCTGTATTCCCATAATATGTATAGTAGTTTGCTAGACTTAATGCAATACCCTCCATTTTTGAATTTGAACTGATAAAGTCATTTTTTTTTGTATTTTTTAATTTTTGAAACTCCTTTTCAGGTATTCCTTCTGAGATAACCTTATCAACCTCAGCCTGCATAATTTTTTCAATTTCTGCAAGATCTGCACCAACATTACCCAGTGCAAAAGCTATGAACAATCCGGCATCTTCAAGTCCATAAGGGAATGCAGCAACCTGAACTGCCAATTGTTTATTATCTACAAGTTCCTTATAAAGTCTTGAACTTTCTCCTCCTGAGAGCAAGGTTTGAAGCATATCCAGGGCATAGTAATCATCTGTGCCCTGAGCCGGCATTTTAAAACCCCAAAATACTGCCGGCAACTGAATATTATCAAACACGGTATCACGTATTTCTTTTGTTTGTTTGGGCTCTGTAATATTTGGCCTGTATATTTCTTTTCCTGATTTTGGGATTTCTCCAAAATATGCATCAACTAGTTTTTTCGTTTTCTCAACATCTATATCTCCTGCAATAGCTAATGTTGCATTTTCAGGAACATAAAATTTCTTATAAAACTCCATAAATTCAGACAATGTAGCCTGATCAATATATTGCACTTCACCAATAGGTATCCAATGATAAGGATGTTTGGTAAATGCCCGTGAAAACATAGCCTCCATAAATGAACCATATGGTTGATTTTCATACCTTGCTTTACGTTCTTCTTTTACAACTTTTCGTTGTGTTTCAACACCAATACTGTCAACTTTTAAGTGCAATAATCTCTCCGATTCAAGCCAAAGACCCAGTTCCAGCTGATTTGAAGGAAGTACTTCATAATAAGTTGTTAAATCAAAACTGGTAAAAGCATTATTGTCTCCTCCTGCATTCTGAACATATTGGAAGTAAGTACCACGTTCAATATTGTCTGATCCCTCAAACATAAGATGTTCGAAAAAGTGTGCAAACCCTGTACGGTCAGGTTCTTCGTTTTTTGAGCCTACATGATAAACTATATCCACTGCAACGACAGGTGTAGCATGATCTTCATATAAGATTACATGCATCCCGTTATCTAAATCATATTCAGTGAATTCAAATCGTTTTCCCTGTGCATTTGTTAGCAATAAGCTAAATATCAGCAAAGAAAATAGTAATAAAATCTTTTTCATTTCTTATTGGATTAAATTTTTACTAATTTAAATAAAAAATAAAACCTTAGAACAATAAATTTGTTTAAGAATCATAAAATTGTCTAATTATGAATATAGAAGTAATGTTTGGAAGCGGTAAAAAAGTAAATGCCTATGTAAATAATTTTGAAATTAAAACGGATCAGTCGCCAGCCTCAGGAGGAGAAGGCAGTGCACCAGAACCTTTTACCCTGTTTTTAGCATCCATAGCTACTTGTGCAGGAATTTATGTAAAATCATTTTGCGACCAGCGCGGGATCCCAAGTGAGGAAATAAAACTTGTTCAAAAATCAAATTTCAATCCAGAAAAGAGACTTATTGACCGGATTAATATTGAAATACAATTGCCACCTGATTTCCCTGACAAGTATAAAGAAGCTGTAATAAAATCAGCGAATCTTTGTGCAGTGAAGAAACATTTGCACGATCCGCCGGAGATACTAGTGGTGACAAACTAACAGGGAATTATTCTTTATTTTCATGATACTTCTTCAATTCCGATGCAATTTTTAGCAGTACATCTTCATTAAAACTTTCTTTGTAAAATATTTTAAACAATTCAACTTGAATGTCAATTTTCGATATTAAGGGATTCTTTTGTCTGATCTGGTTCTTTATAATTTCACGGGATAATTCAGTTTATTCAAAAGCCTTGCTAATACGCTCGCTTATTGGTTTAGTATAATAAATCTCAAATTACTTGATTATCAAGTCTCTGGATGTGTCTTTCATGAATTAATAATAGTAAAGGTGCTTATATGTAATTCATTAATCCAAAATTTTATATAATCCGTGTCTTTATCAGGATTTAATATTAAATTTTTAATATCTGTAATCTGTTTTTCACTTTCTTTATTAATCACAGCCCCATCAGTATTCAATAAATCGCGCATTACCTGGAACCGAATTGAAACATCTCCATCAAGCAACCAGTCAATAATACTTTTTGATATGGACAAACTGGTTTCTTCCATAATCCTATTTTGAAAACTCCAAAATTCCAAACATAATCAAGCTAAAAAGTATTAAAATATCTCCCCAATAATGAGACCGTGTTTCAAGGTAAAAATGTGAAATTAAAAATGACAAAGGTATAGCCAATATGGTAATCATCTCAAATGCAACAAATGGAGATATTAAAAACACACCTATAGTCACCAAAAACATCCAAAGAAAATACACATAATACTTTCTCAATTGTATCTTTTTCTTTGGGAATGTCCATATCATGTAAATGCTTGATAATAAAAATATTAATCCAATAATTACAAAATTTGCTATTTCATAATCACTAAGATCAGGATAAGCCTGAACTGTTATTATCTGCTTAATAATAATAAGTAATATCTTATCAATATTTCCATATAACAGGTAGTAATAGGAAAACATGATAGAATAGGGAATAGAGAACCCCAAAAGTGTAAATACCCATTCACGCCATTTAAAAGGCCTGAAATTCATTAAGGCCAACCATATCAATGGCAAAAAAAAGGTAAAATTGAAATAAAAAAGACTGCTCAATGAAAGCAACAAAGAGGCTTCGAAATAATTAAATGAAATACCTTCCTGTTTATATGTATTTATGATTCTTTTTGTAATAAAAATAAAGAATATGCAGCCAATTATTGCCGGTTGAAACCTTTGCATTGGCATATAGGCCGATGCAATATACAGAAATATAAATCCGGGCATATATGTACGCTGATCTATGATTGCCATTTTAATATTTAGCTGCACCAGCATAAACGCACAAAGGAAAAGAAATACCAAAGTGAAGTAGAGAGAAAAAATGGACTGTGGAGGTATTATTCTGCAAAGCAAGGCATATAAAGGCATCTGAACGGTATCGAACACATAGGATGTTATGGTTTGATTGGAAAATGTTTCTATCCAAAAGAATATAATGGTAATAATTACAAGAACAACCACAAATGGTCTGTTTCCTCTGTATATTTTTAATAACATTCTCTTCCGAAAATTATATTCTTATAAGTCAAACCCTATATCCCTGCGGCAATATTTACCTTCAAAATCTATCATATCTGCATTTTTGTAAGATTTTACCAGAGCCTCTTTCATTGTATTTCCACTGGAAGTGATAGCGATTACCCTTCCTCCGCTTGTCACAACTTTGCCCTCTTTTATGTCCGTTCCTGCGTGAAATGCTATACTGCCATCTACTTTATCCAGGTTAGTAATAACCTTACCTTTTTCATAACTACCCGGATAACCACCTGAAACCATCATAATCGTGACAAAGGTTTTAGTATCTATCTCAATAGTTTTCGAACCAAGTGTCCCATCTTTTACAGCAATAAATAAATCCAGCAAATCTGTTTTTAACCGTGGAAGTACAACTTCCGTCTCAGGATCTCCCATCCGCACATTGTACTCGATTACATAGGGGTCACCTTTAATGTTGATTAAACCAAGAAAAATAAATCCTTTATAATCGATTCCCTCTTTTATCAATCCATTTACAGTTGGTTTTATAACTCTTTCTTCTACTTTTTGCATAAACATTTCATCGGCAAAAGGCACTGGTGTAATAGCTCCCATACCGCCGGTATTGAGTCCGGTATCTCCCTCACCAATACGCTTATAGTCTTTCGCTTCAGGAAGAATTTTATATGATTTGCCATCGGTGAGCACAAATACAGATAATTCGATGCCGTCCAGAAACTCCTCGATCACAACCTTATCGCTGGCTTTACCAAATTTACCACCCAGCATGGCTTCCAGCTCATTTTTTGCTTCAGCTAGGTCAGATAAAATCACTACACCCTTGCCGGCAGCCAAACCATCAGCTTTCAATACATATGGAGGTTTTATCGATTCAAGAAATTTCTTTCCTCCATTCAGCGTATCTTTGGCAAAACTTTTATATTGAGCAGTAGGAATGTTGTATTTCACCATGAATTCTTTCGCAAATTCTTTACTTCCTTCTAACATCGCACCCACTTTATTTGGGCCAATTACAGGTATATTTTTTAATTCCGGTTTCCCTTCAAAATAGTCACGAATCCCTTTCACTAATGGATCTTCTGGACCAACCACTATTAGATCAATTTGTTTGGAAACTGCAAAATTGCCCAGTGCTTCAAAATCATTAACCCCAATAGATACATTCTCTCCATATTGATTGGTCCCGGCATTTCCGGGAGCAATGTACAGTTTGGTAAGTTTGGGACTTTGGGCAATTTTCCAGGCAAAGGTACATTCCCTGCCTCCCGATCCTATTATCAATACATTCATAGCAAAATAATAATTTCAATTTATCAATTGGCGAAGGTAAGATATACAGATAAGAATTGGAATTTTTTATGATAGATTTTATAAAGAAGAAATTAAGAATGGAGAGTTCCGGAGACAATAACAAATCCCGATCTAGTATTTTTGGGGTTAGTAGATTATTTATTTAAAAAAATAATCACCTCGCAGGGGTTTCAATAATAACAATCCTTATAATTAACTTTCCTAAAAAAATAGTACTTTGGCATCAATAAAATTATTTTTAGCCAATGAACCAAATCCCTATAATACCAGGTCGTGGACTAATATTACCCTCTGCAATTGCCATGCGGCATAAATACCTGGATGATGCGGGATTTGCCTATGAAAGCATTGCCGAACATATGTTGGATACCAAATCCATACAGAACAATATTGAATCTTTTATCGGATCGGTAGAAATACCTGTAGGACTTGTAGGCCCCCTGCTTTACATGCATGACAAAGAGGAAGAACTTGTATATTGTGCAGCAGGTACTCTTGAAGGTGCAATGGTGGCCAGTATGAACAGAGGAGTAAAAGCTGTGAGCCAGAGTAGTGGCTTTACTGCCAAAGTGAAACATCAGCGTATGGTAAGGGCCCCGCTGTTTATTTTAAGCAATATAAAGGAAGTAATGCTGTTTAAAGAATGGGTTGAAAAGCATTTTAAAGCCATCAAAGAAATTGCTGAATCGCATTCAAATCATGCCCGGTTAATTGAAATACAACCGTATGAAATAGACAATAGTGTACACTTGAAATTTGTGTACACAACAGGCGATGCATCCGGGCAGAATATGACCACCACCTGCACATGGTATGCTATTCTCTGGATAGCTGAGAATTTTCAGAAAGATACTTCTATTCCTATCGGTCAGTTTATCATTGAAGGTAACGGAGCATCTGATAAAAAGGTGTCGCAATATTCTGCCGAAAAAGGCCGGGGAGTAAATGTAATGGCTGAGTGTTATTTGAAAGAAGAAGCCATAAATAAGGTATTGAGAACCACATCCGAAGATATGATTGCCTACTTTGATACTTCACGCAAACTTGCCCAACTGGATGGTATGGTAGGATATAATATAAATGTGGCCAATGCTATTGCAGCTATATTTGTAGCAACAGGCCAGGATTTAGGTTCAATTCATGAGTCTGCCCATGGAATCCTCAATCTTGAAAAAGCACCCGATGGCCTGTATGTAAAACTTACTCTTCCATCACTCGTAATTGGAACCGTTGGAGGAGGTACTCACTTAAAAAAACAAAAGGAAGCATTAAATCTAATGAAATGCTACGGAAGTGGCAAAGTGGAACGTTTTGCATGCCTTATCGCCGGCTTCGCCCTGGCTCTTGAGACCTCTACCTATGCAGCCATTGTAAGTGGCGCTTTTGCAAAAGCCCATGAAAAACTAGGTCGCAATAAGCCGGTCAACTGGTTGCTTCGATCGGAAATCACGCCTGATTTTGTGAAAAAATGCCTAAACCCTGAAGAATTTAATATCAGTGGCATCCAAATTGAAATTGATCTGGACAATATGGTTGAAAACGGCATAATCACAAACCTTACCAGCAAAGTAAGTAAAAAACTTATTGGATTTATCCCACTCATCATGAAATATAATCATGAGAAATTTCCTATGATGATAAAATCAAAAGCTCTGGATTTAGAAGTTATAAATGGACTACATTATTTGGCTGCAGTAATAGATATCAAACTTGCTGATTTATTATTTGAATACAGGGAAAAGCTGGAATACTGGAACTGCCAAATCAAAGAAATTGCCCTATATGAAGAACTTGATAAAGCTGGAATAGATTATATTCCAAAATATTGGGGAAAACACATTGACACTGTCAGGGAAATACATTTATTTGTTCTGGAAAATCTTAATCCCAGGGAATTAGAGCATATCAATACACAAAAAAGACCAGATATCTGGACAAAAAAGCAAATTGAAGATACAATTGTTGCTATTACGAAAATTCATCAATATTTTGAAAGCAAAAAAAAGCTATATCAACACATTGGAATAAAACCTTACCTGCCCTGGGAATCTGCTCCTTTGTTTCGAAGGTTTATCGATCTAATGTTTCAGGCGAATGAAAACCCTGATATGCCTGAGCGTTTAAATAAGCTTTATGATTATCTAAATGGCTTAAAGGATGAATACAATCAATTGGAATTACCCCAAACCATTATTCATAACGACTTTAATTCCCGCAATATAGCAATCAGAAAATCTGGAAAGCCCTGCATCTATGATTGGGAACTTGCCGTAATAAACATACCTCATCGCGATATTGTGGAATTTTTGAGTTTTGTGCTGATTACTAATTTCAATCCTGAGCAATTTCTCAATTATCTGGATTTCCATTTTAAATTATATGCTGCAGAACGCCCTGAATTGGACCGTTTGACATGGCATAAAGGTTATATATATGCACTAAAGGAATACCTGATCACCCGTGTATCGTTTTATGAAGTTGCTGGTATACAGGCCCGGTATGCTTTTTCGGAAAGGATATTGAATAATAGTTTTAGAATGCTGGAAATACTTGAGAAAACGATTTCTCGCTGATTTTCGCAGATATATGCGCAAATTGGCGCAGATAAATAAATTCTTTAATAACCCTTATTCCATTTACTTTTCATTATAAAAAAAGTACATTCATCTGCGGGAAAAATTGCTTCTTCCATTTACCAGCAATACAACCAATGTTAAAATAACCGCCACCAGGCCAATGATAATTCCCATTAGCAGTGTCCGGACAAATAGAAATTCAGCTACAATTATTGAAATCCAAAAAGGAATCAGAACATATATTCTCAATCGTAACGGAATTTTATCATTCTTCTCATATTCTTTTATCATTTTAGCAAATATCTTTTGCTTTAAAATCCAATGATAGAGCCTGTCGGAACTTCGCACATAAAAATATACCGTTAACAAAATAAAGGGAGTGCCCGGAATACCAGGCATTACAATTCCAATATAGGCAAGTATCAGGCATATTGTACCTAAAAATATAAAAACAGCCTTGATTAATTGTTCCCTTTTCTCATTGCGCATCAGCAATATTTTTTTAAAAGGTATTCTTTAAAGGTATTCAGGTTTTCAAAATCGTTTGCATCTATGGTGTCAACTATTACTCCTTTTGTTTCCAGAATCTTCAGTATTTTGTCATATCCATGGCTTAATTCAATTAACACCTCCAGATTTTCATGTGCTTCCAACCTATTACGATGAGTGATACGTTCTATTAGCGCCTCAGGATCGGCTTTTAGATAGTGAATTTTGGATGGGAGATTTTTACCAAATAATTCTCCAAGATCCTGTATGCCAGTCTTGCCTTCTTTAAAAAAACGCTGGTAAATGAATTGTAAAAACCATGAAATATCAGGTTCTTTATCCTGCCTAATCTCATCTGGTATGAATCTTCCCAAATAAAATAACGCATCAGGAAATTGTGCATTTAATGAAGAAATAATTTCTCGAGGAAGAACTTCAATAGCCGCTTTTTCAGCATAAAACATTGCATATACTCCTGTGTCAACGAGAGGATGTCGTTCCGCAAATACCGTTGAAACCCGGGTATTATTTTTTGATTGAACCAAGGGTCTGTATAATAACATGGAAGCAAAGATTGCCAATGCCTTTAAGGCAGGCGATTTGGAATCATCAGCCTGTTTGCTTAGTGTATTTACAAATACGGCTGCATTATACAGATTTGAATATAATTCAAGACTTGCAGTTTCAATATGCGGCAAATATATAATATCAAAATCATTATCCCCTTTATGCTGCTCAAGGGCAGCAAGCAAGGTGCTTTTACCTGAACCATCCAACCCGGTTATAAGAATTTCTTCCATACTTAAAGTTATAAATATTTACGGGCTTCAGCTAATACTTCATCCGGATTTTTTCTTGCATTGATCATATGCCAGTTCCCATCCCTGTCATACATTTCCCATGCTTCAAACACCTTTGCCTGGAAGGATTTGAAATGGGAAACATCAGTAAATAACCCGCATTCATAATTCGAAAATTTGGTTTTTCGTTCAAAAGCAACGTCAATAGGTAACACAAGCTCCAACACTATATCAGGAATCGGAAAGCTTTCAATCAATGACTCGATGAGCCTAACATTGGCACCTAATGCCTTCTCCATTGCAAAATATTTATAGTAGTAACTATCAATAATCACTACCTCACAATAACTTTCTAAAGCCTTATCAATGGAATATTTCATGGCATGTGCCAGGAACAACAACCTCGAATCAGGTGTAAGGCCGCAAAGAAAGTCATCAATATCTTTTTTGGAATTGAAAGGAATACCTTTGTTTTGGCTGGTCATCAGATCCCATATGGTTGCAATGTAACAAGAGGGATAAAGCGCCGCCAATGATTTTATAAGGGTGCTTTTCCCTGTTCCATCCATGCCTGTTATGCAAATTGTTTTTTTCATCTGTTTATTAGCCCCGAGAACACAATAGTTTATAAAATCCTTATTGTATACCCTTTACTACCCTTTTTATTTCTTCTGGATTAATGCCCCTGTTCTTTAAGTAAGTAAAATAGGATTCCTTTTTAAAAATATAGTTTTTCAGTGAAATTATTGTATCCAGGAACATTTTAATAAATAGCAAAATTACTACTCCAACACCTATCTCCTCACCAATAAGGGCAAATACCATGTATGGCGCCTTTAAACGGGCTTTAAGCCTTTCGCGGAAACCCGGTTTGCCTGTTAAATCGGAAAGCTTTTTCACCACGTCCCTTTTCGGCCAAAGCATTTGTCTTAACAGTCTGCAATAAAAATATCCCTTTTGATGAAATGTATGAATGAGGCTAAAATAAAAAACGGTCATCTCCACTTCATGAAAGTAATCGTTGTATGAAAGCTGCATATCACCGGTTTTTTCCGCCATTTTCCTACGGGAATAATACCGGCGGACTAAAAAACTCCTTTTCTTTGGTTTAAGCTTCTCCAACAATGTACTAGGTACCGCATCAGAGCAGAAGTTAGTGAGCTGTAGCGTAAACCAGGCCTTATCAACCGCATTGGATAGCCTGCATATGTCAATAAAATAGTCCTTATCCCAATTTTTATCGGCAAGCATCAGATTGTAAATGTCCATGCAATCCCGTATCCCACACTTAAAAGTGCCCATATGCAATATCAGGTGTAAAAGATTGTAAGGAGTTGAGAGCTGCCTTATAGGGACTCCCTCAAAAGTAAAAGAAGAAGTGTTTTTCCACAGATCATCCAGTGGTACGGTGTATTTTGAAGTGGGGGACTTTAGTCCCCATTGCGTGCCGGTAATGCAATGATGGTTGGGACTGATATAAGATAAGCCTGCATGACTGAACTTTGCTGCTTTGTCTTTTTCTCCACCCCAGCCAAATCCGAGGGGTATATACCCCAGATCCTGGTATATCCTCTGGACTTTAGTCCAATCAGCAGGATGAATCAACATGTCAAAGTCGTTCATCTTTTTGTAGCCAATATCTTTATATACAGTATGAAGCAACAGATTGCCTTTTAATATTGCTACATCAATCCCTTCCTTAGTGAAAATTTCCAAAAACCTTGCCGCTTCCCTGTTCCGGTTTTCATTTTCCAAACGGACTTTTTCATAAAATCCTTTAAAATCGGCTTTTATGCTTTCATTCAAATAATCCGTCAAACCCAGTCTGTTCATCTGAACCCATATCCAGGGAGCTAGTTTCCATTGTATGCAATACTGATAAAAGGTCTGCTGATGGCCGGGTTTATCATAAATTTCAGAGAAAAACGACTGTATCGCATTTAATTCTTTCGAATTTTGTGTGATCTTTGATAACCTCGAAGTATTATAAAACATTCTATCCATCATTCCATTTATCCATTAATCCCTTTTTAATATGCACTAAACCCGACCTCATCGGACCACCTCATTTTTCTTAATCAGCTCCACTTCCCCTGTAGCTCCGTTCATCTGTATCTCATCGCCATCCTGAACCATCTTTGTAATTCCTTTTACTCCAACAATGCTTGGAATTCCCATTTCCCTGCATAAAATGGCAGTATGGCTCAAAATATTTCCTCTTTCAGAAATAATTCCTGCTGCCTGAACAAAAAGGTTGATCCATCCCGGCTCAAAATATTTGCCAACTAGTATGCAACCCTTGTAATCGTTACTACCGATCATCTTGGGTGATACAATTTTTACCTTTTCTTTTGCAATACCACTACAACAGCCAGTGCCTTTCAGGACTTTATCCTTGTTATAAATTCCTGAGGTATCAATTGGTATCAATTTATCGCCAATCTTCCTGTAACGCTGAATCCGTTCCATCTTTTCATAGTCAGCATACAGCACTTTTCGTTCATTAATAATACGTTTGTAATCAAGTTTTACTCCAATATCGAGCAATTCATTATACTCAAGGTAAAGAGAATCTCCTTTCGTTTCAATAAACTTTTGTTTTAGTAAATCCGAATCCATCGCCCTGAAAATGGTCCGTATTAACCCATATATCCGGGTTCTGTAAAATCTCAGGTTTTCCCGATCGCGTATCCGATATAAGGTAACCCTGATAGTTTGTAATAGCAGAAATCGCTTGATAAACCGTAACCGGTAATGTTTTTTTACTTCAGTCCTATAATCAAAATTTGTGAGATCAAGAGATGAATGATACTCGCTATTTGCATTCATTTTTAATAATGCTATAAAACCTTCCGGATTATCTTTGTGGTTCTTTATCTCCATTTTTTGCTCACCTTCTTCACATCGTTCACCATATTTAGAAATATACGCACATACGCGGCTATAATAATCATGGAAAAGTTGTGGTAGCTTTGAATAAATTACTTCAGGCGTATGTGATTGAAAAAACGCTTTCAGCTCTGTATCCTTTTGTATTGCATAAATCAAATCCTGAAACTCATGCACTATATTCACTGAAATAATATCTCCCTGCGAATAGAGCATATCATTAATAAAGTTGGGATAGTTTTTCAGCAACTTTGAATTCCTGATCATTCGTTTTACCAACGACAACAGCAACATGGCATAAAAGCCGTTTAACACCGGCGCCAGCCAGTTGGCAGCCAATTTTGCTTCCATCGTTTTGTAATGTCTAATTAATTCTTCATGCGTCATTGAATAAAAGTCCATAACAGCATTTTCTCTAAGCGTGTTTTCACATAAAAGCTGGTAGATCCTTCGAAGCTTACCCAACCGGGTAAAAGCAGATATTATTTTCGCGAAAAGCCGCAGATATCCAAATATTGATGTTCTGGATTGGGGTACCTGAAAAACAGCATCTTCCATTCCCAGAAGTTTAGGTATCCGCTGACCCGTCTTTTTCCCGAAAGGAAGTTGGTATAATAACTGCTGCCAGGCTGTTATATTATAATAAAGGCCTCCATAAATCCCCCCAACCATGTTCTTGAATAAAACTTCATTTCTCTTGAGATTTATTCTGCTCATACCCAGGTATTTTGCCATAGAGGAATAGGCATAAAAATAGCTTTCCTGAACAAGTGAAATACTCAAGGGTAAAGTAATTCCGGGGTAATTATCGCCGATGTTTGCATTATCATAAATCCAATTGTACACTCCTTCCTCAATGGTTGTAATTGGACGTACCTGCAACCAATAAATCCGATTGTTTGCGATGGCAAATTCAATGTCTACCGGTAACTTTTTTAGTTTTTCGATTTTCCTGACTCTTTTTAGTAATGCTTTGATATGATGTTGAACATCTTTGATGATATCAATCCCTGACTTTTGAATTTGTATCTTCTCATTTTTAAAGGCCTCTCCACAATATACATTCTCCTTGTTTTTCCAATGCATCCTGCTATTGTAATAACTACCCGTAATAGCTTCTTCCTTCCCGGAAACAAGATTCTCCCCTAATCCGGGAATAATGTTCACAATGATAGCATCCGGAACCTCTTGTAAAGGATCCTTTGAAAACACTACCCCAGCGTAATCCGGCTGAATCATTTTCTGAATAATAACAGAAATGCCTTTCTCATCAACATTTCCATAATTAAGGCCTTTCACGTTAGAATAGGATTGTATTACCTCTTTTATGGCAGATGCCATTTCTTTTGGTTTTACATTGGTAACTGTTTGAAACAATCCGGCATACGACTGCTCCTTACCATCTTCCACATTTGCACTGGAGCGGACAGCCCAAAGTGATTCCCTGCTTATTTTGTTCTTTTTTATCCAATTATCTACAAATTCATCGACTCGCAAATCTCCAGTAACAATAGAATCAATCAAGCCCGATGACAACAGGAAAAAATCCGGTACACGAAAGCCCCTTTTTTTTAAAAAGAATAATCCCTCGGCTTTGCCGCCAAACTCAGAAGTACTTCCTTTTATTTTGCTGCTATGAATAATCTCTTCCATACTTGATACAAATGTAGGCTTTTTTTCTCGCAGATAAACGCAGATAGAAGTTCGCAGATTTGCACTGATTTTTTTTCTGCGTACATCAGCGAAAAAATTTGCCCAAATCTGCGAGAAATTGAACTACTTTTACACAATGAAAATCATTATAACAGGAGCAACCGGATCATTAGGTGCAGTGCTTACCCGGTATTTTGCCAAAAACGGTCATGAAGTTATTGCTACAGGCCAAGTGCAAAACCCACCCGCTAATCTCCTCAAGTATGCTGACTACCTGCAAACAGATATTCGTAACGAATACAATCTCCCCGTAGCCGACCTCTGCATACACACTGCTGCCCTTTCTGACGACAAAGGTATAATGGAAGACCTCAACATCTCAAACATTAAAGGAACAATCTATACACTGAAAGCAGCTGCTGAATGTCCGGTCTTCATCCATATTTCTTCTTCATCGGTTTACCTGCCTTCTGATACACACCTAAAAGAGGATATAGCCGGTCATCAAAACAATAAGCAACTATCCCCTTATGGTTATTCAAAACTGAAAGCAGAAGAGGCATTGATGAAAACCTGTAAAAATCCATCCTGTTTTGTACTCAGGCCGCGTGCACACTACGGACCGGGAGATAAAATGATACTGCCACGAATACTGAAACTTGTTAAAAACGACTGTATAAAACGGCCTGGGAAAATGGAGGTAAACGTATCCATGACACATTATGATAATGTGATACATGCCATTGAATGTTGTATTGCATCAAAAAAAACAGGAATCAATATTTATAATGTTGCTGACGATCAGGATTATGTGTTTATTGATATTATTCGTAAACTTACCGAAGCATTATATAATCATCCGCTTGCTGAAAAACAAATTCCAATATCTTTGTTAAAATTTATGTCATGGTTTAAAATTCATGGGATGACATCCTTACTGGTACGATCATTTACTAAGAATATGGTGCTTGACATCTCAAAATTAAAGAGGGAATTAAATTACCAACCCAAACGAAACTTTTACGAGGCCCTGCCAGAACTGAAGGCATGGGTAGAGAGAGTGGGTGGAGTAGAAATTGTAAAAACCGGAGAGAAAAGATTGGCATGGGAGGAGTAGGGAGACTGAGTGCCATCTTAATGGACAGTAGGATCGGAGGATAAATGGATAAAATGGATTCAGATATAACCAAAAGTTACTTCAAGACAGCCCATTTATCCATTATTCCATCATTCCATCCTTCCAAAAGCCTTTTGCACAGGCAATGCAATGAAAAAAGAACTAACAAATAAATAAAAGACATAACAATGAAAAACCAAAACACCCTTCTGCAAATAAACAATTACGGCATGGGACATGGAGATGAATCCCTGGGATTAAAACTTATTGGTAATTATCTTAAACTCAGCCTTGAAGATGACCGCCTTCCAAAAATTATCGTTTTTTACAATAGCGGGGTAAAACTACTGTGCGAAGGAAGCCCGGTCATTGAAATACTGAAAAGGACTGAAGCTGCAGATACAAAACTCATGGCCTGCAAAACCTGCCTTGATCATTATAACCTGACAGATAAAATACAGTTAGGAATACCCTGTACCATGATGGATATTATCACCCTGCAGGCCGGGGCGGATAAGGTAGTTACTTTATAATTGTAGCGCCTTTGCAGTTAGGTTCACGCAAAGAGCGCAAAGCTAGGGCAAAGGTCGCAAAGTAAATAACTAGGTCTTCACTGTTGCTGCTACTGCCGCTGCCACTTTCCTCCCCTGACTCCTGATTTCCCAGACACTGGGTAAAAAACACACTTTTTACCAATCCATTTATGGAATTTCCCCAATCCCTGCATCTACTGTTAAATATCAAACTTGTAGGTGCTTGATAAGAAAACGTCACGTGCAAGGCTTGCGAAGAACAAAATTTGGGATTTTACTGAACGTAAATGACCAATTTTGATCGAGCATAACGCAGCAATTGGCGTTTTCTTGCAAGCACTAATGCAAAATGTATCATTTAAAACCATACAATTATGTTGCCGATAATATCTTTATTTCGTAAATTGTGTATCACAATTCAAAAAACCAAACTGATGAAAATCCGACATCTTCTACTCGTATTGCTTGCATTAAGCATGTTTAACTTTCGTATGCCATCCACCCAGGCTTACTACGCACCATTTGATAATGGCGACTATGCAAAACTCTGGGCAAAAGTTGATTCTCTCGAAGGCCAGGGCCTGCCAAAATCTGCCCTCGAGATAGTGGAAAAAATATACACCATGGCACAGGAAGATGGCAATTCCGACCAGATAGTCAAGTCCTTTATCTATCGTTTGAAGTTTAAAAACAGCCGCGAAGAGGATGCCTTTGAAAACCTTATTGAGGAGCTTCTGGCTGCAGCCGATACTCAGCAATTTCCTACAAACAGCATCATGGAATCTATGCTGGGTGAGATGTACTTTATGTACTACCAGGCCAACATGTGGCGTTTCCAGAACCGGACTGAGACCGCTCTTTTTGAACCCGAGGATATGAAAACCTGGAGTCTTGCAATCCTAACTGATAAAGCCATCAAGCATTACCTGAAATCACTGGAAGAGACCTATGAACTGCAAAATACTCCCGTTACAGTATATGAAGAAATAGTAAACCCGGGCAACCAGTCCCGGGAATTAAGGCCTACATTGTATGATTTTGTTGCTCATCGAGCAATTGATTTCTTTATCAATAAACAAGTTACTTTAACGCAGCCGGCAGATAAATTTGAATTGCGTGAAGACTTCTATTTTGCCGATGCCAAAACCTTTGTAAAACAAAATATTCAAAGTCTTGACACTCTCTCTCTGCACTATCATGGTATACGTATTTTGAAAGATCTGCTTGCATTCCGCCTGGGACAGGACAATGATGATGCCCTCATCGATGTTGACCTCAAACGTTTGGATTTTGTGTATGCACATTCTGTCAATGAAATAAAAGACTCCCTATACCTCTCAGCTTTGAAATCACTTGAAAAAAAATACGAGAAAAATCCCATGACCGCTGAGGTATCATTCCGTATCGCTCAATTTTATAATAACAGATCCTCAAAATGTAATGCTTTACAACCTGAAACATTCAAGTATAAAGAGGATAAAAAAACTGCTTTTGATATTTGTGGCAAAACCATGGACAAATATGCCGGTAGCAGTGGTGCGGCCAAGTGCCAGACCTTGCAGTGCCAAATACTTTATAAATCGCTTAATTTCCAAGCTGAAGGAGTGATCCTTCCAAATAAAAAAGCAGCGATAAAAATTGACTATACTAACATGGAAGAAGTATATCTGAAGGTAGCTAAGGTTGACTATGATAAAGTTCGCAATCTGCAACGCAAATATTATGGGGAAGAACTTATTAATGAATTGAAAAAACTTTCGAAGGAAGTATACACTAAAACTATAAAACTTCCCATTGATAAAGATTATAATGCTCATTCAACAGAAGTACTTCTGGATGAATTACCACTCGGATATTACTTCATCATGGTTTCATCTTCGCCAAAATTTGAATATTCAAGTCATTTCCTGGCTTATGATATGTTCTTTGTATCAGAATTAAGTTATATATACCGCAAAAATGATAACGGACACTACGATGTAACAGTATTAAACCGCCGAACAGGTGAGCCTGCTGCAGGAGTCAAAGCACAAACATGGTATCAGGAGTACAATTATACCTTGCAGGTATATGTCTGGAAAAAAGGTGATTCATATATTACAGATAAAGACGGGTATTTTGAAATGAAATGTACAACAAAGAATAGTTATTATAGTGTTGAAATTGAGTTCACTACTGAAACAGATCAGCTGGTATCCAATGACTATTTCTATTTGTATTACGATAAATATACTCCTTCTAAAAATTATAGCATCTCCTTTTTTACTGACAGGGCTATTTACCGTCCCGGACAAACTGTTTACTTTAAAGGAATCGTAATAAATACTGACGGCGAAAATCCTGAAATTGTAAAAGGCTATAGCACAACGGTATATCTTTATGATGTCAACTATCAGAAAGTTGCCGATCTGAAAGTAACCTCCAATGAATTTGGCACCTTTAGCGGTACATTTCAACTCCCTACTAACTTGTTAAACGGGCAATTCCATATTGAGACAAGTTATGGTAACAAATATTTCTCAGTAGAAGAATATAAACGGCCCAAATTCCAGGTTGAAATGCTCCCGTTTGAAGGGAATTACAGATTGAAGGATAAAGTCACTGTGAAAGGTAAAGCCAAAGCTTTTGCGGGGTATAGTATTACCGATGCTGCTGTTGCTTATCGTGTTACACGTGAGCCTCGCTGGTATGGATGGTGGTACTGGTATTACCCGTCTGCAAGCATGGAAATAGCTCATGGAAAGGCTACTACTGACGACAATGGCGAATTTACCATTGATTTTAATGCTATCCCGGATTTATCCATGCAAAAGAGCGAATACCTGGCATTCAACTACAAAGTAATTGTTGATGTAACAGATATTAACGGTGAAACTCAAAGCACCTCAAAAAGTCTTATCGTTGGTTACCGTTCACTGGTATTAAATATGGAATTCCCTGAAAACATTGAACTGGAAAAATCTCCCTTCACCAAAGATAAAGGTGTAAAAATAACAAGTAATAATTTAAATGGAGAACCGATCAATTCAAAGGGAGATATTAAAATATATTCTCTAAAAGAGCCTGAAACTCCATTGAAATCAAGACCTTGGACAAGACCCGATAAGCATATGATGACCTATGATGAATGGACAAAAAAATACCCCGGAAATGTATTTGACGATGAGAATGAGTTGAAAAACCTGAAAAAAGATAAAGAAGTATTTACATCAACCTATGATACTGAAAAAGATAAGCAAATAAAAATAAAGAATTTCAGTTCATGGAAACCTGGCAGGTATCTGGCCGAAATTTACTCCAAAGATGCCTTCGGACAAGAAGTAAGCTCTAAAACCTATTTTACAGTATATTCTACAAAGACCTCAGCATTACCCGTGAATGCTCCCGATTGGTTTGCCATATCCAATAATTACGGAGAACCTGGTGATGTGGCAAAATTTGTGGTAGGTAGCGCCGAAGAAAATGTAGTGGTTAAATATGAAGTGGAGCATAAAAACAAAATTATCCATACGGAATGGCTCCGCCTCAATAAAGAACAAAAAGTGCTGGAAATACCCATTGAAGAAAAACACCGTGGCAACTTTGCCGTGCATTTTACATTCGCCAAGGATAATAAACTATATAAACACGATGCCTTGATTGTTGTTCCGCGTACCGATAAACAGCTGGATATAGAATTCTCTACTTTCCGCGATAAGCTTTACCCGGGACAGGAAGAAGAATGGCGCCTGGTGATAAAAGGAGCCCTTGGCGATAAAGTTGCCGCTGAGATGCTGGCAACGCTATATGATGCTTCATTAGACCAGTTTCGCATAAATAGCTGGTACTATAGCGTATATAGCAACTATGGATTGGCACTTTCATGGCAAACAGGCATATTTAATCCCCGCACTGCCCAAATATACTATAATAACGTTAACCCATACTGTTACTATAGCTCCGCAAGCTATGACTACCTCGACTGGTTTGGATTCAGTTACTGGAATTACAATTATTATTATTATGATAAAGCTGATTTTGCTGTATCAGAATATGAAGGAGACAAGCCCCGCAGGGCCATGAAGGAGAAAAGCGCTGCTCCAATGACAGGTGCAGTTATGGAAGTAGAAGAAGAAGTAATGATGGATGAAATTGTAGCAGATATTACTTCTGAACAGAAACCCAAAAATGGAGGTTCAAAAAAAGCCAATGGAGATGGCGAACATGAAGAACAGCAGCAGGAAACCCAGGAAGTACAGATACGAACCAATATGAACGAAACGGCTTTCTTTTATCCTCACCTTCAGACAGACGAAAACGGCAATGTGATTATAAAATTCACTATCCCCGAAGCACTTACCAAATGGAAGATGATGGGTTTTGCACATACAAAAGACCTGAAAATTGGTTTTATTCAAAATGAGCTGGTAACCCAGAAGGACCTCATGGTAATGCCCAACGCACCCAGGTTCTTCAGGGAGAATGATAAAATAACCTTCCCTGTTAAAATCAGTAACGTTTCTTCCGGCGATCTGTCAGGAACAGTTACACTCGAGTTGTTGGATGGTATTACCATGAAACCTATAGAGGGAATATTTGCTGAAGGAGAAAGCAAGGAAAAACCTTTTACTGTTGCAGCAGAAAAAAGTATCAACACTTCATGGAGCCTGGTTATTCCCGAAGGTGTTCAAGTAATTACTTACCGTGTAATTGCAAAAACAGCAAAATTTTCGGATGGTGAAGAAAAGCCCATCCCGGTAATGACCAACCGCATGTTGGTTACTGAATCTTTACCTTTACCCATACGCGGAAAACAAACCAAAGAGTTTAAATTCGATAAGCTCCTTGGATCCGGTTCTTCATCAACGCTTACACATGAAAAACTTACCCTGGAATTCACTTCTAATCCTGCATGGTATGCCATTCAGGCGCTTCCATACCTGATGGAATATCCCTATGAGTGTTCAGAGCAAACGTTTAGCCGCTTTTATGCCAATAGTATTGCAGCGCATATTGCAAACAGCAATCCAAAAATAAAAAGGGTATTTGACAGCTGGAAAAACACTCCGGGAAGCGAAGCTCTCCTTTCCAATCTGGAAAAGAACCAGGAATTAAAAGCGGTTCTGCTTGAAGAAACACCATGGGTACTTAATGCCCAGGATGAAGGAGAACGGAAAAGACGTGTAGGTTTACTATTTGACCTCAACCGTATGGCCGATGAGCTGGGCAGAGCTTTGAAAAAGCTTCAGCAGGAACAAACTGTTAATGGCGGATGGCCCTGGTTTAAAGGAATGCCTGAAAGCTGGTATATTACCGAACATATTGTTGCAGGTATGGGACATCTGGACAAGCTAGGCATAAAAAATGTACGCGAGGATGAGAAGACCTGGAAAATGGTAGAAAAAGGAATCTCATTTATCGACAGGGAGATTGAAAAACATTATGACTGGTTAAAAAAACACTACACAGCAAAAGAACTTGAAGAAGATCATCTGGATTACATGGCCATCCATTACCTTTATGCACGTAGTTTCTTTACGGATGTGAAAATCCCAAAACGCACCCAGGAGGCATTTGACTATTTCAAAGGACAGGAAATGAAGTACTGGTTAAAAAGAAGTATTTACATGCAGGGTATGATCAGTTTATCATTGAACAGGTATGAAGAAACAACCACTGCTAAAAAGATTGTTGCATCGCTTAAGGAACATGCACTATTTCATGAGGAACTGGGAATGTACTGGAAAAACAATGTGGGAGGATACTACTGGTATCAGGCCCCGATTGAAACCCAAGCTCTTATGGTAGAAGTCTTCCATGAAGTAACAAATGACAAAGAAGCCGTTGAAGAGCTGAAGGTCTGGCTTATAAAACAAAAACAAACCCAGGACTGGAAAACCACAAAAGCCACAGTGGAAGCATGTTACGCCCTCTTGCTTCAGGGTACCGACTGGCTTGCAAGTGATGAACTGGTAGAGGTAAAACTAGCAGACCAGGTTATTGATCCGCGTAAAATACCTGGCGTACAGGTTGAAGCCGGAACCGGCTATTTTAAGACCTCCTGGAGTAAATCTGAAATTAAGCCAGAAATGGGTAAAGTAACCGTGAAAAATCCGAATGAAGTGGTTGCCTGGGGAGCCCTATACTGGCAATATTTTGAACAACTGGATAAAATCACACCCCATGAAACACCTTTAAAACTGAATAAAAAGCTATTTAAAGAAATAATGACAGACCGTGGAAAAGTGATTGAACCCATTGAGGCAACGGACATCCTCCAGGTAGGTGATAAGATCATCGTACGAATAGAGTTGAGAGTAGACCGTGATATGGAATACGTGCATATGAAAGACATGCGTGCCTCAGGCTTCGAGCCAATCAATGTAATCTCGAGGTACAAATGGCAGGATGGCCTGGGCTACTACGAAACCACCAAGGATGCATCCACCAACTTCTTTATGGACTATATGCACAAAGGCACCTATGTGTTTGAATATCCATTGCGTGTAACCCACCAGGGAGATTTCTCAAACGGCATCACTACTATTCAGTGTATGTATGCTCCTGAGTTTACGTCTCATTCAGAGGGTATAAGGGTAGTGGTGAAATAGTTTCTCGCAGATTTACGCAGATTATAGACGCAGATTTTACGCTGATGAAGTGTGGGATCTGCGTTTTTATTAATTGTTTTCGTCTGAAGTTAATGTTCTACCTAATAAATAATTATAAATCTATTTTTTTCTTAGAGCTATGTTTTCAGAAAGTTTTTGTCTTATTCTTTCAGAATAGTCCCTTATAATTTCATAATTGTCAGGAGAGAATAATACTTTATCAATACTAAAATTACATACTATCTGAAGAGAATTCCCCTTTTGTTTTACTTGATAAGTAAACTTTCCATAATCATCAGGTAAAGCAAGAGAGATTGGTTCAGGACATTTTATTATATTATATTCATCAGGGATTGTAAATTGTAATAAATATTTATATTGTCTGGGAAAAATAAAGTCTATTGGATGTTGTCTTGTTTCAGCTATAAAAAGAAAATCGTCTATGGGAAAGTATAGAATGGGAGAAACTGAAATAACGGTATCTATATTTTCTACGTGATATAACATATCCATTTTTTCTTTAAGCGGTTCTTCAATTTCTTTTAGATTTTCAATAGAATAATTCTCAATATTCATATTAGGATAAGTTCTTTTCAATTCCTTCTCAAAAATATTGGGATCTGATGATTGGTTTATCTCATTTCTTACTTGTGCTGCTAAGTAGTTATCTCTCGAAGTTTGTATCGTACCAGTTATTTTTTCATTATCTTCAAGCTTTATGCTTGCCATAGCAGTAAATTTCGAAATTTGGTTTGTTCTAATATCAATCCAATCAGAAGACAGTTCACCTATTACAAGACCTTTTCCATTTAAGCATCTTTCAGGAATAATGTTATATGGATTTGTAGGTTCAGATGCATCTAACAGATAATACTGTTCTCCAACTTTTGCCCGGGCAATTAGGTAATTAAATTGTGTATAATAAACCCTGTCAGAATTAACAATCCCATTATCCCTGGTACTTAAAATTACAGGATCTGTTGGAATATTTAAATTTCTAAGCAACAGAACAAGTAATAAATTGATTTCTGCAATATTACCCGATTTATCGTTATATGCTTTCTTTAAACTATTTGCACAAAGAAAGCTCATATGCTTATTCCATACTATTCTATTTTGTATAAGTTTATAGGCTAAAACCATTTTTTCTAAATCAGTAACAGACTGGTTATTGATTGCATCAATATCTTCTTTTATAAAATTCTCATTCTTAAGTAACTTCCCAAATCTTTCATCTTCATTTAATTCTTTTATCACATCATTCCATGATTGCGAATAATATTCACGCAATCCAAAATACTTTGGTTCATAACTTTCCAGCTCAAACTCTACTTTTGTCTTATAATTAATTGGACTGCCTGATAGTTTCTCACTTTTATATGCAGGAACATTTTGTACATTAAATTCGTATTTGTTTATATCCAATCTAAAGGTATAGATATTCCCAGATACTCTTCCTCCATATAAAGCTGCAACAAAGGTTGAAGAAACACTAAATGTATAGTCCTTCCATTCCCTTATTTGATTTGTTTGTAATATGCCATTATTAATCGTTCTAAACTTATAGTGGTATATTTCTGGCGCTTCAAAAACATAATGACCTTCAACAACTGGTATGTCGTATTGAAATTGCCAAATTCTGGGATAAAAAATATAATCTGACCGTATTGTATATTGTACTTCAAAAACTGACCCAGGTTTTATATCCGGCATTGATATAATAGCATATTTAAAGTCCTGATCACCTTCTTCAGTATTTAAATCGTTTATTGAGACTTTTGATTTTACAATTTTTCCACTTTCAATATTATAGGTAGATCCCTTAAATTCTATTATCTCTTCAACAAAACTTAATTTTCGATCATTCATTTGCACGGATAAGTCTTTCCTTTCAGATAGGTATTCTAATTGTGTGCCCCTAGGTGAGTATAAGGGTATACGCAATTTACCATAAACAAATCCATCATCATTAATTATTTTAACTCTTAAATGACGTGTATACATAATTTGAAATCCATAATCCTCTGTGTAAATAAAATACCCATTACCATTATCGCCAAGGATAACTGCAGGAGCATTCATATCCTGTTCATAATATGTCATTGTTACTTCTGAATCACTTACTTTGCCATAGTCCAATTTTTTATCCTGAGATCTAAGCGGAATGACAAAAACTAATAAGTATATAGTTAACTGGAATTTTAGGTTAATTCTCATAATAAATACATTTTAATTTTTTAATAAAAATAAAAAAATCTTTTTATGAAATACTATTCTTATTATTAATGCATTAAAATATTAATTTTGCACGATTTTAATATTTAGAAAACAAATGGGGAGTCCATACTATTCCACCGAACCGGAAGTTGAAAAGGTAGTGCTGGTTGGTATTTCAAATAGCCAACAAAACGAGTGTGAAATTGAGGAATACCTTGATGAGCTGGCATTTCTGGCAGAAACTGCAGGTGGATTGCCTATGAAAAGGTTTACCCAGAAACTGGATACCCCCAATCCAAGAACCTTTATCGGGGCAGGAAAGCTTGAAGAAGTAAAAGCCTACGTTAAGGCATATGATATTGACCTGGTTGTTTTTGATGATGAACTCTCTCCCAGCCAGTTAAGAAATATTGAAAAAGAACTTGAAGTCAGAATTCTGGACCGTACTAATCTTATTTTGGATATTTTTGCCAAAAGGGCACGTACGGCACATGCTAAAACCCAGGTTGAACTAGCGCAATATCAATACCTGCTACCCCGATTGGCCGGTATGTGGACACACCTTGAAAGGCAGCGTGGAGGTATTGGTTTGCGGGGCCCCGGTGAACGTGAAATCGAAACCGATCGTAGGGTAATTCGTGATCGTATTTCCAAACTAAAGGTTGACCTCGCCAAGATCGATAAACAAAAAACTACTCAGCGAAAAAATCGTGGCAAACTTGTACGTGTTGCCCTGGTGGGATATACTAATGTTGGTAAATCAACCCTTATGAATGTGCTTAGCAAAGCGGATGTATTTGCTGAAAATAAATTATTTGCAACGCTTGATACTACGGTAAGAAAGGTGATTATTGGCAATCTTCCTTTCCTGCTTTCCGATACAGTAGGATTTATTCGTAAGCTGCCCCACAGCCTGGTTGAATCATTTAAATCAACATTGGATGAGGTAAGAGAATCCGATATCCTCCTGCATGTAGTCGATATTTCTCATCCTAACTTCGAAGAACAAATAAATATAGTAACACAAACCCTGAAAGAGATTGATGCTGCAGATAAAATTACCTACCTTGTTTTCAACAAGATAGATGCGTACAGCTTCATTAAGAAAGACGAAGATGATCTGACACCTGCCACCAGGGAAAACATACCATTAAAAGAAATAAAAAATATATGGCTGGCGAAGAATACAGATCAATGCTTTTTTATCTCAGCAAAAAAGAAAACCAACCTGGATGAATTTAAGAATATTTTATATGACAAGGTAAAAGAAATTCACATTAAGCGTTATCCATATGATAATTTCCTTTTCTAAAATTTATGTCTGTATTTTTCAATAAACATCACAACTTTCATTTCAACTTTTTTAATTTTACGGAATATCCTACTTTTATAAAAAATAACATTCCGCTTGAAAAAAGCATGGCAATATATATCAACCCTTGGCATACCCACTAAAAGTATTGAAAACACCCAACGCACAAACATTCTGGGTAATCAGCTGAATGCTATTGTTTTTTTTGCTACTTTATTGTTACTTGTAATTCTTCGAATTGATTCTCAAAGCCATCATTTACCAATGAGTATTGGTTCTTTAAGAGTAGCTTTGCTATCTTTAATGGCTCTGATAAATTTGTTAGCTGCTTCATTTACATTTCATTCATTTAGCAAAATCTCATTAATTGTTTTAACTCCTCTTATTTTTCTTCTTTTTCCAACTTTTATAGGATTTGTAGAAGAAGAAAGTTTTGTCTACTATCCTTATTTCATAATAGCCTTTTCAATCCTACCCCAACTCTTATTCTATCCGGACGCAAACAAGGCGGTATTCTTAATTTTACTTATATATTACCTGTTACTTACCATTTTTATCGATTCCATTCTGGAACAGTTTATGCCCTACCGCTTACCCATTGTTGATCGCATTGAATCTTTCTATTTGTATTATAAACTCTCACACATATTTTTATTCTTCTTTATCAACATAGCAGTTTTTTACCTAATTCTCACAAACAGAAGGTTTGAGATCAACCTCGATAACCAAAATCAGGAATTAAAAAAGGCCATAAAAAAACTTAGAAAAACCCAACAACAACTCATTCAATCTGAAAAGATGGCTGCTATGGGAACCCTGGTAGCCGGAGTAGCACATGAAATAAACAACCCTCTGAACTATATAAATGGAGGCTTAACATTACTGGATGAACTAAAACAACAAAAAAAAATAAGTATAAGAAATGATGCCACAGATGACTATAAAATGATTGAATCAATGATTCAGTCTGGTATAGATAGAATTTCAAGGATAGTCAGCTCACTTATTACATTTGCCGGAAAACAAGAATCGAGGATTGTAGAATCCAATTTAAATGAATTGATTGATAATACACTGCTCTTTCTCCGGTCAGAAATACCTCTTGAAGTGAAATATGAAAAAGAATACCATTTAAACCGTAAAGTCGCTGTATATCCTGACCAAATTCATCAGGTACTTTACAATGTTTTAAGCAATTCCATTTATGAAATCAATAAAATAAAAAAGTCATACAAGGCTAAATTAAGCATAAAGACGGGGATCCATAATACAGAAGATAACCAGGAATTGGCTATGATCCAAATTGAAAACACGGGCTCTAATATATCCCCTTCTTTACTGAAAAAAGTTTTTGATCCGTTTTTCACTACAAAAGAGCCAAGTGAAGGAACCGGACTTGGGCTCTCTGTAAGTTACGAGATCATCAAAAACCATAATGGATCCATAGAAATGAAAAATACACCTACCGGTGTTAAATGCATCATATTACTTCCTTTATAGTTTATTTTAATCATTTCTCTTACTTTTGCGGCGGAATTGATGAACTCAATATTCCTTTTTTTGTTACTTAGTTATGAATGAACGAATTTTTAATCCGACAAAAAGACAACGATTAAATAATCCTGAAAGGCTTAACTGGCTACCTCCTCAAAAGCTATTGGATTTTATTCAGTTTACCAATCCCAGGATAGTAGTAGACATTGGTGCAGGTACAGGTTATATGACCATGGCTATAGCAAAGACATTGCCCGCAGCTGTCGTGCTTGCACTCGATATAGAGCCCCTTATGATTCAAGAAATGCAGCATTTCTTTTCTCCAAATACAAATGTTATCCCAAAGTTAATGCCTCATGATAAAATACCGCTCCAGGATAATTTTGCCGACCTTATTTGGAGCATTAATGTATATCATGAATTTTCTAATGCACAGGAAATGCTCCGGGAAATTCATCGTGTCTTACGACCTAAAGGTAAACTCTTAGTCGTGGACTGGGATAAAAATCCTGAATCAAGCGAACGGGGACCGCTTATGGATCATAGGGTGTCTATGGAAACTGCTGTAAACGATATTACATCTGCTGGATTTATCAATATCAGAACAACCCCTGACCTGAGCTACCATTATGCCATTGTTGCATCAAAAGCATGAATAACCTGAAAGAAATACATTATGAGAGGGATGTCCGGACCTCTCTGATAATACTTTTATTTGCGTTAGTATATTGACTTGGTGTGGTACCGGTATATCTTTTAAAGGCTGTATTAAAAGTAGATTTTGAATTAAATCCTACCTCATAAGCTACCTGTAAAATGGAATAATCATTTCGGATAGAAGAAATCAGTCTTTTGGCTTCATTTACCCTGTATTTGTTTATCAAATCATTGAAATTAACCCCGAAGTGTTCATTGATAATTTGTGAAAGTATATTTTTAGGTATCAACAGCTTTTTCGACAGCCTGTCAAGAGATAATAACGGATCCATAAATACCTTGTCATCTTCGAGTGCTCGTTGAATGGATTGTAGGCATTCTTCCTTATAATCCTCTTTAATCATCGAATTGCGATACCTGGTTCTTATAAATGTCGTGGATGTTGACATACTGACCAGAATTATCTTATTAACCAATAAAAAGGATATAAGAAAAAAAATACTGGTCAACATAACACAGAGTTTTTGAATAATAAAAACTTTGCACACCAGGAAGATAATAAACTGAAATACCATTGCCGTGGCAAAAAGCAGATACAATTGCCTGTAATTGGTATTTACAGAGATATCTTTTGAATTGATTGTATTTTTAATTATTAAAGTATGTTCACGCAATATCTTAATCATATAATATGCACCTTGAATAAATAAAGTGCTTAATAATGCTATCCCATATTTATTATATGGATATGTGGGTATTTTTCTAATAAAAATATTGAACCCAATGAATGTAAAAACAATAATAAAAGGAATAAAATGAACCAAAATCTTCACCCCGCTTAAAGGTTGCTGGCTAACTCTTGCTTTATAAAGTAAATACAACAAGGGAGCAGTTAAAAATATGGTTAAGTTAAGCATGTGACCTACCTGATATTTTAGCCTAAAAGAAGTATAGAAAAAGATGCAATTACCTGCAATAAAACAAGCAAAACTAACAAACATGAACAAAAGATAACTTTTCCGTGTATCACCCTCATTGTTTTTCAACAGGTTTGATATTAACAATATTACCTGGTACACAGCAACAATTGAGAGAACCTTTAAAATAAACCTGATAATTTGGATTTCATTCATAAGGATAAACTTTATAAGTATGATGCTTTCAAATTATTTTTCCCCTACTTCCATTCCACATTTTTATCACTACATTTTTTTTGACCCCATTTACAATATCAAAAACTCTTATACGTTGTGTAAAAGTAATTTACAGGATAATCGATTTTTTTCTAATATTGCACAAAATTTGTTTGAACGAAGGGAATGAAGAAGCTGAGAAAAATATTATCAATTCTGGTATTTACAATCACTCTTTTGATAATAACGGCCATCCTTTTGGCATATTTCTACGAGGATAAAATTTCAGGGCTTATCATCCAACACTTGAATAAACACCTTAAAACAGAGATAAATGTTGAGGAGACAAAACTTTCATTTATAAAGAAATTCCCGAATGCCACTTTTGAACTAAAAAATATTTATGCAAAACCTGTTAAAGAATTTTCAAAAACTGATTTCTCATATAATAGTGATACCCTATTCCAGGCAAAAAGCATTTATCTCCAATTTAATATTATAAATCTAATAAAAAAACAATACATAATTCGTAGTATCCACTTTAATGACGGAAAGATTAATATCCTTATCGACAAAAAAGGAAATCAGAACTACAAATTTTGGGATAGCCAGCCTGGTCAGGATACTGGAGACTTTAAACTGGATCTTCAGAATATACGGATTAGTAAAAGCATTATTCACTATCACAATCTTGAAAACAAAGTAATTTTTAATGCATTGAGCCACAAAACGGAGATTAGTGGAAAAATTGCCTCAAAAATCACTTCACTTAAAATTTATACCGATGCTTTTTTAAACACCCTTAGTGTGAATAACAATCCAATATTGGCATTAAAACCTTTCAAAGCAAAAACTCAATTAAAAGTAGGTAAGTACTTTTATACTTTTGAGTCTGGCAACCTCACCTTGTCAAATGGAAGTTTTGATATAACCGGTGATATTGAAACCATCGAAGATGACACCTTCCTTGATATTCGGGTAAATGGCGAGAAGATGACCATCCGCTCATTCCTGTCACTCATCCCACCAAAATATATCCAGGACTTAAAAGATTATACCAGTAATGGTGACTTTTATTTCAATGCCACACTGAAAGGGAAAGCTTCTTCAGGTCATTTCCCTAATTTTGATGCAAATTTTGGTGTTAAAAATGGATACATAAGCAAGAACCATACTCCCTGGATATTTTCAAATGTCAATTTGGAGGGAACATATTCCAGTTCATTCAACCGCGAAAAGAACTTCCTTGATATCAGCATATTTTCGTGCATATTGGGAGTCAGTGAGCTTTCAGGAAGCTTTACTCTTGAAAATTTTAAAAAGCCCGAATTCACATTACATACTTCTTCGGTATTAGACTTGTCGGATATTACCAGTCTTTTTAAAATTGATACCTTACAGGTACTAAATGGTAAAGCAACATGCAACCTTATTATTCAGGGGATAATTGAAAATCCGCAAAAAATTGAAAAAAAGGATATGCTTGGCTGGCATATGAATGGAACAGTAAATCTTGAAAATGGGATGCTTAAACTAAAGACCGATCCGTATTCATACAGAAATATATCCGTTTTTGCCAAAATTGAAGAAACTCTGACAATTGAGAATTTTCATTGCAACATGGGCGGCAATAAGCTGGACGGCCATGCTACTATTAATAATCTCCCTTCCTATATAGTTTACAATTCGACCCTATCATTATCTGATGTAATGCTACATTCTCCGCACTTTGTTACGGATAGTTTAAACAGTGAAAATATTGATACAAAAAGCTGGCCGGTTCCCTTCCCTGAAAGAATTAAATACCAGGGAAGTTTTCATTTTGATAAGTTTTCATCTCAAAAACTTACGGCAACTGATGTTATAGGATCAGTGACTTATAAACCCAGAATGCTGGTAATACATTCTCTTGAAATGAAATCTATGGGCGGAGAAATTATCGGGGGAGGAGCATTGGCATTGAATAAAAAGGGTGAGCTAAATACGATAACCCAAATTGACCTTACTGATATTAACATTACCGAACTATTTGCAACCTTTAATAATTTTGATCAGCATGAAATAACTTCCGAAAATCTGAAAGGATCACTAACCGGAACTGTTTCTTTCGCAGCCGACTGGAGTGCCAAACAGGAAATCATAAAAAGTTCCATTCAATCGGAGTGCAAGATTATTATTAAGAATGGTGAACTGGTTCAGTTTGAGCCCATGCTCAATTTATCCCGTTACTGTGAAGTTTCAGAACTTATGGATATAAAATTCTCAGATTTAGAAAATGAGATCATCATAAAAGACGAAAAAATCATTATTCCACAGATGGATATCCATTCCAATGCATTTAATATTTCCGGTTCAGGAGTGCATCAGTTCAATAACCATTACGAATATAAAATACGGGTCTTGCTATCAGAAGTATTGTTTAAAAAGGCTAAAAAAGCTAAAAAGGAAAACCAGGAGTTTGCAGTAGTGGAAGATGATTGTATAAGCGGTGCCAGCTTGTATTTTACCATAACCGGTGATGGAGAAAATTACAAAGTTTCATATGACCGGAAATCAGCCATTGATAACATACGGCATAATCTGCAGGAAGAAAGAAATGACTTCAGGGTGATGCTTCGGGAAGAATTCGGCTGGTTTAAAAAGGATACTACAATACAAGAAAAAGAGGATGACCAGCCTAAAAGACCTGTTTTTGATATTGAATGGGAAAACAATGAAGATATAGAAAAGGAAGAGGAAACTATGGATGAAGAGGAAAAGCCTTTCCAGATTGAGTGGGAGGACGAATAAAATTCAGTAATAGCAACATTGAACGCTTATGAACGTTTGTTTAAAAATTTGGTACTACACACATTTGGGTAGACAATTATTAGTTTGTATTTTAGCTGAACTTAAAAGTTAAATTCTTGAATATCTATTCAAAAAAACAACGCTGGAAGCTTCTGCTTTTTCTTATTGCCATAGTAATTGGCGTATCTTCACTACTTTATACCAACCAACTCGTAAAGCAACTTGCCAACGAGGAACGTAAAAAAGTTGAATTATGGGCAGAAGCCACTCAAAAAGCAGGTGATGAAAACAATTTAGATCAGGATATCGGATTTCTCCTGAAAGTAATCCAAAACAACGAAACAGTCCCTACCATTGTCGTTGACAAAGATGACAGTATAAAATTCAAGCGTAACCTGGACTCTGCAAAAATGAGCAATGAGAAATACTTGCATAAGCAGCTTGAGAAGATGAAAGAAAAAAATGAACCCATAAAAATATCTTTATATGATAATGAATACCAATACATATATTACCATGACTCAATAATACTCCTTAAACTTAAATATTATCCCCTTATTCAGCTTGGAGTTATTCTCCTCTTTATTTTAGTCGCATATTTTGCTTTTAGTGCATCACGTAAGGCTGAGCAAAACCAGGTTTGGGTTGGCCTGTCAAAAGAAACAGCTCATCAGTTAGGTACTCCTATTTCTTCACTTATGGCATGGGTTGAACTTCTCAAACTGAAAGAGAAGGATGATGTGTTGCTTGCTGATATTGAAAAGGATGTAAACCGGCTGGAAAAAATTGCTGAACGCTTCTCAAACATTGGATCAAAAGCAAAACTAGATAATCAGAACCTGATAAAAGTTTTAAATAAAACCATTGATTACCTGGAAAACAGAATATCGGAAAAGGTGAAAATAAACCGGGATTATCCAAAAGTACCCATACTGGTGCCATTAAATTCAGAGCTTTTTGAATGGGTGGTGGAAAATATCTGTAAAAATGCTATAGATGCCATATCCGGCGAAGGAAGCATTGATATCAGTGTATCTGAAACAAGGAAAAAAGTACACGTTGACATTACTGATACGGGCAAAGGTATACATAAATCAAAACACAAGACTATCTTCAAGCCCGGATATACTACCAAACAACGGGGATGGGGTTTAGGATTATCGCTTGCCAAGCGTATCATTGAGACCTACCATGATGGAAAACTATATGTTGCACAATCTGAAATCAATAGAGGTACAACATTTCGGATTATCCTGAATAAGGCGTAACTTTGCATGAAAATTAAAGCAATTTATGAAGCGGGAAGATTTTGAACTTATGGCACCTGCAGGGTCATACGAGTCCCTGATGGCTGCTATTCAGGGTGGGGCAGATTCGGTGTACTTCGGGGTGGAAAAATTAAATATGCGGGCTCGTTCGTCCAACAATTTTACTCTTGCCGATCTCAAAAAAATTACTGGCATTTGTCACGAGCATGATGTAAAAGCCTACCTCACGCTCAACACAGTTATTTATGATAGTGAAATGGATGCCATGAAGAAAATTGTAGATGCAGCTAAAGAAAATGGTATTACTGCTATCATTGCCACCGACCAGTCCGTGCTTCACTATGCCAATGAACAAGGGGTAGAAGTTCATATATCGACCCAGCTTAACATAAGCAATATCGAGACCGTAAAATTTTATTCCCGTTATGCCGATGTAATGGTACTTGCACGTGAATTAACACTCGAACAAATTGGAAATATTATTAAGCAAATAAAAGAACAAAATGTAACAGGCCCGTCAGGAAACCTTGTGAGAGTAGAGCTTTTTATACATGGTGCTTTGTGTATGGCTATTTCGGGTAAGTGCTATTTAAGCCTGCATGAATATAACCACTCCGCAAACCGGGGAGAGTGTTTTCAGACCTGCCGTAAAGCTTACGAAGTGAGAGAAAAAGAGGATAAAAATGAACTGTTGATTGATAATGAATACATTATGTCCCCCAAAGATTTATGCACTATTCCATTTCTTAATAAAATCCTTGACAGAGGTATAAGTGTGCTAAAGATAGAAGGTCGCGCACGCGGACCGGAATATGTAAAAACCGTTACACAAATATACAATGAAGCTCTAAATGCCTATATAAATAATGATTATATACAGGAAAAGATCAAAAAATGGGAAAAAGAGCTTACAACAGTATTCAACAGGGGTTTTTGGGGTGGCTATTACATCGGGAAAAGACTTGGTGAATGGAGCAAGGTGTATGGTTCGAATGCCACTAAACGTAAGGTTTATATAGGAAAAGGAACTAACTATTTCGGTAAAATTAAAGTGGCGGAATTTTTAATCGAATCAGGTGATTTATCGGTTGGTGATGAAATACTTATAACAGGTCCAACTACCGGAGTCATTCAAACTATGGTTAATGAAATCCGGGTGGACCTGAAACCAGTGAATAATACCCGCAAAGGAGAGAAATGTTCCATAGCCATTGACAAAATTGTACGAAGAGCCGATAAACTCTACAAATTAGTAACCCCTGACAAAGACGTGAGACAGTAATTTCTTTACACCAAGCAGCTTTAAATACCCAAAAACATGCTAAATAATTAATAAACTTTGCCTTCAGGTGAATAACGAGCCAAATTCTTTATTACCTTTGCCCAAATTTAGTATCCCTTCCCAGGTATGGTAAAAGATAACTTCTATATTATCCAAAGTGAATTTCTACATATTGGACAGGATACAATACCCCAGGCAGATAACGTTGTTACACCGGAAATTAAGCAAACCTCAACTCCTGTAATAAGAAAGCCTCGACCAGTTGAAATTGTTATCTCAAAGCCTGCCCAAACTGACACAATATTTAAAAAAGTATCGAAAGGATACGATCCGGATCAGCCGAGTTTTGCAAATATTGTAAACAAACACAAAGATGTATGGGATGTTTTCCAAACAAATGTGAATGCAGTCCCTAAAAAAGATTTCAACTACCAGCCTGTTTTCAATCCCGATTCACTTTCAGTTATTGATACCTCTGCCCAGGCATATCACCGGTATATTTCACAACTACCTGCAAATAATATGATTGATAACCTTACCGCTCAAAGAATAAAAGCTGACTGGATGTTTGGCATCATAATTGCCTCATTACTCTTATTAACCTGGATAAAACTATACTATAATAAATATTTTGTCCAGATCATTAGCTCATTGTTAAACTATCAACTGTCTTTCAAACTTCACCGCGATAGAAATGTACTTTATGCCAGGATTTCAGGACTTCTAAATATTGTATTTATACTAAATTTAGGTTTATTCCTCCAAATTACGATGCAATATTTTAATATAAATCTGTTCCATTTTTCTGGTTTCATTAACTATTTACTATATTGCTCACTCATTGCATTATTCTCAATTATTCAGGTTATCATCCTCAAAGTACTTGGAGCAATTTTTTTTCGGACAAAAGAGTTTAATGAATATATCCACAACATTTTTGTATCAAATAAAGGCGCCGGAATTTTTTTATTACCTATTATTCTTTGTTTGCCATACATATCAGATGCACTAGTCAAGCCTCTCATTTACATAGGCTTAGGAGTCGTTGTTGTCCTTTATTTTTGGCGATTTATCAGAGGATATAAAATAATTATTAATAAAGATATTTTAAAATTCTATTTGATTTTATATTTTTGTACCCTTGAAATTTTACCTGTTCTTTTGCTATATAAATACCTCCAAAGCACTGTAAATTCAGGAGGTTTCTAGAAATAGAGTTCTAACTAAAATCAGTGAAAATTGAAAATAAGAAAGATATTGGTTTCGCAACCAGAACCAGCGTCGGAAAAATCACCGTATCATGAATTGGCACAGAAAAATAATTTACAAATTGATTTTCGTCCTTTCATCCATGTGGAAGGCGTGCCCGGTAAAGAATTCCGCCAGTGCAAAATTGACGTTTTGCAACACAGTGCTGTAATTTTTACAAGCAAAACTGCAGCTGATCATTATTTTAGAATTTGTACAGAACTGCGTGTTACAGTGCCTGATACGATGAAATATTTCTGTATATCAGAATCAGCAGCATTCTATCTTCAAAAGTACATTGTGTACAGGAAGAGAAAGATCTTCTATGGTAACGGGACTTTCCCAAGCCTTTTGGAAGTGATTATGAAACATAGTGACGAGAAATTCCTCCTGCCTATGTCTGATGCCCACAAAGAAGAGGTTCCTGAAGCCTTAAAAAAGAATAAGATCAACTTTTCGCCAGCTATTCTTTACCGAACAGTGGCAAGCGACCTTTCAGACTTATCAAATGTTAATTATGACATTTTGGTTTTTTACAGCCCCTCGGGAATTAAATCTTTACTTAAAAACTTCCCTAATTTTGAGCAAAACAACACAAAAATAGCCTCTTTTGGTGCTCATACTGCAAATGCAGTAAAAGAAGCCGGCCTGCGTCTTGATATAATGGCTCCCATGCCTGAAGCCCCTTCTATGACAATGGCTTTGGATAATTTTATATGTGAATACAATAAAGTAAACGGAAAAGAAAAGTATTCAAAAAGCTAAGCTTCTTTGTGTATTCATTTTACCATCACTATTCCCTTTTTTTATTTACTTTGCATAATACTAATGGTTTATCCGTTTGTAAATGAATACATTTAAAAAAGAAGAACGTCTTTGCAGCAAGAAAGTTTTTGAAAAGATTTTTAAATCAGGCAATGCCACTGATAAATACCCGTTTAAGGCTTTGTGGATAAATGCTTCGTTTGATATACCATATCCTGCACAAATCGCAATAAGTGTCCCAAAAAAGAATTTTAAAAAAGCCGTTGTGCGAAACCTTATTAAAAGAAGAATAAGGGAAGCTTACAGATTGAACAAATCACTCTTTTATAAACAACTTGATACCTCTGAAAAGAAAATCCAGATGGTTATTATCTATGTCTCAAAAGAAATACTTCCCTACTCTGCCATAGAAAACAACATTGCAGAATTGCTCAGGAAACTGGTTAAAATAAAATATTAAGTGTAATTAATACACTTATTTATCCCGTTACCCTAACTACATCAGAAGATAAATTATTTCCATAATTTCCTTACAATTGGATAGTGATTAATGATATTTTTAATAATTTTATGTATCCCTAAATTTTAAATTCATCGTCATGACATCAAAAAACCTGCTAAAAATCGTCAAAGCATTGCTTTTTGCATTATTAATTGTATTGCATCCTCAATGTAAGAAAAAAGAGAAAGGCCCTTTAATGGAAATAAATCCGGCTTTCGGGTCCTTTATTTCAGCCTTCACTTCAGGAACTATTTCCAATACCTCTTCATTACGTATAAGGCTTGCTGAACCTTATGAAGGTGAAGCAAATTATGATAATCCCATTGATATGGAATTATTCGGTTTTTCTCCTTCAATAAAGGGTAGTGCATATTGGATTGATGATCAGACTATTGAATTTCGACCGGATGAAAAACTCAAGTCGAATACAGTATACACGGTGAATTTCTTCCTCTCGAAGATTAAAAGCGATGTGCCAAAAGATCTGAAGACTTTTACCTTCCAGTTTAAAACGATAAAACAATCGTTTGTCGTAAACATTGGAGGTTTTAAACCTCTTGTAAATACTGATCTTACAAAAAATAAAATCTACGGTACCATTAATACTTCTGACAAAATTGATGATGTGGATATTGAAAAGGTGCTTTCTGCTGAGCAATCTGGTAACAAACTCACAATAAAATGGAGCCACGAAGGTGACGGTAAAACACATAACTTTGAGATCGTTGAAGTGGTTCGTGCAGATGATCCGGGAAAAGTGGAAATATCATGGAACGGAGATGCTATTAATGTAGATGTAAAAGGTAAAGAGACTGTAGATATTCCTTCTCTGAGCGACTTTTCCGTTATGTCAGTAAAAATTGTTCAGCAACCGGAACAATACATCATCATTCAATTTTCCGACCCTATAATGAAAAAGCAAAACCTGAGTGGCCTTATCAGCCTTTCAAGCGGTGCCAGCCTTAAGTATATTATTGAAGATAATGAGGTTAGGGCATATACTTCATACAGGCAGACAGGTAATACAACCTTACATATTCAGGCCGGTATAAAAAATATTCTGGGTTACAAATTGAAAGAAAGCGATGCCCGTAACATCACATTTGAAGAACTTAAACCTGAAGTGCGCCTAATAGGAAATGGTGTTATCATACCTAATTCAGACGGGCTTATTTTCCCGTTTGAGGCAGTTAACCTGAAAGCAGTTATCGTAAGTATTGTGAGAATTTATGAAAACAATATACCCCAATTCTTACAGGTTAATGCTCTTGACGGCAACTCACAACTTAAGCGTGTAGGAAGGATGGTTTACAAAAAAACCATTCAGCTGACCGCAGATCATCCCATTGATTACGGACAATGGAACACATTCTCCCTTGACCTTTCAGAACTGATAAAAGTAGCACCAGGTGCTATTTACAGGATTGAGATTGATTTTACTAAAAAACATTCACTTTATGCCTGCGAAAGTGAAGAAGGAGAAGAGGAAGTTGAAACGGAAGAAGACATGACCAGTCTTGATGAGTTTGAATACTGGGAAGAAGACGAGTCCAGCTATTGGGATTACTATGAAGATTATTATGATGAATATGACTACTACTATGATGATTATTACTGGGAAGAAAGAGATGATCCCTGTTCAGACAGCTACTACTCAAACAGCCGCAAAGCTGTGTCTAGGAATATTTTAGCATCTGACCTTGGAATAATAGCCAAAGCGGGTAATGATAATTCAATGCGTTTTATTGTCACTGACCTTAAAACCACTGAGCCTATGCCAAATGTGACATTGGAGGTGTACAATTTCCAACAGCAATTAATTGCCAGTACACAAACCAATAGTGAAGGTTTTGGTGATTTAACAGTGGATTCAAAACCTTTCTTATTAATTGCCAAGAAAGATGCGCAGAGGGGTTATTTACGTCTTGATGATGGGTCTTCGCTTTCATTAAGTAATTTCGATGTAGGGGGTTCAGTTGTACAAAAAGGCGTAAAAGGATATATTTATGGAGAAAGAGGTGTTTGGCGTCCGGGAGATACCCTTTATCTTATGTTTGTTCTGGAAGATAAAAAGGACCTCATTCCTGAGAATCATCCTGTTTCATTCGAATTTATTAATCCTTTAGGACAAACCTATACCAGAAAAGTGAAAACAACCGGTGAAAACGGTTTTTATAATTTCACAACCATAACCGACCCGGATGTTCCAACCGGTAACTGGACTGCAAAAGTTAAAATAGGCAGCCGTACATTCACCAAATCAATCCGCATAGAAACGATAAAACCTAATCGCCTGAAGATTAATCTTGATTTTGGTGTGGAAAAGCTTACAGCAGATAATAAGTATGTGGAAGGTGAAATGCTTGTTAAATGGCTGCACGGTGCTACTGCTGGCAATTTAAGTACTTCAATAACTGTAGGTTATACTCCAATCCCAACCCAATTCCCAAAATATAGCGACTACACTTTTGATGATCCGACAAGAACTTTTAGTACAGAAGAACATACAATTTTTTCAGGACAGCTGGATTCAGAGGGAAAAGCAACCGTTAAAGCTGAATTATATACAAACAATTACTCACCTGGCATGCTCCGCGCCAGCTTTAATGTAACCGTGTATGAAGAAGGCGGCGATTTTAGTGTAGACAGGTTCTCCATACCTTTTTCACCCTATAAAACCTATGTAGGTATTAAAACTCCACGTGGTGATAAACGAGGTATGCTGCTTACTGACACAACCCATACCATAGATATTGTAACACTTGATAGTGACGGAAAACCTGTATCAGTTACAGGATTAGATGTGAAAATTTACAAAGTAAGCTGGCGCTGGTGGTGGGATGCTTCCTATGATAATCTTGGATACTATTCAAATAGTTCATACTACTCACCCGTATTCTCCGAAACTATAGATACCCGCAATGGAAAAGGAACCTGCAACTTCCGTATTAATTATCCTGAATGGGGAAGATACCTGATTCGTGTTTACGATTCAAAATCCAACCACTCTACAGGAAAAACTATTTACTGCGACTGGCCGGGATGGGCAGGACGTGATAAGGGGAAACGCCCTGGTGAAGCATCCATGCTGGTATTTACTTCAGATAAACAGGAATATAATGTTGGGGACTTTGCATCACTTTCTATACCTACACCGGAAGCCGGACTTGCACTGGTAAGCATAGAGTCGGGCTCAAGAGTAGTGGAAGAACATTGGGTAGAAGCACAAAAAGGAGAAACCGTATTTAACTTCAAGGTGACCTCGGAAATGGCACCCAACGTATATGTTCAAACAACTCTTATCCAGCCTCACGCTCAAACTGCAAACGACTTGCCAATCAGGCTATACGGAGTAATTCCGATAAAAGTATTGGATCCCAATACGAAACTTGAACCAGAATTAAAAATGCCTGATGTGTTAACCCCTCAGCAAAAAGTAAAAATTCAGGTAAGCGAGAAGAACGGAAAAGAAATGACCTATACTGTTGCGATGGTGGATGAAGGATTGCTTGATATTACCCGCTTCCCGACACCCAATCCATGGGAATCATTTTATGCCCGCGAAGCACTCGGTGTAAAAACATGGGATATGTACGATAAAGTGATGGGAGCCTATGGAGGTCGTATTGAGCAAATGTTTGCCATTGGTGGTGGCTGGGACGAAGAAGGTGAAGAAGAAGGCAAAAAAGCCAACCGGTTCGAACCTATGGTTCGCTTCCTGGGTCCATTCACACTTCCTAAGGGTAAATCAAATACACATACTATTGAATTACCCAATTATATTGGTTCTGTACGTACGTTTGTAGTAGCCGGTAATAAAGAATCTGCATATGGTTGCACGGAAAAAGCTACCCCGGTGAAAAAAGCCCTTATGGTACTTGCTACACTACCCAGAGTATTAGGTCCCGGAGAAGAAGTAAAACTGCCTGTCACCGTATTTGCTATGACCGAAGATATAAAAGATGTATCAGTCGAAATAAAAACTAACCAATTACTGGAAGTTCAGGGCAGTAAAACCCAAAATATTTCCTTTAAGAAAACAGGTGAACAGATGGTGACTTTCAATCTGAAAGTACCTGCTAAACTAGGAGTTGGTAAAGTTACTGTTTTGGTTAAAGGTGGCAAGGAAACAGCAGAGCACTCTATTGAAATTGATGTAAGAAACCCAAATCCAAAAGTGGTTGAATCTGTTGATGCCATGATTGAGGCAGGAAAATCGTGGAATACGAAGTACACATTGCCCGGAATTGAAGGAACGAACTCAGCAGTTCTTGAAATATCGAATATACCTCCTATCAACTTCGGCAGAAGACTTAAGTACCTGCTTTCATATCCTCACGGATGTATTGAACAAACCACTTCTGCAGCCTTCCCGCAATTATTCCTTGATGATGTGATGGAACTTAACAAAGCTGAAAAGAACAAGGCTGAAAGCAATGTAAAAGCTGCCATTGAAAGATTAAAAACATTCATTCTTTCAAATGGCGCTATGGGTTATTGGCCCAACTCATCCGACCCGTGTGACTGGGGTACATCTTACGCAGGACACTTCCTGCTTGAAGCAGAAGCAAAAGGATATGCACTGCCATCAGGATGGAAGAAAAAATGGGTGAAATACCAGAAAGATGTAGCCAAAAACTGGCGTGCTGAATCAGGTACATACTACGAATACACCCAAAACGACCTAGAACAGGCGTACAGGCTGTATACTTTAGCTTTAGCAGGCGAGCAGCAAATGAGCGCTATGAACCGCCTGCGTGAAAAACAAGGCTTAACCATACAAGCCAAGTGGAGACTAGCAGCGGCATACGTACTTGCAGGCCAGCCCGAAATTGCCAAGGAGATAACATCCAACATTGCAACGGATGTAGAAGAATATTCAGGCTTCTATAGCAGCTATGGTTCCCGAGAACGGGACTGGGCAATGATACTGGAAACTATGAGCCTCATGAATGAACGTACATCTGCCATGCCTCTAGTACAAAAAATCTCTGACAAATTAAGCAGTGATTACTGGATGAGTACACAAACAACGGCATACTGTCTGCTTGCGATGACCAAATTTGCAGGTGAAAAAGGCGCTTCCAAGGAACTTAAATACACGTATACAATCAATAACGATAAAGCGACAAAAATGACATCAGAAAAACCTGTAAACCAGGTAAATATTGATGTCACCAACTCTACAGGCGGCACAGTAAGCGTGACCAATAACGGAGAAGGAATACTGTTTGCCCGTGTGATAATGGAAGGCAAACCAGCTGTAGGCGACCAGAAAGAAGAAGAAAAGAATCTGAAGATGAAGATTGTATATAAAGACATGAATGGCAATTCTATTGACGTATCAAGACTTGAGCAGGGTACAGAATTCAGGGCTGAAGTGACCATAACAAACAGTGCCGGAATGGGAACCTATAAAGATATGGCGCTTAATCAGATATTCCCTTCAGGTTGGGAAATACGGAATACTCGATTGGATGATTATAAATCGCCATACCAGTCGGATGTTCCTACATACCAGGATATCCGGGATGACAGGGTTTACACCTACTTTGATATTAATAATAACAGTAGTAAAACCTATGTTATACTGCTTAATGCTGCATATCTGGGTAAGTTCTATATGCCAACTGTATTCTGTGAGGCAATGTATGATAACCGCATTAATGCACGTAAGCCTGGTAAGTGGGTAGAAGTGGTGAAACGAGGGGAATAAATTCAAATCATTGATATTATTTATTTTGAGGGGACATTTTTTTATTGTCCCCTCATTTCTTTTCAAAAAACTTGTAATACATTTGTATTCCTCTAAAATTTAAGCAACTATGCCCATAGTATATCTTATCATCGGTTTTGCTATCCTTATTTATGGTGCTGACAAACTGGTAGATGGGGCCTCTTCCCTTGCACGGCGCTTGAATGTACCTGACATTATAATTGGTTTGACAATAGTTGCATTTGGCACCTCAGCGCCAGAACTTGTAGTTAATGTATTTGCAGCCGTAAATCATAGCACGGAAATTGTAACTGGTAATATCATTGGTAGTAATATTTTTAACGTTGCAGTAATACTAGGGCTTTCAGCCATTATTTACCCATTAAATATTAAAACCAATACAACCTGGATTGAAATACCGCTTAGTTTGTTAGCCGGAATAGTAGCTTTCCTTTGCATATCAGATATACTTTTAGATAATGCTTCATCAGGTTATTTTTCACGAGTAGAGGGGATACTATGTTTGGGGTTTTTTGTTATATTCCTGGGCTATACCATTCATACTTCCCTTGCCGGACAAGCCTCTGAAGAGGTTCAGGTAAAGGAACTTTCAAAATTGAAAACCGGATTATTCATTCTGATTGGTATGGTACTTTTGATAGTTGGAGGTAAGCTTATTGTGAACAATGCCATTATTATAGCAAATTGGATCGGTATGAGTGAACGTGTAATCGGACTAACTGTAGTATCTATAGGAACTTCATTACCTGAACTCGCAACTTCACTGGTTGCAGCACGAAAGAAAAATGCAGACATAGCTGTAGGTAACGTAGTAGGATCAAATATTTTTAATATCTTCCTGATTTTGGGTATTTCATCTGTTATTACACCCTTTCATCCTCCTCAGGCAGTTCAGCTTGATATGCTCTATAATATTGGCCTGGGCTTGTTCCTTTTTATCTTTGTATTTACCGGGAAAGGCAGGAAGATTGAACGTTGGGAGGGAATATTGTTTTTGTTGTCATATATGGTTTACATCTACTTTATTATTTCCAGAACATAAGTAATTATATTCAACGCAATGTTTAACATACAACTTATAATTTAAAACACGCTAATAGCTGTAATCTTCTTGTCAAATATCACTTCTGCCTCGATTCCGCAAACCACTTGATCATAATTTTCTTTATCGTAGGAATCTTCACCGGCTTTGTTATATAATCATCAATACCGTAGGAGAAGGCTTTTATCTTTTCACTCTTGTTGGCATTGGCAGTCATAGCAATAATGGGCAGCTTGTGGCCCATGGAACGAAGCTCGGTAGTTGCCTGATAACCATCCATCTCGGGCATCATTATGTCCATAAATATCACGTCGTAGTGTTTCTTCTTCATCATATCCACCACCTCAAAACCATTTTTTGCTATATCAATATCGAATCCCACATTTTTAAATATAGTGCGAGCCACCTTCTGGTTTATCAGGTTATCTTCTGCAACAAGTATAGATATATCATCCCGTATCTTGAAAATACGGGAAGCTTTATCATCTTCAATCTGCAGGTTCAGGAAGTTATCATGGATGATATCAAATATCTCAGATGATTCTATTGGATTAATTAAATAGTAATCACCTCCCACCTGCTTGCATTTTATATGGTTGCCCTGGATATCATTTGAACTGACAATAAGAATTAAAAAGTCCTTACTTATCTTTTTCACCTTCAGTTTCTCTACCAGTTCAAATGCATCAAATCCTTTTGAATCCATTACAATGATTATATGGTATTTGCCATTATTTTGCTCTACATACTTAATCGTCTGTTCATGCTGTGTATGCATCTCGGCAGAGATTTCAAAGTTTTTCAACAAATTGGTAAGCAAATCCGTATTGTCATTTTCATCTCGAATGATAAGGGCTTTAACCTCATTATAGTGCTTTACGTCTGAAAAATCATAACTCTTGACATCCTGTTCATTTGAATAAGCTTCAATAGTAAAAGAAAAAGTGGTTCCCGGATATTTAGAACTTGTAGATATAGAAGATGGACTTTGAATCCATATTTCGCCATTCATTAATTCAACCAATTGCTTTGCAATAGTAGTTCCCAGGCCGGTGCCGCCATATTTGCGTGTAGTTTTGCCATCAGCTTGTGTAAAGGAGCTGAAAATAGTGGTAAGCTTTTCTTTTGGTATACCTATGCCTGTATCCTCAATATTAAACTGAAGAGTAATATTGCGTTCATATTCCTCAACCAGCTCAACGCTTACAACAATTTTACCTTCATGAGTAAATTTTACTGCATTACCAACCAGGTTGGAAATTATCTGTCGAAGGCGATAAGGGTCTCCAATAATATTATCATGAACTTTCGGGTCAATAATGGTTTCCAGTTCAATTCCTTTCTCATTGGCAAGGGGTTTAAATAACCGTGTAGTAAAGTTTATCTCCTCACTCAACTTAAACGGAATCTCTTCAAGAAACATCTTCCCGGCTTCTATCTTCGAAAAGTCAAGAATGTCATCAATAATGGTAAGCAACAGGTCGGCTGACTTCTTTATTATCTCAACATGCTCTTTTTGTTCAGATGAAAGTTTTTCCTGCAATAATGAGTCTGTCATTCCAATAATTCCGTTCATCGGAGTACGTATTTCATGGCTCATTTTTGCCAGAAAATCGGATTTGGCATTATTAGATGCCATTTCGTACCGCCGGGATTTTTCAAGCGGGGTCACATCAATAAAAGCTTCAAGGGACATAGAAGTCCCATTTATTATTATTGGAGTTTCTCGCTTGTATACTACAATTTCATGGCCTTCGCGTTCGTAATAAAAAAAATAACTAAAATCAAAGGCAGAACTCTCCTTTGGATTGAGACTATCCAACATAAGGAATTTCTCTGATAAATTCTTACCAATAACCTCTTCACGTTTTTCTATAAACAGCATCTCCATGGCACTTGTATTGATGGTGTCAATAGTTTTATCTTGTGAAAGCACAAGGACCCCTATTGGCATATGGTCAATTATCTCATGAAGCTTTTGCTCTGCCCGCCTGATATTATCAATTACTTTATTTCGGGATTGTAATAAAAAAAGAAAAATAATAATAGCACAAAGGAGTAATAAAAGTGTAAAACCACTAAACACAAGTGTTTTTTTAACTATAATATGTAAAATAACATCGGTGTTCAGAGAAAACAATATACCATACTTCTTCCCCATGATCATCACGGGATAATAGGATGAAAGGATCCTGGCCTCCTCGCCATAAATTCTGGCAGTATGCCATTGCACACCCTCTTCTTCCAGGCTAATTTTTTTAAGTATTTCATCCATACCTGAATATTTAATACTATCGTCGGAGTGGTTGCAAAGTAACTTTTTACCATCAGGAGTAATAAGGGTTTGCCAAAGATCATCATCGAGATTGTACTTGCTGAATACAGAGCTAAAGTAATTTTTAAAATCAATGGAAATCATTATATTTCCTTGTACTTTATTATCCATAAATACAGGCAGGCAATAGCAATACTCTTCCTCCATTTCACCTAGCTTTTCACGGGTCTGTAACGGTTTTTGCCTTTGAGACTCGTAAGCATCATGTATAAACTGATTTTTGCGGTTCCTGTATAAGCTATACACGTTCTTTTTGTTATCATAAACATTGATGTTGGTAATAAGATCCTCGTATTCCGAATAAAACAACTCAAGTTTTTTTGTTCCGCTTTCCTTAATAGCCGGATCAGTGAACATCTTTGAGAGATCATCAGTAAATAAAATGTAATTTACCTCGCTTTCAAATTCTGAACCGGTTCGTTCAATCTCCTGACCACATATTACTACCTGTTTAAAGATAATTTCCTTTTGAAATTCTGTAAGTTCCTTATAGGTAATGGAATAATAATAGATATTAAGCAGTACCGCAGTAAGTATAAGAAATGTAATGAAAAAATATACCCGTCTCATAAATTATGTGGTTCTTTTACCAGCCTCCGTCAAATATCAGATAAAAATAAATAAATATTTGGAATTTATACCGAAAGAACTAAGGTATGTGATAAAATTAAAGCTGGTACATAATTGGAACTGTTTTGGAACTAATTATTGTCTATATTTCCCCTCATCATTATAGAAAAGATTAAAGTAACTTCTGTATCGGGAAGGGCTCACCAACCCATTGTTAACACCTTGTGCAACAGCACATCCGGGTTCATGAATATGGGTGCAATTGTAATATTTACAGTTTTTGGCCAGTTTAAATATTTCAGGAAAATGGTGGTATATTTCCTCCCGGGGAATATCCAATATACCAAATCCCTTAATACCAGGAGTGTCTATAATGTAACCTCCAAAACTAAGTTCAAACATTTCAGCAAACGTAGTTGTATGCTTACCCTGCTTATGATAATTGGAAATCTCGCCAACTTTCAGATGCAGGGTTCCATCCAAAGCATTTATAAGTGTTGATTTTCCAACACCTGAATTTCCGGAAACAAGGCTTATTTTCCCCTGCATCAACTCTTTTATTTGTTCAAGGTTATCACCGCTTATCGCAGAAGTTTTTATTACGTTGTAACCTATTGAACTATAAATTTCAGCGATTTCAGTTAACTTCTCAAGATTCTTTTTATTGTAAATATCTACTTTGTTAAAAATGATATGGGCAGGAATTTGATATGCTTCAGCCGTAACAAGAAAACGGTCTATAAACTCGGGATACGTTTCAGGGTATTTAATCGTAGCTATAAGGAAAGCCTGGTCAATATTTGCAGCTATTATCTGCGATGTCTTTGAGAGATTGGGTGAGCGTCGGATTATATAATTTTTCCGTTCAGCCAGGTCGCAAATTAACCCTGTATGATCCTGTTCATTTTTTTCAACCTCCACCCAGTCGCCAACAGCCACCGGATTTGTGCTTTTAAATCCAAACGTTCGCAATTTGCCTTTTATACGACAATCCAAAAAACTTCCATCATCCATTTTCACTGTGTACCAGCTTCCGGTCGACTTTATTACAAGGGCTTTTTCCAATGCATACAAATTTATATACAAGATTATAAACGCAAATATAACCCGAACACAATGAATTTTTGAATATATTTGACAGTTATACCATAAATTATATCATCATGATTGCAATTACAATACTTATCGTTGTTTTTAGTATCCTGGTTTTCCTGGCAGGTTTAATCTTACTTATTATTGGTCTGTCAAATGGCAATAAAAAGCTTAGTATCCCCGGGGGAGCTATGGCAGGATTATCTATTTTGCTCTTTATTGGTGTATTTGCTTTCAATATGTATAGAATGGCCTTAGGTATTGGAAAAGTGGTGAAAAGAGCGGGTGAAAAAATCGAAACTTACAAACCTGAGATTAATGAAATGCAGAAAAAAATTCGTGAATATGCCTTGGATACCATGAATGTACCTGAAAATTTCTATTCTGATTTGGGATTTCGTGATTATTACCGTTTGCCCCTTCCATATCCATATTATATTAAATCTATTGAAAACCTTGACTGTGGACGCTTAAACAGTGAATGGGAATTCAAACCGGATTATAAAGACCTTGGCTACATAACTCACCTGATATTTGACAGGAATTACCTGCTCGTGCGCAGTTCAACCGAAGATTGGGACAATCTTGAAAACGGATCTGTCAGCTTTAAGATTTTTAATTTCCAGACTAATGCCACGTATTCTTATGATAGTTTTGATGAAATGAAAGTTAAGGCATTAGAACTTGGATTTAAGGAAGAAATAGAATTTTTATCGCTGGATGATTACTATTGGCTATTGTAATGAACAACATTTTCGAGATAATTAATTTGGTCGATTGTAACGTGGAATTTTCAAAATCATTTTAAAGCCACATACTTGGAAGTTCAATTTTATTCAAAATATTTCCTGTACTCTTCAATCTTCCCCTTCATCCTTTCTGCCAAAGCTTTATTGCTCTCTTTCAGCTTTTCATAGATAAGCATCGATTCTTTATGATAATTCCTGATTTTCTCTTTTGACCAAAAATCAGGCGGTTGTTGCAAATTGGTAATCCTGTCTGCCAGCTTTACCATCCATATCTCTTTTGGCTGCTGCATTATGCGTTGAAGACTATCTGGAACCTGTTCTTCCTTTTTCATCTTTTTGTTTTTACTTAACGCTAGAACTCCATCTGCAATTCCTTTTCCAAAAGCTTTTTCGATGTCGTTAAACCCAACCCTGGTATCTTCAATACAATCATGAAGGAGAGCACAACGCACTGCTAACTCTTTATCCAGACTATTCTCATGATCCAACACCATAATAATTTCCATGCACACATTGGAAAGATGCAAAAGATATGGCATCCGGCTGCCAGGCACTTTTTGTCCCCTATGTGCTTTAGCAGCAAATTTTATGGTTTCCTGGTATATGTCCTGAAGGCTCATTTTAAGACCATTAAATTACTTACAAAACAACAAAGTTAATGTCTTTATCTAAATAATGGATAAATAGATGTATGGATTATTGGATAACTGATTCCCTAATCAGATCATCTTAGATATCTAAAAATCACTCATCGCAATTCATGAAATTAACTTAGTTGAGCCTTCCGGGGTTAGTGGACCAGATCGTGCTCTAAAAATCCCACTCTTCCACAATCAGGACAAGCCTGTATAAGCGCTGCTACCATGCTATTCCTATTAGCAGTTTTTTGCTCTTCAATAGAAAGTCTTACGCAGCCGCACTGTTTACATCTCCATTCTCCTGGTTCAAAATTAGCAAGTACGTAGTTAATACTTTGTTTCATTTCATCGATATGTCCATAGCAATCATCATCAATATCCTTCATCGCATCGCTGTGAGCCACACTTTCTCCCCATTGCGATGTGGTTTCAAATCCACTATCCCAAATTACGGCATAGCAATCATAGCAATACCAATCAGAATAAAGTGTATCGGTCTTTTTTCCACACTCCTTGCATGTCTTATCCGGATTTTTAGACATGACCAAAAATATTTACATGAAAACTATTTGTTGCCAGCGGTTTACAAAAAAAGTCTTGTAAGCCTTGGAAACATGAGAAACAATGTCTCGGCTTCCTTCTGTTCCTTGAGATAATCCACAAGGAAGTAAATGCCCACTCCAATGGCAGCCAACATAAGGATAAACAGAATAATCTTAATAGCACTCCAGGGACGTTCGCCCTGTACTTCGCCTGTGCGGCCATTAATAAGAAAGCGAAAAAGTTTCTTCTTAAAATAGTAAGCGCTGATATATACCGGTAATAATGTGTGTTTAAAAGTAATGTTTTTGTATCCTGTACGTTTCGTTATTATTCGCTGAACGTCACCACCGATATCCCGGTTTATAGTTCTGCGAATTTCAACATCCATAATGCCTTTGGCAACTTCAAATCCTTCCTTTAAATCAACCTGATACTTCTGTGTAATGTATCCTGCCAAAAAACTCGGATTAAAAGCCTCAAGGTTATTAAGGTCCCATGGTTCAAGCCGGTTAAGGTATTTCATGGGTAAAGATTTAGTTGCTGCAACCAGAACATCATCAAAAACATTCGATACATGTCCGGAACGGAATGACCAACGGGTATGTTGAACCTGTCTTGTTCTTGTCACCGTTTTACCATTTTCAACGGTTGTATAGGTTTGAGTTGTATAGTAATGATCTCCTCTCTGCCCGGTGTACGAAGTATAGGTATCCGAATCATAAGTCCAGAATGGTACGTACACCCCTTTAAAGTGGTCAAAGTTAAGTGATGCTTTCTTCAAAGCATTAGGGGCAAACCAAAGTTTTTTCCTCCACTTTTTAAAATGTTCAATCCCCTGTTCTTTGGTTACTTTGAAAGGTAAAATAGATTTTGGCTGAATTATATTCTCAGTAACAACATCCTTAACAACAAGAGGCGTATCGCAATATGGACAGTGCGCCGATGTAATATTTGGTTCCAGAGTTGAAGTTGCACCACAACTTTTGCAAGCTACTGCTGTAATAGACATCTGTTCGCCTGTCCCCGCCTCTGACAGGAACTTATCAAAGTTCAGTTCCTCAACTGATTCATCCAGTTTCGGAATTTCAATTTGAGAACTGCAATTTGGACATGCCATGTTACTTGTACCTGGTTCAAAAGTCACATTTCCACCACAATTTGGGCATGAAAATTTCTCAACATCCTGGGTTTTTATTTCTTGCTCTTCCATAATTATATTTTTTTCACTTTCTAATTTAGTGAAAAAACAATTAAAAAACACATGACTCACTAACATTTTAAAATTAAACTTGTAATAGGAATTATTTATACTAATATTCTTATTACCCTGATTAACAATATTTTAATTTTTAAATCGTGGTTTTTTGATAATTTCCCGAGTTTAGTTACATTAGCATAAGTGAAAAAACTTATACAAGTAGCATGCATAAATATTTTTTAATATCCGCCTTTCTTTTATCTACATTATCGGCTATTGCTCAGTATAATTCTGATTCAATAACAATCTACAAAGTCCCTTTTGGATTGCACAAATTTGAACATAAAGGCAGACTTGTCGGCATTGATGGCTTAATCGATATTCTGGAAGATGAACCACAAGCTTTAAAATACATAAAACAAGCACGGGTCAGTTATAATGCTTCTATTGTATGTGTTTCTGCTGGTACATTTTTGCTCATAGCTATTCCTATTACCTGGGATTTTACTTACGAGATTGACTGGCGCTTTGTATATGCCAGCGGAGGTTTTCTTGTTGCTTCTATCCCTCTGTATTTTAATTCAAACCGTTGTGTATTAAAAGGCGTCAATATACACAACTCATCAATAGCTGACATTCCTTTAAAGAAGCCCTATGATATAAATCTGGGTTTAACCCGAAACGGAGCCGGGATAATTGTTAGTTTTTAAATGCCTCTTCCTATCCAAATCTACTAAACAATATCACATTTTAATGAAATCAAAAAATTATTGTATGCATATTTCCTAATTTGAACCACAAACTAAAACCAACTACGAATGAAAAACCAAATTTATAATTTTTTAATTCTACTCCTGATATGGACCGGGAGAATACCCCTTAATGGGCAGGATAAAAATGTAATTGAAATACAATTACGCAAAGTTGCAGATTACATCGTAAATAATACTACTTATAACTTTTACGATGAAAAGAACGGTACAACCTTTGAAAATCTTAAAGGTATAGAAATTACTAAAAATATACGCGTTAAAAGCCCTTACCTTGACTGGAAATACTGGAATGGAGTTTTGAACCTGGGATTTTTGGAGTTAGGAAGTCTGCTTAACGAACCCAAATATGCAGAATATCCCTTTAAACAATTCAACTTCATTTTCCCAAACTTAAAATACTTTGAGAAAGAGTGGTCAAAATATTCAGGACATGAAGTATTTGCATTTTATGAATACTTTGCAATGAGTGAGCTGGATCATTGCGGAGCAATGGCGGCAAGTCTTTATGAAGTGACTAAAACGGATCCAAAAGAAGAATATTTGGATTATTTGGCAAAAGCAGCAGATTACATTACAAATAAAGAGAAAAGGTTGGATGATGGCACATTGGCTAGGCATCGCCCGCGCCCTGGCACTATCTGGCTTGACGATTTGTATATGAGCACCCCTTTTATTGCAAGATATGGAGCCTTTACCGGAAATTCAAAATATTATGATTTTGCAACTAAACAAGTAATCCAATTTAATAAATATTTGTATAACCCCTTAACCGGTCTGTTTTATCACTGTTACTATTCTGAAGATGGAGTAAATGGTGTGGCACACTGGAGCCGAGCCAATGGCTGGGGTATGATGGCTACCGTTGAAGTATTGAAATATTTACCAAATGAACATCCGCAAAGAGATAGCATTATCTCGCTGTTGAAACGACAAATAGAAGGTTTGGCAAGATACCAGTCCGAATCAGGCTTATGGCACCAGCTTTTAGATAAGGAAGATTCCTATCTTGAAACATCCTCAACGGCTATGTTTACTTACTGTATTGCAAAAGCTGTAAATGAAGGATGGATACACCCAAATTACATACAGGTTGCCCAAATGGGTTGGAAAGGAATAGCTACTAAAATATATGATGATGGACAGGTTGAAGGAATATGTATGGGAACTGGTATACGATCAGATTTGAACTATTATTATACACGTCCGACACCGCTTAATGATATCCACGGACTGGGTGCTGTATTATTAGCTGGATCAGAATTGTTAAAGTACAAAAAACCATAACGCATTGTTTTTCAACAAACAATTAATTGATCAAAGATTCATATAATTTTATTAAACAATTTTATCAGATACAGAGTCTCTTTTTCAGAAAAATTCACTAAATTAGAATAACCCTTAATGAAGAGAGATGAATGTACGAATTGTGGCCCTGGTAACATCCTTGTTTATAACAAGTTTGTTGTATAGTCAGATTGACTCACTGGATATTGAAAACCTTACAAGGGAAGATATTTTAGAGTTAACAACCGAAGACCTCTTGTCGCTACCCCTGCCTGACTTAATGGCAATAGCGGAAAAATTAGGTGTAAGCATCGATGAACTCCTGAACATGCAAATCTCAGTAAGTTCCAAAAAAGCCATGACAACAAGGGAATCACCCGGTATATTGACGATTATTACCAAAGAAGAAATTGAAAAATCGGGTGCAAGGGATTTAATTGACTTGCTTAGTCTGGTTCCGGGATTTTTCTTTGGTTATGATCTGGACGGAGCTGTTGGATTAGGTGCTCGCGGAAATTGGGGCCTTGAAGGTAAAATACTGGTTCTTATTGATGGGCAGGAGATGAACGAAGGGATGTATACCACAGTAAATTTTGGCAATCACTTTGTTCCCAGCCAGATTGAACGTATTGAGATTATTCGCGGACCCGGATCTTCAATTTATGGCGGATATGCTGAATTGGGTGTTATAAACATTGTGACCAAATCTGTTAAAACTTTTGATCATATTAATGTTTATGGAAGTGCCGGAACCATGCCGGATGCTATTTCAAGATATAATGGAGGAGTAAACGTATTTAAAAAGGTAAACAACACCGATATTTCTGTTCTGGGATTTTATGGAGGCGGGCATCGTACAGATAAAATCTTTACTGACTTTTATGGAGACGAGTATGATCTGGGAGATATTTATACTGAATATCAAACCTATAATGTAAACTGCAAAGTAACTTCCGGGAGCTTTTCATCCAATTTTATATACGACGAGTATAGTACCAACGTAACTGGTTATTCTGATGGAACTTTTAATCGTTTCAGAAATATACTGGGAGAACTAAAATATACTTATAAAGTAAATGATAAGCTATCCATCATCCCTAAAATCAACTATAAACACCAGTTACCCTACAACATGGAAGACACAAGCTGGTATTACCGAAAAGATTTTCAACGCGTAAATGCCGAAGTTGGAAGTATCTGGGAAGCAACCAGTTGGTTTAGTATGGTAGGAGGAGTAGCTGCATATTCCGATTATGCAAACGATCAGGATGATGATCCGGAAGCTGTATTTTACAATGATTCGAAGAAACTAAGTATGTACAACCTTTCAGGATATTTGCAGGGAGTAATTAAAACTCCTTATTCAAACTTCATTATTGGCGGCAGGGTGGATCATCATGAAATTGCCGGAACAAATTTCTCTCCCCGGTTAGGCATAACTAATATTATTAGTAAGTTTCACTACAAAATTTTATACAGCAATGCATTTCGTACGCCTTCTATCGAGAATTTTAACCTGAATGAGGATATAAAACCGGAAAAAACAAATGTGTTAGAATTGGAAACGGGATACCAGTTAAATAAAAATATGTTTCTAACTGCCAATATTTTTGATATAACGATTAATGATCCTATAATCTATGAATACGATCCTGATACGGAGGAGGAATATTATTCCAACTATGATAAAACCGGTAGCCGCGGTGCAGAATTAGAATTCAGAGCGTTGTATAATAAATTTTATATTACAGCCGGATATGCCTACTATACTGCTGCAGGTAAAAACAAAGTTACTGCATATGAGGTAGAATATCCTGAAGGTGAGATTCATGATGACATATTGAAAGGCGCTCCCATGCATAAGTTTTCATTCAATGGGAATGTATCCCTTACGAAAAAACTCACAATCAACGCTTCCATGGCACTTTGGGGTGTAAATTATGGCTTTAGTGATAATGATTCCCTTCAGACAAAAATAGACCTTATGCCTATGGTAAACCTTTATTTAAAGTATAATGATATTTTAGTTAAAGGTCTTGATATAGGTATAGGCTGTTACAATTTGCTAAACCAGGACTTTGTATTTATTCAGCCCTACGGCACTCCTTTCAATGTTGAAAAAGCTTATCCGGCACAAAGTATCGAAGCCCTGATAAAAATAAGCTACGATTTTAGATTGAAGTAATACAGCAATCTCAATAAACCATCTGCAAAAAAAAAGTGGATGCCTAACAGACATCCACTCAAAGAATGGAAAGATAGAAAAAACTATAATTTTGGTTTCTTAGCTACATTAAAACCAAAAGATAAGCCAACAGAAGTACCCTCCTTACTGGGTGAAGCATATACATTTACCGGAATATTCAAGTAACCTGATTTGAAAGTTCTTCCTGCAGCAATAATAAGGTTAGTTGTAAATGTGGGCTCACCACGGCTGTCAACAGCTTCAACAACAGGATATGGACCTGCATCGATACCCTCTTCCATCAAATGCCATTTCTTTTCACTATCATAGAAACCCCGGGCAATGGTTGAAATCCTGAAAACCGGACCTAATCCAATTTCCCACCCGCTTTTATTAAACCTGAATCCATTTAAAAAAGTAAGCGATGGCACCACAGTACCGGATTCAAGGCCGTTTACAGCTCCAATAAATTCAAGCAAAGCCTGAAATTCTCCCGAACTTAAGTATTGCACCTCATATTGATACCCAAACATAGAAGTAACAGGATACATATTAAATCCGCCTTCAGATTTCGGAGATTCAAGACGTATACCCGTTCTCCCTGATGTCCAGGTAGCCCCCATTCTTGGACCATTAAGCTTCAAAGTAGTTTTAGAGCTTGTAATTGGTCTGTCAAAATTCACCAGTAGATCGAGCATCTGCTGATCGTTTTGTATATCCAGGATATTATTTACCGATATCCTCACCATATATTGGATTTCTTCCTGCTGGTTGATATATTCCATCACATCGGTCTTTTCAATCCTTTCGGATTTTACATCAATCATACGAAGAATGAAAATAATCTTATCTCCAAATTTCTCTGCACTACCGGTAAGCATTTTATCGGCATTTAAAAGTTGTCCAACCTTAACCATAGCAGTCTTTCCATAGCAATCGCGAATATCAATGCTGTTTTTCTTTATAGTTGAAGCTACATCGTAGCGATCCAATACCTCATACACATCTGCCTTCTCCAATTCCAGGCGCACCAGGCTGGCCATAGATGCATCATCAAGATACATATCTTTAGTATCAATGCCAATAATGGCAATTGTAGGTTTTGTAGATTTCTTCTGGGCTATAGCATTAAGCCCGAATATTGCCATAAGGCAAATAGCAATTATTCTACCAGTATTATTATGTTTTGTTTTCATGATCTTACCCTTTCTCATTAATTTATAATTTGTAATATTTTAGTTCTTATTCTTTTTATCCCGAAGTTTTCCTATCTCAATGCTTAGCATATACATATATAGTGAGTTCTCAAAATTTGCATTCCCCTGAACATCTATACCAAGGCTCACAAATCTTGAAGGGATTACTTTGAATCCCAGCTTTACCGGTATCCCTAATGAAAAATATGGATCCTTTTCATAATGAACAGTTCCAAAAAGTCCTTCGGAATATAATTGCTTGCCCCTGGTTGTCCCCCACACTGCACCTAATCCTGCCTGACCCTGAATTCTGAAATAGTCGTCTCCAATATATTTCCCAATCATAAAGTCTACCTGATTAAAACATTCACTGGGTGTAGCAAACAAGCTTATGTCATCTCCAGCATAGTAATCAATGCTGTAAAGTGTATGACTTTTAAATCCATTTAGCTCTACACCGGCAACTCCCCCTGTGAACTTTTGACTATTAAACCCTCCTACTTTAGGATTTACAGAATAACCGTCAATTTTAAACTGACCATAGATCATTCCACTGAATGATAAAGTAATGATGAAACTTATCATTAACTGCAATTGAGATTTTTTTTGTGTTTTCATAGTAATTATTTTTATTCAAAGATATATCTTGTTGTATTTCAATAAAAACGGGCCCTTGCGGATGATTGTGATAATGTGGCATGTTTTACAAATACCAAAAAACTGAATGGATAGAGATAACTTTTTTTGCATTTTTTGCAAATGATTTCAATTAATTATTATAATTTGCATAAATTATCAAACCTAATTACACCTAATCCAATAAATTTTTAAAGTTATGGGAACAGATACAACTCAAGCTTTGTTCCTTCGTAAAATTGAAGACATAATCCCGGCCTCATCAAGTCTGGTTAACGAATTAGCAGACTTGTTAGAACTAAGTATTGATAGTGCATATCGAAGACTTCGGGGAGAAACTCAACTTACCTTGGATGAGATTTTAACGATTTGTAATCATTTTAAAATATCATTCGATACATTTATTGATGTTAGTTCCAATACCGTGACCTTTGAGTACCTGGAGATGAATGATAAGGAAGATAGTTTTGGCAATTACCTTGAATCACTTTACAAAAATCTTCAAATCATAAACGGTGCCAGGCAAAAACAAATAGTTTATGCCTGCGAAGATATACCGGTATTTCATAATTATAAATATCCTGAGCTTGCAGCATTTAAAATATTCTATTGGATGCGTTCCATCCTAAATGTTCCTTCCTTGCTAAACGAAAAATTCAATTCAGACCTGGTTCCTGTATCACTCATCGAAAAAGGCAGACAAATAGTGGATCTTTATGCCGCAATCCCATCCATTGAAATATGGACCGATACAACAATTAACAGTACTATTAAACAAATAGAGTTTTATTGGGAAGCAGGAATGTTTTTATCCCTTGAAAATGCGTTAAAAGTATGCGATAATTTACGTATGCAGATTGATGAGATTCAAAAACAGGCAGAATTAGGAAACAAATACAGAACTGAACAAAACATCCACGAATTTAAAAATAATTACACGGTCTATTTTAGTGAAATTGAGCTTACCAATAATTGCGTACTGGTAAACCTGGGCGAAACCAAGAGTGTTTATCTAAGCCACTTTACTTTTAATACTATGTCTACTACTAATCATTCATATTGCAAAGAAACAGAGCGATGGTTGAACAACATCATAAAAAAAGCCACGTTAATAAGTGGTGTATCTGAAAAACTCCGATATCAGTTCTTTCGTAAGGCACATCTCGCTATTGAAAAACTGGAAGAAAAAATTAAGAATGGATAATGTATGACGATAGACGAAAGACGCAGTGCATGTGAATTGGGATGATGTGTTTTAGATAAAAAAAGTATAATTGATGAACATTTTTATGTAATTTTAATACCATGATGAATATTAAGCAAAACTTTCTGGAAGCCAGGGAAATACTGGATCAATTCATTTCTGATGAAGAAAATTTTAATGCTATAGAAAGAGCAGGAAAAATGATGGCAGAAGCTGTGAAGAATGGCAAAAAAATTATTTCTTGCGGAAATGGTGGCTCCATGAGTGATGCCATGCACTTTGCTGAAGAACTTACCGGACTTTTCAGGGACGAAAGGCCTGCAATACCCGCTCTGTCCATCTGCGATGCATCACATATTACCTGTGCAGCCAATGATTACGGTTTTGAAAATATTTTTTCGCGATATATTGAAGGTATTGGTAATGCAGGAGATGTTCTTTTAGCCATAAGTACAAGCGGAAATTCAAAAAATATCATAAATGCAGCCCAGGCAGCCAACAAAAAGGGGATGAAAATTGTTTCATTAACAGGAAAAGACGGGGGCAAACTGGCAGGGATTTCAGATGTTGAGATACGAGCCCCTCACACTCTTTACTCTGACAGGACACAGGAGATACATATTAAAATTATACATTCACTTATACAATTTATTGAAATAAACATATAGAAGAATGAATACACCACCCATCAAATATCATATAGGTTTATTGAGCATTATTGTGGTTTTGATGAGTTCGTGTGTGGATGAAGATTTATTTACATTTGATGATCCGGGTAAAATTCAGGATGCATTCAGTTTTAATAATGTAATATGGTCACCGGCATTCACAGCACCTATTGGTAAAACTTCCGTATCACTCAACCGGTTATTCGAAGAACAAAATTCTCATATTACAATCACTGACCTGCCTACCGACAGTCTGGCAAATATAACAGACACCCTCAGCCTGAGTCCCGAAGACTCCACTACCGTTGTTATTTACGATGACTCCATATACCTTTCAGATGTTCCTGCCCTTGAACTTGACACAACCATACAATTTAACTTTGGATTAACCACTCAGGGATTAAATGAACAAACGCCTAAAATAAAGTATGTTACCCTTATATTCAATATCACCAATAATTATCCTACTATTATTGAAAGTCAGGCATCCTTTCTGGATGCCGGAGGAAATGTTATCCATACCCTTTTTGATAATCCCTTAGTTATTGAGGGAGGAGCTTTAAATGACAATGGGAGAGTGCAGGAAGCATATGTTAATCTCTCACAATTTGTTACACTATACGAGGATGAGATTGAAAATGTTTTAGGCACCGAATATCTCCGGCTTGAGACAACAATCTGGCTTCGCGATGTAAGTCCGGAACATTACGATGAAGTAATGAAATTCTTTAGCGACTATAGGGTTGATATTCAAATCGCCATTGATTTTCAGGTAGAAGTGCAGGTAGGAGAATACACCGGAAATCAATAATAACCTAAAGTATTGAAGTTAAAAGAAAACATAATATATTGGAACCTGTTATGGTTGTTAACTATTACAAATGTTACTGTAAAAGCTCAGGTAAACCACACCCTGTATAATATGCATACTATTCCTCAATCAAACTTCCTAAATCCGGCTATACAAGGACCATGTAAAGTCTGGGTCGGATTGCCAGCACTTTCTTCCATTCATCTGGATGTGGGAAATACATTCTCATCCTTTAATAGTGCAACGTATACGACAGATTCAACCTTTTACCCTGATGTGGATGTCATACTTCGTAAAATGCATAAAGTGGATTTCATTACATCAGAATTGCATATCAACCTTATCACTCTGGGATATAGATACAAAGATTACTATTTTACCTTTGCCATCACTGAAAAAAACAACACCATTACCAGTTTTCCTGAATCAATAATAGGTTTTGTATGGGAAGGTAATTCTTCCGAAGTTGGCAATACTATACGGATGAACCGTCTTGGTGTAAACATGATGCACTACAGAGAATATGGACTCGGTGTCTCAAAACGAATAGATGATGCCCTAACATTAGGTGTACGCGGTAAACTGCTATTTGGTAAGGGAAACCTGCAAACCCGACGTATGCAAATGGAACTCACTACACTTGAAACCACGCGTGACTGGGATGTACATTCAGAATTACGGATCAATGCAAGCGCACCTATTACACTCATTACAGATCAAAATGGAATAATTAACGATGTTGAATTAAATGACCCTTTAGACATAAGACAGCTTATACTGAACCGTAAAAATCCGGGTTTTGCCCTGGACGGCGGATTTCTGTACGATTATAATGAAAAGCTTACATTTTCGGGAAGTTTCATTGACTTAGGTTTTATAAGATGGCGATCAGATGTACATAATATTTCCGAATCATATGATTATACTTATGAGGGTATAAATTTCGACACTGTAAATGTTTTCAACCTGATTGATTATACCCGAGGATTACTTGATACGGTGATCAATAATTTCAGGCTCGAAAACACAAATGATCCGTATACCACCCTTCTTCCTCTTCGGCTTCATGCAGGTGCAACCTACCAGCTCACGCGTAAAACCAATGTAGGTTTAATGCATGGTTATCGCATTTACAAATGGCGTTTTATTCCTTCTGCTACGCTATCTTTAAATACCCTACCTGTAAAATGGCTTTATACCAGTGTTTCATGGTCATACCACAATTACACCCTGAATAACCTTGGACTCGGTTTTAGCTTGCAATCAAGTAACTTCCAGTACTACATGGTTTCCGATAATGTATCAGGGCTTATCTGGCCTCAAACAACCCGTGGAGTAAACCTGCGATTTGGTTTTAACTTCTTTTTCGGTTGTAAAAATACACCGAAAGAAGAAGATGTTTGCATGGAGTGCCCTGGATGTCAATGGCTAAGAACTGAAGTGAAAAAAGATTATAAGCGTAACGAGTTTTTAAGTGGGAAAAAGGATAAGAAGAAAAAGAAGAATTAGAATTATTTAAAAAGTATATACCAAGTTCCACCCAAATACCTTTTTATATAGAAGAAAAATTTTTATTATTGGACTTTTAGCACAAAAAGAGCTGCTTTAAAATGGTTATTAACTGATTGAAAGTTAAAAGAAAAATTAAAAAGATTCTAATAATTCTACTTTGACAAGTTTAAATTGTTAATAAAACCCTTGAAAATCTTCGATTTTCAAGGGCATCGAAAAACATAATTTTCGT
>JAFGOZ010000219.1 GCA_016926235.1 Bacteroidales bacterium | reverse complement strand
CCGTTACTCCTGCAGCACAAATCACGGCAAAAATGAAACAGGACAAGAATAATAATAATGTGATTGTGGTAACTGCAAACCATCTGGCAGAAGCAAGCCGGTTAAACCCGCCCAGTAATAATTACAGCGTATGGATTGTAGCTGACAATGGCATGGTTAAGAATGTAGGGCAGTTAACAAATAGCAATGCAAAAAAAGCATCTTTAACAATTACAACACCTTTTAATGTAAATGAGATATTCATAACAGCAGAAGACCAGGGTAACCTGTCTTATCCTGTCGGAATTGAAATTTCCCGAACAACATTTAGCAAATAGAGGAGGAGCCTTTTCTTTACTTTATACTGCTATTTTAATGAGGAAGTATTACTTTTCTTCATCCAAAATGAAGAATTGATAAAACTTTGGTTCAAAATTTAAAAAATATGAAAACAACAATCAAATTGGTTTTAGGCATTACGATACTAATAATGATGGCTTGTGGTCAATCAAAAAAAGAAAAAGAAACCACAGCAAAAGATGTTAAAAATGAACTGCAGGATGTAGTTGATGTTTCCAGGGAATATGCATCAGAAGCGGTTGATGATTTTAACGCCGAAATCAATAAAATGAAAGAAAGTGTTAATAATGAGATGGAAAAAGCATACAAAGAGTATGATGCCCTGAATGACGAACTAAAGGCTAAATACAAAAACCGGAAAGATGAACTTGAGAAACAGCAAAGGCTACTTGAAAATAAGATAGAAGAATATTATCAAGCCGCTGAAGATAGAAAGGCTGCACTTAAGGAAGAAGCAGAACAGCTTAGAACTGCCCTTGAAAAAAGTATCGATACCTTTATTAAAGAAATGGCTGATGAAACTAAATACTAATGCTGAAAAAAACTAATGATTATGAAAACCTTAGGTCTATTGAGTGTTTTATTTTTTTTAACAAGCCTTGCAGGCTGTAAATACAAAAATGAAGCACATGAACTTCAAAAGCAAAATCAGGGCTTAGCTATTCAATTGGCTAAAAGCGATTCTTTGTCGAATGTTTATCGTTCATCACTTGAGGACATTGAAGCAGTCTTTGACAGTATCATGCCAGTAGATGATGCATTGGATCCAACTCCGGCTGGAAGGAAATTAACGACAAGTCTGACCAACAAATTGGATTTATTACTTGAAAAGGAAAAAAATTACAAGGCACAAAAATACAGGCTTATCAATTCAAATAAGATGGTTTCGGAAATGTCTGCAAAGATTGAAGATCTGAATGGTGAAATCAGGGGAAAAGATAGTGCCAATTTTAACTTAAACCAGACCGTAAAAAAACTTGAAAAGCAAATTGCGGAACAATCATCCCAAATTGAAACGCATATTCTGGAAAAACAAAAATTAAATGAAGCCCTCGAAACGAAAACCAATACAATAAACTCAGCCCATTATATTGTCGGCAGTGAAGATGAATTAAGCAATAAGGCAATTATTGAAAAAACCGGTGGTTTTCTTGGCTTTCTGGGACGAGTGAATACGTTAAATCCAGGACTCGATAAAAATCATTTACAAATGATAGATATAAGGGAAAAAAAGACCTATACCCTGAATGCAGAAAAGAAACAAATTGAATTTATTACGAATCATCATCCTTCAAGTTATGAGCTGAATGAATCCAACACGGGAACATCCTTGCTTACCATCACAGATCCGGCGGTATTCTGGAGGAATTCAAAATACCTTGTAATTACATATTAATCAAAAAACTCAATAATACTATAAACGATTATCACGAACCATCAAAAGAATTGAGTCAAAAGGCACGCTCTTTTACTCGTACCCTTAACAGTTTAAAGAAGAAATTGAAGTAGGCATAGTTTTAGAAGGCGTTTTCATCAGCCAAGAACTTAAGGAGATTATTGGTAAATCATAAAAATCAGTTACTATGACTATAAGAGAGAAAATTAATACTTTGGCAAACGAAAACAGCCAACCATGCGTAACCATTTCACTAAACACGCACAGGACGCATCCCGACAATTCACAGGATGATATTCTCCTGAAAAAACTCCTAAAAGAGTCAGAAGATCGTGTTATCAGTGAATACGGGAAAAGGGGTACATTAAAACTTTTAGAAAAAATACAAACAGTTGCTGATAAGATTGACAGAAACTATAATTCAGATAGTTTGCACCTGTTCTTGTCAGAAAGGACACACGAGGTAATTCGATTGCCCTGGCCAACACAGGACAATAAAGTGCATATCAGCGAAAGATTTGCTGTTCGTCCCTTAATAAAAGCTTACAACAGAAGCCAGGAGTACCTGATTATGCTGCTATCGCAAAGCGGCGTAAGTTTGTATGAGGCTATTAACGACAGTATCTTATCGGAAGTGAACAATGATGACTTCCCCTTTACAGAAAATACGCACTATGAAACAGAATCGGTCAGGCTCAGCGACTCAAAGCACATGGATAACCTGATTCGGGAATTTCTTAACAAGGTTGATAAGGCCCTGGTAAAGGTTCAGGGCGAAACAGGCGTAACCTGTATTGTTGTTTGCACCGAAGACAATTACAGCCGTTTGTTGCAAGTTGCCGATAAACCTGATGTTTATATGGGCTATGCCAATATTGACTACAATAACACCAAACCCCATCAAATAGCCTTACAGAGCTACAAGATAGTAAGGGAAATGCAAAAGAAGCAAAGAATTGAAGCCATTGGGGAGTTGAAAGAGGCCATAGCGCAGGGAAAAGGTTTATCCGACCTTCATGAGATATACCAGGCCGCTATTGATGGCCGTGGCGATTTGCTGATAGTTCATGAGAATTTTGCACAAGCTGTAATTATGAGGAATGAAAGAACCTTTGACCTGGCCTCAAAACCCTCGCAACCCGATGCAATTGATGACATTACCAGCGTAATCGCATGGGAAGTACTTTCAAAAAAAGGCAGGGTTGTATTTGCAGCACAGGAAACTCTGAAGGAACTGGGTGAAATAGCCTTAAAAACGAGGTATTGACACGTACATAAGTGATTGGCAGTATGTTCTACCAACTGATGCTTTAAAATCTCTCTATGGCACCTAATCCAAATAATGCAAAATCATACTTAACAGGATCTTCTGAGTCAAAACTTCTTAAAACTTCATCCAATTCGGCAACTGCCTTTGCATCGTTTTGTTTGCGCTTTAATAAGCCTAGTTTCCTGGCTACATTTCCGGAATGAACATCAAGTGGGCACGATAAGATTGAGGGTGATATTGAGTCCCATATGCCAAAATCCACACCTTTGTTGTCTTTCCGGATCATCCACCTCAAATACATATTT
>JAFGOZ010000218.1 GCA_016926235.1 Bacteroidales bacterium | reverse complement strand
AGCGCTGAAGCAGGTGCCCTCGTGCGAGTTCTTCCCGGCAGAGGCTGTCAGGACGAACGTGCTGGGCTGCGAGAATGTGCTCGATTCTGCGGAGTTTCATCATGTTAAGAGGGTGATAGTGCTGAGCACCGACAAGGCTGTCTATCCCATCAACGCGATGGGGATGACCAAGGCGCTGAGCGAGAAGGTGATGGTTGCGAAGTCGCGCAATCTCAACGGCAGTGGCACGGTATTCTGCGGCACGAGGTACGGGAATGTGATGGCCTCGCGCGGATCAGTTATTCCACTGTTCGTCAACCAGATGAAGTCGGGGCAGCCCATTACCGTGACCGATCCCAACATGACGAGGTTCATGATGAGTCTTGAGAGTGCGGTGGATCTGGTTTTGTTTGCGTTTGAGCACGGGGAGAACGGGGACATCTTTGTCAAAAAGTCACCGGCTACAACAATTGAGAGCCTGACGCTGGCTATAAAGGAATTATACCGCTCCTCCTCTGAGATCAGGGTCATTGGCTCGCGGCATGGGGAGAAGCTCTTCGAGACACTGGTCAACCGCGAGGAGATGGTGAAGGCGGAGGACCTCGGCGATTTCTTCAGGATACCTGCCGACACGCGTGATCTGAACTACAATAAGTACTTTACCGAAGGCACCGAGGAGGTCTCGAAGGTCGAGGAGTACAACTCGCACAACACGTACCGCTTAAGCCTGGAGGAGACGAAGGAGCTGCTTTTAAGCCTGCGGTTCATCCGGGAGGATGTTGCAGGTGAGCAGAGCGAGATGGTTTTTGAGCCTTAGCGAATGAGGAGGAGATGCCGGTAATGGCATCAGAGATTGTTTACGGGCGGTCTACAGCTTGGTCCAGGTGTCATCGCTACTTGTTCCTGGGGTTGCCACGGTTGGTCCAATGCAAAATGTATCCCGCTCTGGAGTTCCATAGTATTTCGCATATTTTCAGAGAATTACAGACCACATTTACATGTACAGTTCTGACATCCTTGTATTAAGGGACTTCGCAAAGCCATAGAATCTGGAATATGAGCAAAAAATCAACAAGCCTTGCGATCTTGCTTTGCCTTATGGCGGCAGTGACCGTTACCGGACAGGACAGCACTTATAACTTTACAATTCAGACCCTCGGCGGATATACAACTCCCGGAGTGGTTCCATTCTGGTTACGGTCGAATCAATTTGGAAGTATTCCGCTGGACGGCGCATCATTGAGTTTTATCGGCGCAGCCCGGAAGGATTATGACCTTTCCGGTGACAAACTCTTTGATTGGGGCGCCTCCTTTGAAGGCCGTGCAAACCTGGGGCAGGGATCAAATCTTACCCTCATTGAAGGATACGGCAAGGTTCGGTTGGGTATTTTCGAATTACGCGCCGGTCGCTCAAAGAAGATCACAGGCCTTTGTGACACCACTTTATCTTCAGGCTCCTGGGCAATATCCGGCACCAACCTGGGCATCCCGGAGGTTGAATTGTGTGTCCGCGATTTTTGGACAATACCATTCTTAGGGCAATTGTTTGCTTTTAAGGGAAATTTCTCCCATGGTTGGATGGGTGATTTGCAGATGGCCAGGTACATTTTGCATGATTCTGTAACCGCAACATCATATCTGCATCAGAAATCATTATATTGGCGTTTCGGAATGCCCTCGTGGAGAATGAAGCTCTATGGCGGGTTTAATCATCAGGTCGTATGGGGAGATGAGCAGAAGTACTATCTTGATGATTACACGCTGACGCCTATCGAAACCTATTATTACGTTATTACTGGAAAACGTTTTTCTAATGGATATATTCAGCAGGAAAGACAGGGCAATCATCTTGGTTCTATTGATCTCGGCTTTGAATATCGCTTTAGTAGATTGAAGTTGCTAATCTATCGTCAGAATCTGTACGAAGTAGGCGGACTTGCTCATCTTGCCAATATACAGGATGGACTTAATGGAGTCTGTCTCGAAAACATTCAAAACGAGAGAAAATCAACGGGATGGTATAAATTCCTAATTGAATTTTTATATACCAAAAACCAGGCAGGTATGCCTTGGTCTCCGGAATATGGTTCTCCTTATGAACCATATTATAATCATGGACAATATGTAAATGGGTGGTCATATCTGGGCACAGGCCTGGGGTCAGCTTTTATTACGACGGCATCCTACATTCGCAGTGAATTGCCTGTTTACCCTGCTGATTATTTTGTAAATAATCGCCTGGTTTTGTTTCACATTGGAGGTTCAGGCAGGATAAAGAATGTTGATTGTCTTATGAGAGTTTCTTATTCAAAAAATTATGGCACATATTATACTTCAGATGAGGAACAATCAACAAATATCCCCAATCCGGGGGAGTATGGTATTTTTGGAGAACAGCAACAAACTTCCACTTATCTGCAGTTAAGCAAAAACCTGAAAAGCAGGGTTAATATTGGATTCATAGCTGCAGCAGACATCGGCGAACTCTATTACAACTCATGGGGAGCCTTTATTACTGCATCCTACAAATTCCGTTAAAGAAAGCTACTGTTCAGGATTCAATTAAATTGGTGTTAAGGAACCTGACAGCACCATTATTTTATTATCCATTATTAAATTACTGAACCAATAACCGCATGGTCCATATTGGTATCACCGGTCAGTCCGGTTTCATAGGCACACATCTCTTCAATTATTTTAATCTTCTTAAGGACGCAGTTCAGGTCGTCCCGTTTGAAGACCAGTATTTCTCTGAAAAATCTGATCTCGAATCATTTGTCAGTAAATGCGATGCAATTGTTCATCTTGCTGCGCTTAACCGGCACAACGAACCGCAGGCGATCTACGATACCAACATTAGACTGGTTAAGCATCTTATCTCAGCCTTAGACAATACAGGGGTCAGGCCTCATATACTATTTTCTTCATCAACCCAAGAGGAGAGAGACAATATCTTCGGCAAATCCAAGCGTGAAGGACGTCATTTATTAATGCAGTGGGCTGAAAGAAACGGAGCACCTTTTACCGGGATGGTCATTCCAAACGTCTTCGGGCCATTTGGTAATCCCTACTACAACTCGGTGGTCGCCACATTCTCTCATCAACTGACACATGATGAACAGCCCCGGATAGAGATCGATGCGTCGCTGAAACTGATTTATATCGGTGATCTGGTTAAAATAATTTGGTATCTTATCAAGAACAGGGTATCTGATGGAGAATTTAAGGTTTCACCTACTGATGAAGCTAATGTAACGGAGATACTCACATTGCTACAGAGATTTGAGGACCAGTATCTTGAGAATGGGATTATTCCTGATCTTTCTGATCCCTTTGAACGAAACCTGTTCAACACTTTCTTATGTTATGTTGACCATACAAAGTTTTTTCCTTGTAAGTTAAAGCTCAATACAGACGACCGGGGATCCTTTGTTGAGACCGTCAAACTTAACAGCGGGGGACAGGTGTCCTTTTCGACAACAAAGCCAGGGGTTACGCGAGGCAACCACTTCCATACCCGTAAGGCCGAGCGATTTGCAGTTATTAAAGGCAAGGCCCGTATCCAGCTTCGCCGAATCGGAACAGACAGGATAATGGATTTTGAATTGGATGGTATTGAACCGGCGTTTGTGGACATGCCTGTATGGCATACTCACAACATCACAAATATCGGCACAGATGATCTTTATACAATCTTCTGGATTAATGAGTTATACGACCCTGCTGATCCTGATACATTTTTCGAAGAAGTATAATCTTGAGCGGATTGTTAACGTAACTTCGCTTAATAAAATAGAATTCCGGACCTGATAATGAACAGAACCAAACTTAAAGTACTTACTGTTGTCGGAACGCGACCCGAGATAATTCGCTTATCCCGTGTTATGTCCTTGCTCGATGAGCATGTTAATCATATAATTGCCCATACTGGTCAGAACTACGACTATGAGTTGAACGAGATTTTTTACAATGATCTTGAGCTTCGAAAACCCGATTTCTTCCTAAATGTTGATGTATCGTCACTTGAAGCATCAGTAGGTGACATAATCCGTAAATCAGGAGAACTGCTCCGTGCAGAAAAGCCCGACGCTCTTCTTATTTTGGGCGATACGAATTCCTGCCTTTCGGCATACATGGCAAAAAGACTACATATTCCTATCTTCCATATGGAAGCTGGAAACCGCTGTTTCGACTTCAATGTCCCGGAGGAGATCAACAGACGCATCATTGACCACATATCTGATTTCAACCTCGTTTACACAGAACATGCCCGCAGGCATCTTATTTCCGAAGGCCTCCCTCACCGCCGTATTTACCTCACCGGTTCTCCAATGTTCGAAGTACTGAATTACTACAAGGAGAAGATAGAAGCCTCCAGGATAGTAGATAGCTTAAAGCTGACTCCTAAGAACTATTGTGTTGTATCTGTTCATCGTGAAGAAAATGTTGACAATCCCCAAAACCTAACCAAGATCCTTTCTATTCTAAATCGGCTCTCTGAAGATTACAAATTGCCAGTTATCGTCTCAACACATCCTCGTACTCGCAAACGCCTGGAGGAAAGGATTAACATAAAAATGGACTCTTTAATAAAGTTTCTCAAACCATTTGGGTTTACCGATTATATTCATCTTCAGAAGGACGCATTATGCACAATATCCGACAGCGGAACGATCAGCGAAGAATCCGCGATACTTAATTTCCCTGCAATTTCACTTCGAAATTCCATGGAACGTCCCGAAGCCCAGGATTCAGGTACAATTATCTTAACCGGCTTTGATCCCGAGGTCGTTCTCGGTTCAATAAAACTCGCGATAAATGAGCATATACATGACATTTCAAAATTTATCTCTAATGACTATCAGGTCCCTGATACTTCCCGGCGAGTTGTAAAACTCCTACAAGGACTTTCTTCTTTGTCCAATAAATGGCATGGTATAAATCTTTAATAGTGTTACTTGTTGCCATTTTCAGATAATCAAGAGTAAGTGAACTGGTATTAGTAATATTTAAATTAATTTAGATAATCAAAACTTGCACTATGAATATAAGGTTAGTTAATATGGTTATCCTACTATTTATTATGATAGTAGTAGGCTCTTGTGTTTCAAAAAAGGAACTCACCTACCTGCAATATTCGAATAAGTACAACCGATCCGGAGAGTCCTCCCCTGATTTCAGTGGCTCCGTCACCCCTGCTGCTTATAAGATAATGCCATATGATAACCTCTATATCCGGGTTATCACTCCTGATCCCCAATGGTCTGAATTGTTTAATACCATGCCTGTCGGAGCTGGCGGAGCGGTCACTGAAGAGAGTGCAGGACTTTTTGGCTACCCTGTGGATATTAATGGCAATATTGAAATACCTTTTGTAGGAAGAGTGACTGCCGGCGGGAAGACATTATCTGAACTAAAAATAGTGCTGGATTCAGTATTCAGAAACTATGTCACTGATGCTGCTATAACAGTCAGATTGGTAAATAATTATGTCAGTATATTGGGGGAAGTTGCTAATCCCGGAAGATACCGGCTAACAAAAGATCGGATAAATATTTTCGAAACCCTAGCCATGGCGGGAGATATGAGTGTATACAGTAACAGGCAAAAGGTGCAGTTAATCAGACTATCACCTTATGGACCTGTCATTAAGGAATTCTCATTGGCTGACAGAAGTATTCTATCCTCTGAACTGTACTACATCATGCCTAACGATATCATCTATGCTATGCCTGTAAATGGGAGATCATTTAACGTTAACACTTCAGTATGGACCTTGTTCCTGACAACTATTACTTCAGCCATGGGAGTAATAGGATTTTTTCGTACTCTATAGAGTGGAAATAAAATCTAATTATTCTTGTTTGAAGTTTCAGGAGGTCCAGGATCTTCTTAAAAAAAATAAGGGAATATGATTACGGATAACCAAATTGACTTTCAGCCTGAACGGTACAATATAAAGTCGCGGGAGAAAAACAAGAACGACTTACAGATATTTCTGCCCATTATTCTTAAAAAATGGTACTGGTTTATCATTGCTCTAGTATTGGCCCTGGCAATAGTACGATTCTACATTGGTCATACTTTGCCTGTATATCAAACATCAGCAACCATTCTGATCAATGAAACGGGAGAGAGGTCTTTTTTTGATAATTCTGAAATATTACAAGGTCTGGGCCTTCCCGGTGGAATGCGAAATGTTCAGAACCAGATCATGATTCTAAAATCAATAGCCTTGACGGAAAGTACTCTAAAAGAGTTATCATTTGAAATAGAATACTACCTCAGAACAATAAGAAACATTTTGCCATTATATCCCGAGAATCCGGTTAGAATTATATCTGACACTGAAATCCCATTGCCTAAGGACACGGAATTTTCTTTAAGCTTCCATGACAAGAACATATTTACCCTTGAATGTGAGGCCGATTATTTTCCACTTCAGAAAACTGCCTCCTTTGGTGAAGAAATTGCCGTCCCCGGTGGCAGCTTCAGGATAGAATGTAGAAATGATGAATGGGTAAGCCTGAACAAGGATAAGCTTCTTTATTTTATCATACACAAACGTGAAAGTTTGGTGGGAAATTTTGCACAAAGAATAAAAGTTGAACTTGTTGCCAGAGACGGATCCATTTTACGAGTAAGCATGCTAGGCACTAATCCTGAAAAAGATGTAGATTTTCTAAATAAACATCTGGAGAGTTTTCAGGCTATTTCGCTGAATAAAAAGAATTCAGAAGCAATTAGAAGAATACAGTTTATTGAGGACCAGCTTGTAGGCATTTCAGATTCTCTGTCAATCACTGAAAACAGACTTCAGCAGTTTAGGTCATCTCACAGGGTAATGGACTTATCGGCCCAGGGACAGTCAATAATCGGCCAAATAACCCTTTTGGAAAATGAGAGGGCTCGGCTTAACCTCGAAGCCAACTATTACGATTACCTCGCTGATTATTTGGCAAAAGATGCCACAGGAGAAATCCCCATTGTGCCAATTACTATGGGTATCACGGACCCGGGTTTGACTAGACTAGTTGAGGAGTTGGCTGAACTGCAGGGCCAGTTATCTACTACGGGGGCTGGAGAAATGAATCCTTTACAGAGAAATCTGGCCCTAAGGGTACGGAGTGCGAAAGATGCTTTGCGTGAAACCCTCAATGGATTAAGGAGAGCGAATGGACTGGCCAGAGCTGAGAACCAGGAACAGATCAACAAATCTAATGCTCAGGCTTCAGCTCTTCCTGTTACTGAGAGACAGCTTCTAGGGATCGAGCGCAAATTCCGGCTAAATGATGAATTATATACCTTCCTGCTTGAAACAAGAGCTCAGCAGGAGATGCAAAAAGCATCAAACAGGGCTGACAGCGAAATAATTGATCCCGCGGATGCCCGTTTTAGTACGATAGTTGCACCTGATAGAATGAAGCTCAGTATTATTGCTCTCTTTGCAGGGTTTGCACTACCGTTGGCGATAATTTTTCTTCAATTTCTTTTTAACACTAAACTGAAAGAGGAAGACATAAAGACAATGACAGAGGTACCAATCGTCGGGTATATACCTCATAACACTGACAAGAGTAATACTGTGGTGTTCGATAATCCCAACTCAATCATTTCAGAGTCTTTCAGGTTAATGAGGTCCAGGATGCAGTTTTTCACAAAAGACAATATTTCGACGGTCATTCTTGTGACATCAACAGCGCCATCAGAAGGAAAAACATTCACAGCAATTAACATTGCATCTGCATATAGTCTTTTAGGAAAGAAAACAGTTCTTATAGGCTTTGATCTCAGAAACCCAAAGATTTTTCAGGATTTCAACCTGAGTAATGAGACAGGCGTATCCACATGGCTCATCGGAAAGGATAAACTACAGGATATTATCCAAGGAACATCTTATGACAACTTTTGGGTGATTTCCTCTGGACCTATTCCCCCTAATCCATCTGAGCTGACTGCTCTTGAAAAGACTGAGGAGTTATTAAAACTATTAAAGGAAAAGTATGATTACATAATAATTGACTCATCACCGATCGGAATAGTATCAGATACATACTACCTGGCGGCTCTCGCTGATGCCTGTTTGTTGGTAGTAAGGCCGGGACAGACTTTGAAAGATATGTTTGAGAGTACTCTGAAAGAAATAAAGACCAATAGCACAAAAGGGACAAGTCTGGTAATAAATGATGTATCATCAGATAGCAAACATTATGGGTATGGACAAAAATATGGATATGTCAAGGGAAAAAGGAGTACACATAAAGCATCTGCGATGAGAAAATAAAATCATCATTCAACCACTCAAATCCATAATGATATTACTCGAAATGAATGCATTTTTCAATTCAATAATAAATAAGATTGATTACTTTATTTCTAATCACTATATCTCACTATTCAAAGAAAAAAATTCTTTAATCGCCTATTTAGTGCATGGACTTTTCAGAGATGCAGATGAATTTAAAGTCCAAAATATTCACTCCCAACAATGCATTACTATTGATCTGCTACGTCAATTCATTGAATATCACCTTGAGAACGGATTTATTTTTATATCCCCAAATGATATCCTGAACGGCCTGTCATCAGTTAATAAATATGTTCTTTTAACATATGATGATGGATATTATAACAACGTACTTTCACTTCCGATTATGCATGAATATAAGATACCCTCAGTATTTTTCATTTCGACAGGTTATGTAGAATCTGAACAATGTTTTTGGTGGGATATAATTTACAGGGAAAGGGTGAAAAGAAATATTCAGATTGCCACTATCAGACAGGAGATAGTAATGCTGATGGCAAAGAAAAACAAAGAGATAACTCAGTATATTATTGATACCTTTGGTGACAAGGCATTCAAGCCTGGAAGTGATGTTGATCGGCCATTTAAACCACAGGAACTTAAGGCTTTCGCGGAGGATCCGTATGTCACACTTGGAAACCATACGGTTAATCATTCAATCCTAACCAACTGTACCTCATCTGAGATAAGAGAGGAAATAGCCAAAGCTCAGAAGTATCTGCTTCAACTGACAGATATTGAGCCACTTATTATATCTTATCCTAATGGCAATTTCTCAAGTGAAGTTATAAATATTGTTCAGGAAGAGGGATTAAAGCTTGGAATAACTACAATTCCAAGAAAAAATTATCTTCCAATTTTGGTTGATGGTGAAAAACCACTTCTGATGAATCGTTTCACTTTATCAGGACAAAGAGGTATAAAAGAGCAGTGTGATTATTTTCGTACGGATTTTCGTGTAAGGTATAGCGGTTGATAACAGCCTATTGTACCAATGAACGGGGACTTTCAGGAATCTGTCCTCTTGAGCTATCTTTTTATAAACATTGTTGCAGTAAGCAATGAATTACCAGTTGTGATCATTAAAGCATAAGTCCCTGGGGTCAAGGACGACAAATCAAATTCTTTGTAATTTTCCACATTTTTTATAATGTCGTTGTGTACAATTTTACCTGTCATACTTACGATAGCTATTCTGTTATCTTTCTCAGGTAATGAGTCAAGCAGTTCTAACCTGAAATGACCATCATTCGGGTTAGGGTAAATATTAATAATTTCCGGATGAACAACATCAGGTAAGCCGATGATCAACTCCAGATCAGATGATGAGGATGTTGCACCTAAATTATCCGTAGCGAAAGCTGTTATTACATAAGTACCCGTATCTGAAGCTTCCCAGGTATAAATATATGGGGCTGTAGTCACTTCGGCAAGTGTAATGTCCCTATTTTTGAATTCCACCTTACTGATAGAACCATCCGGATCAGACGCATTTGCGATAATAACTATTTTGTCATTCTTTTTATACTTTTTGTGATTACCGGGCGAAATGATGTTTACAGTTGGAAGTTGATTGATGGAATTGGACGATTTTTCAACAATAACTGTGACCGCAGGTGAAGCTGACCGGAGGTTTTTATTGTCAGTAGCAGCTGCGGTTATTGTATAAGTACCTTCAGGTACTTCCTTCCATGTAAAAGAAAATGGCGCAAAAGTTCTTTCTCCAAGCTTGACGGTGCCATTGAAATATTCTACAAGAGAGATTGTCCCATCAGGATCAGAAGCAACAGCCTCGATAGTAATTGTTGCAGGAGCAATGAATGATGTACTTTTTGTTGGGGTAACTATGCTGATGACTGGAGGCAGATTGGCAACAGCAACTATGCAGTTATTGGTCACTGGCACTGAAGTAAGTGATTCTGCCTTACCTCCAGAAGGAGTCTGGATTGGATTAGAGGCGGGCTTGGCGTAGTCAAGTGTCACTTCATCGCCATAAATAATAGGGCTTGCCAGTGTGAGTAGTACTTTAGTACCCGAAACAGCAATTGAGCTGATGCTTCTGGAAACATTATTGACGTCAACAGTGAAAGCAGAAGTGGCGGGTAAGATGTTGGCCAGTGTCAGGTTATATGTTATCTCAATCGTTGAAGGAGTAGCATTTTGAATTACAGAGCCGATGTATACAGGAGAAGCTGGCAGAGTTGTCGAAGATGAAGACGTTTCGCTCCATCCAAGGTCCGGAGCAATGCCATTATAATCCACCCCAACATCTGTACCTGCGTCAATAAGGTCAGAGGTAGTGGCAAGTTTTAAGAAATCTAAATCAGGCAATGATCCGTCAGGTTGTCTTGGTCCAGTTACTCCGGTAGTGTCTAGTGAAATAAAATCATAAGCATTTACAGTAACACGACTATTCCAACTATTTGTAAGATTAGTTGTCGGTTGCTCACCATAAGGATAATATCTGAAATCCTCACTACCACTTTGAAAGCTTATGTTATTTGCAAAATGTCGTTCAGGATCGTTAGTAGTAGCATACGTGACAAACCCATATCGTCCATTATTATATGCTACACAATTATAAAAATATTGATTGGCGCCTAACCCATTATTGTCATTTGTTGTAAATCCATCTGCTGTATAAGTAGTTCCATTCCATACATGATTAGCATTACTGAATGCCAAACATTTTTTTAGTATTCTTTTGCTTGGGCCAACGTCAACCGAAAGATATCCCAACTTAAACCCATGTCCAGATCCTGTATATGCGCCATTATTAAAGGACCAACAATCTTCAAACACAATTACGGCATTACCACCACCAGACACAAATCCCTGGTCACTGCACTGCCACGCCCTACAGCCTTTAACAGTTGAATATCCTATGGTGTCATTTATACCACCAGCACCAACAGAAAAACCCTGAGCATAGTTGCCGGGAGCACCTGATAAAGTATCACAACAACGATATGCATCACAATTCAGAAAAGTAATCGTGTCTGAGTATCCACAACCAAATGCACCACCTCCTATGTCATACATCGTGCATCTTTCTACTGTTATATTATTGGAATTCCATATTGAAAATGCATCTCCAACGCATGCCTGGCTATGTAATTGAAATACGTTTCTAATTGTTAGTCCAATAAACTTAACATTATTAATATGTCGAGCATCTATAGCGTAGGTATAACCTTGATTCAATAGGGGATTAGATGTTACATTAGAGCAGTCAAGAATGGGATAATTCGCCGCAGAAAAATCTGAAGGGTATGCCATAAAAACAATAGGATTATCCCTTTCACCATTATAGCCGTAACCATCCGATGGATTATATTTAATACCTGTGCCATCTAACACGGTTGTATTATATACACCTCCCCTGAAATAAACAGTATCACCCGCCTGAGCAGTATGGAAAGCCTTAGCCCAAGTCAGCCAGGGCAGAGACATGGATCCTGGATTACTGTCATTACCTTGTGGTGCAACATAGTAAGTTTTGGCGGATGCTATAGAACTGAGCGTTATTACCAGACACAGCAAAATCTGTTTCATCGCAGAAAAGTTGACTAATACATTAAATATATTGACGAATTCATATAAATATTTGACGAATGTATAAATTTTAACGGTCAAATATAGGAATTGTTTCAAATATGGAGGTCATTTCATTGGATTTTTGTTGATAATTGTACAATTCATGAGGGATCTTCAGCCAATGATATGAAAATGAATGCTAAGAGAGTGCATTGAAGAACTTGGAGTGAATACAGGTCTATGAAAAGGAATTACAAAATAATGATCCTGTCATTATTGTTTCTGCAGCTTTATTTATGGATAGCTCAGGTTGACTACATATATGGTATTCCGCAAATTATAAAATATGTATTATCAGTTTTAATACTAGGGGTGATTATTTTTTACAGATTTGCTAACCCATCAAAACCAACTCGTAACGCTTTAGATTATTCTATTATTATTTTTTTTCTTACATGGTCAATAATATTGCTAGCTTATGCAAGTATAAGTGTTAATAGTATTTTCGAAATTCAGATATTTTTAGCAAATCCGTATTTCTTCATTCCGTATTTTTTGCCAGTATTTCTTTTATATACAAAATACGATTTAGATTTTTTCAAGAATTATCTTCACTATTCATCTTTATTGATTTTCCCTGCAGTTTTGTTTCAATTTTATGTTGCATTATCAGGATTGACAACAGGATTTGCTGAAAACAAGCTGTCGGAGGTTATGATTTTTGATATTGGGAGCAGTTTTGTATTGCTAACAGCTCACTTTTCAAGAAAGAAGTATATTTTCAATATTGCTTTACTGTATATGATGTTGATGATATTCTTCGCTGCCCAGTATGGGAAAAGAGGTATGTTATTGGAATATTTGTTAATATGGCTTGTTATGATCATAATGAGGCTGAGAACCCCTTTATTGAACTTACATGACCGCATGAAGATGTACATTGCCGGCTTGCTTTTATTACTGATGGTTATCTTATTTGGACAATTTGCAACTTCCAGCTACGTTTTTCAAAGAGGATTTGATAAGGAAGCATTTGAGGCGTCTCGAGGTGTCGTTTTTGAAGCATTCTTTCTTGATTTCGGTTCAACTCCTGACTGGATCTTTGGTCGTGGCATAAAGGGAACTGTATTAAGATCCGTATTGACTGGCAATGTGGCAGAGTATATAGAAAATGGGCTTCTTACCTTGTTACTTAAAGGAGGATTACTGTATTTAATACCTTTCCTGATGATTGTTTTTAGGGCAATATACCTTGGTCTTCGGAATAGTAATAATGATCTGGTAAAGGCAATGGCCTATTTGTTAATAATTTATTTAATAATTATGTTCCCCTTTAATGTTCCATGCTTTTCTGCAAAATATATATTCATGTGGATATCTGTGAATGCTTGTTTTCAGCCGGAATTAAGAAATGCCGGAAATGATGAAATATATCGCATGATAAATTCTTGAGAAGAAAGATCAATGTTCTTCCCGATTAATACTATTGGTACTTATTTAATTCATATATGAGAGTTTTATGGTTTTCCAACACTCCTGCTGGAGGTGAAGAGGTTTTGAAATTGAGTGGAACGCGAAGTGGGTGGTTGAGCTCTCTCCAGAAAGCCATAAGAGAAAAAGTGGAACTTTACGTGGCGTTTTACTATGCCCGATATGCTGAATCATTTAAATATCAAGGCGTAACATACATTCCTATCTGTAAAAAAAAATGGAAATATAATCTGATAAAAAATAAGTTATTCGGTGATTATGTTGATAGGGAAGACCTTAGAATATATCTCGATATAATGAACGAAGTGAAACCTGATGTCATCCATATTCATGGCACTGAAAATCCGTTTGGCTGCATTATTGGCGAAACTTGCATACCGGTCATAGTCAGTATTCAGGGGAGTTACACAATATGCAATCATAAGTATTATAATGGTATAGAAAGGCATTATGCATCCATTAGAGACATAAATATAAGGTCTCCATACTCTTGGTTATTTAGTAGATCTTGGAATCAGCAATACAAAATATCTTCAATTCCAAAAACAAGAAGAGAGAAAAAAAATCTTCTGAATTGTTTGCACATAATAGGTCGGACAGATTGGGATAAGAGGATAACCAGAATTCTTGCTCCGTCAAGTGTTTACTATCATAACGATGAAATTTTACGGGATACATTCTATCAAAAATTCTGGGTGAGTCATAGTAGGGATAAAGTCATTATTCATACAACGGCAGGAGAGTCTATATTAAAAGGTTTTGAAACTATTTGCCAAGCACTGAATGAGCTGAATAAGATAGGATTTGTAGTCGAGTGGCGAGTCGCTGGCATTGAGAAGGGCTGTTTATTAGATAAGATTGTAAGGAAAAAATTGGGTCGGTCTTATCCTTTAGAAGGTCTTATTCTACTCGGGACTTTACAGGAACAGGATTTAGTGAAAAAATTGCTGGAGGCTGATATTTTTGTCATGTCTTCGCACATTGAGAACAGCCCCAACAGTCTCTGTGAGGCTATGATTCTTGGTATGCCATGCATATCAACCCTGGCAGGAGGTTCATCCTCCCTTTTAAAAGACTGGGAGGAAGGCCTAATTATTCAAGACGGAGATCCATGGTCTATGGCTGGTGCTATCATAGAATTAGCTACTGACAAAGATTTAGCTGTCAAGTTCGGCCGCAAGGCAAGGGAAAAAGCCATGCAAAGGCATAATAAAGATAAGATAGTTAATGAATTATTGGAAATATATAGAACTATATTGGGTTAACCATGCCAATCAATTTCAAATCTTTATTGAAGAGAAATAGGTTATTGCACTTTCTGATTACCTATTATCGGGACAAGCAGTTTAGAAGGGCTTTCAACTCCTATCTGAAATCAAAACCTTTACAAAAAAATCATAAACAAATACAGAGGGAGCTGAATCTGATCAGAAAATACTGGGGTTGTCCCCCTTATCATTATTATTTGTATAAACTATATGAAAAGAATTTGTCAGATGAACAGTTGTTAGATTATGTGGCGCCATTTTATTATACAAATATTTATTGGGCTGAAAGACACATTGGGCTAAACAAATCTCTATACGATAGCAAATTTTTCCAGCATCAGTTATTTGCAAGATTAAACATCCCGTCACTTGACATAATTGCTATGATAAATGGCGAACAGTTAACGGACTTCCAAAACAATCACCTAACTTTTGATGATCTGATAACTAAATATCTGAAAAATGAAAATAGTGCACTCTTCTTAAAACCAGAGTACGGAGCGGGCGGGAGTGGAATAATAAAACTATACAAAAAGGAAGGGCAATTATACTTGAATAACACGTTAATCTCTAGTGGGGAAATTTATGACTTACTTCCTAAGAATAAAAATTATCTGATCCAGGAGCGCTTTGTACAAAGCGCTAAAATGACTCTAATTAATGAATATACTGTAAATACTCTTCGTATTTGTACACAGGCAAAAGGGAATGAGATTTTTGTCCCGTTATGCATTTTAAGAATGGGGATTAAAAATTCATTTATTGACAATTTCTGTGCAGGCGGTCTTGTGGCGATTGTCGATGTTAATGATGGATCTTTATCGGATTATGCACAGACTAAGGAGTTGGACAGAAAGTACTATGAGCATCCGGATAGCCATTTTGTGTTCAAGGGTCAAAAGATTGAAAATTGGCATGAGATTAAAGCACTTATTTTAAAATACTCCCGATTAATTAGTGAATGCAAAGACCTTGGCTGGGATGTGGCAATTGGTGATGATGGAATTAAGATAATTGAAATAAATGTTCAGCAAGGTCTGGACCATCAGTTGGTTTATAATGGATTTCGGAAAGTATTGAATATATTTCCCGAGAATGAACAAGGTATTAAAGATTAGAAATGCTACTTTATAATAATCTTGCAGTATCAAAAATCCCTGTCACTTTAAGACATTACCTGGGATTGCTCCCTGAAGATTTAAATCCTTTTCTTGGAAGGTCTTATGTTAAGTACAGATCTTTCGTTAAAGAATATAATTGTTGGGATCAAGGTCAGCGAGAACAATTTGTGCTAAGAAATATTAAGGACAATGTAGAACATGCTTATGTAAAAATTCCATTTTATCACGATTTGTATGACAAACATAAGTTCAAGCCATCTGATTTAAAAACTTTTAGAGACATTAAAAAGATTCCTGTTATTAGTAAGAAATTATTGCTTGAGTGTCCTGTTGAACGCAGATGTTGGAATATTCAGGATGCATTAAAATACAATACAGGTGGCTCATCGGGTCATACTCTATCTTTCTACAAAGAAAAAGGTACATCTCCATACCATGAAATTGTGCATATGAACACAATCTGGGAGAAGATCGGATACAATAATTCTGACTCAAAACTAGTAATGAATGGTCAGAATAATGTGGTAAATGATGTAGATTTCTGTTTTAAGACCAATTCTTTAAGATTAGATATATATAAAGGATTCAGTCAAACTGCTCGAAAACTCAAAAAGATATTAAAGAATATTCCAATAAGATTTTTGCATGGTTATCCTAGTACTATCTATGAGTTTGCACTTTATTGCGATGCTTATGATCATGAAATGAAAGGGATGTTACGAAAATCTTTAAAAGGAGCCTTTTTGGGCTCAGAATACCCTCATTCATTGTATCGTGATAAAATAGAGGATATTTTTAATATAGATACTGTAAACTGGTACGGTCATACAGAAGGTGCAGTCCTTGCTTGGGAACAAAAAGAAAAATATAGATATTTTCCATTCCAAACATATGGATTTGCTGAGATAAATGATGAAGGGCATCTTATAGCTACAACATATTATGAAAAAGCCTCTCCTTTTATTCGGTATGATACCGAAGATATAATATCTGACCCTGAAATAATTAATGGTTTTCTGATTTCATTTCGGATACTAGAGGGGCGTAATAGTGAATTTGTTGTAGATAAAAGAGATATGAGAATCTCTCTGACCGGACTAATATTTGGGAGACACCATAAAATCTTTGACTATTGCACTCATATTCAAATTTGTCAGGAAGAAAAGGGTAAAGCCATTGTTCTATATGTACCTAAGAATTTTGTCTCTGAATTTACTCCTGAATTCTACTTTGATAAAAGCAATATTGAAATAGACTTCACATTTAAGAAATTAGATTGTCCAATTAGAACAAGAGCAGGAAAGCTTAATCTGTTGGTTAAACCTGAACAATTAGGTAGCTGATGTTTACCAGGATTCGAAGATATTTATCGACCTACGAAATGTTTGTGCAGCTTCAGTATGGGCTAAGGAGAAGATTCTTGGAATGCCATTACAGAATATTCAGAAAATTGATAGTGCATAACATTAATCAATATTCATATAAAAGAATTAGTAATGATCAGTTTATCAATAATTTGTCATCGGTTTTAAAAATTCCGAAGAGTATTATTGCTAATGAGAACGAAAAACTTCTTATTATAAAATCTGCGGATAAAACTCTTAAAGGCGTCTATAATTTGCTAGGTTCGGGCGATGTTGAAATCAATCCAATTAACTGGCATATTGACTTTAAGGTGGGATTTGAATGGAAACCTGGCATGTTTTTCAGAAATTATAAGCAAGAAGATATCAATTCTCCTTCTGACGTAAAGATCCCCCGTGAACTCAGTCGTGGTCATCATTTATTAAAACTGGGCTTAGCTTACAAGTTGACGAATGATGAAAAATATGCAGAGAGCTCAATAGATCAGATAAAGAACTGGATTAATGAGAATCCTCTTATGTATAGCATTAATTGGGGCTGTACAATGGACGTAGCAATCAGAGCCGTAAACTGGATTTATACCCTTTGCTTGATTTCAAATTCAAAATTATTGGACGATAAAACGATAAATAAAATTAAAAGTAGCTTGTACCAGCATGGATGGTTCATTTATCGAAATCCTGAAAGAGATAAATCTAATAACGGAAACCACTACCTCGCTGATCTTGCAGGACAGATTTCATTGGGGTTATTGTTTAAAAATTTGGAGGAACCCAAAAGGTGGCTACAACTAGGGAAGGAAGAACTGTTTCGAGAGATTAGAATGGAGATACTTCCTTCGGGGATGACATATGAGCGCTCGACAAACTACAATCGAATGGTACTAGAGCTAATTATGGTTCCGGTTCTCCTACTTAGAGAAAACAATCACGAAATACCTACAGATATCTGGTATCGTCTAGAAAAGATGTTTGACTTTATTATGTTTAGTTTGAAACCTGACGGGACTACTCCGATAATAGGAGACCAGGATAATGGCCGTTTATTACCATTTAACCAGCAAGAAACCATAGACTTCAGGTATCTTCTTTCATTAGGAGCAGTATTATTCAACCGCGCAGATTTGAAGTATCATGGAGATGGTTTTAATATATTTTGTTCAATATTTGGGGGTCCGGAAGTTAGAGAGAAATGGGGAAATATTCCTGTTGAACCTTTTGCCTTAGGATCATGTGCGTTCCGTGATGTAGGTCTTTATGTAATGCGAAATAAAGATAACTATTTAATATTCAATGCAACAGGAAGGGGCTTGTATCCGGAATTAAGCCCGGGTTCTCATACGCACAGCGATCTGTTATCGTTTGAGTTATTCACACAAGGTAAGTCATTCATTATTGATCCTGGAAGTTACCTTTACACTGCTGATGCTGATCAGAGGTTGCTATTCAGAAGCACGAAGATGCACAATACTGTTACTGTTGATGGTGAATCACAGGAGATCCTGTGTAGGGATAAAATGTGGGGCAACGACCGGACAGCTATTCCTGAGATTTTAAAGTGGGAATCGAACTCAAACCGAGACATAATTAGAGCTTGCCATAATGGTTATACACGTTTATTGGAACCTGTAATACACGAACGTAGAATCATCTTTGATAAGGAAAATGAAAAATGGATGATTAAAGATGCTCTAAACGGGAATGGGAGGCATACCTGTGAATGGTATTTCCATCTTGATCATGGGATTGACTTTGAAATTAATGAATATGTTGTTAACACTACGTGCAAGGATGGCAAAAACATTTGTTTAATTTTTAAATCTGAAAGCGAAGTTGTTCTAAAAAAGGAATTATCTTTTATTTCAAAATCTTATGGTATTAAAGAAGAGGGGAATGTTTTAGTAGCCAAAATAGTGGCACAGACTCCAATTGAGTTAACAATAGAAGTATTGAAAAACAGTTGAATATGAAACAAATATTGAGTACAGTTAACGGGAATCGTACTTATGAAGTTGCCATGCCAACGCCAGGGGATAAGGAGGTATTAGTACAAGTGTATGCAAGTGTTATCAGTACGGGTACTGAGACTATGGAAATGAAAAAAGAAACCAAGACACTTTTTGAAAATCTGCAGGAAAAAAAGGCACTATGGGATAAAATCAATAAACTAATAAAGGAGAAGGGCTTTGGATCAACACTGAAGGCAATAAAAACGAAGTTAAGTCCTGCAGACCAGTCCATTCTCTTGAGCCCTGTGGGGTATAGTAATGCTGGAGTAATTATAGCAAAAGGTCGGTTGGTTACAGAATTCAATCCGGGTGACCGTGTTGCTTGCGCTGGTGCCGGCATTGCATCTCATGCCGAGTTTACTGCAGTACCCGTTAACCTTACGGTGAAAGTCCCCGATGATGTTAAATTTGAATCTGCCGGTTTTACAACAATAGGAGCGATTGCTATGCAAGGGTTAAGGCGGACAAATGTGACTTTTGGTGAAACTATAGTAATTAGCGGTCTTGGACTGCTAGGCCTTTTAGCTGTTCAGATTGCCAAAGCATGGGGGTTGGTAGTTATTGGTACAGATATAAACCTCAACCGCCTTGAACTGGCAAAAGAATTGGGAGCGGACTATTGCTTTGATGCCAACGACATAAATCTGGTTCAAAAGATAAAAGACTTAACATATGGTAATGGTTCTGACGCAGTCATAATATATGCTGCTACCAAGCGTTCGGAACCGGCGAATCTTGGCTTTGAAATGTGTCGCAAAAAAGGGCGGGTTGTCATTGTGGGATCAGTCGGGATGGACCTTCAACGTGATGCGATGTATATGAAAGAACTTGATTTTGTAATGTCAACATCTTATGGTCCAGGAAGATATGATAACCAATACGAGTTGAAGGGAGTAGATTACCCGATAGGATATGTCCGCTGGACCGAAAACAGAAATATGATGGAATTTGTGAGACTGCTTTCAATTGGACATGTCAAAGTTGACAAATTGATTTCAAATTCATTTAATATAGATCAGGTACAGGAAGCTTATACCAGTCTTTTAGAAAATCCTGGTGAAGCCATATCTGCTGTTTTTGTTTATCCTCACGAAGAAAAAAGTATTCCAGTAAGCCGGTTAGAAATAAATACCCGTACAAAGCATTCAGGTAAAATAGGTGTTGGTATCATCGGAGCAGGGAGCTTTATACAAAGGAATCATCTGGCAAATATTTTAAATATGCCGGATGAATTTGAACTGATTGCTATAGCTGAAAAAAAACCAGTTTCTGCAAAATCTGCAAGCGAGAAATACAAAGTGAATTATGTTACTACGGACTATTTTCAGATTCTAAATGATCCAGATATTGATCTTGTAATTATTGGAACACGTCATAATCTCCATGCAGAAATGGTTGCAGATTCTATAAAATCAAGCAAGAATGTACTTGTGGAGAAGCCATTGGCAATGAATCATGACGAGATGTTAATGGTCGAGAATGCATTTTATGAAAATCCAGATGTAATAGTAACTGTTGGATTTAACAGAAGGTATTCACCATTGATACAAAAAGCCAAGTCGTTGATTTCTAAAAATGGAACTCCAATAGTTGTCAACTATCGTGTGAATGCAGGTGATATGTCTCCAGAATTCTGGCCTCAGGATTTAGAGGAAGGTGGTGGCAGAATTATTGGGGAAGCATGCCATTTTATTGATCTAATTTCTTATCTGACTTCAGGTAGTGTAAAATCATTAAATGCTATCCATGTACCAACTGATGGCAAGACTATTAAGTCGGAAGACAACGTAATTATTACACTTGCGTTCGATAACGGATCCATTGGGGTACTGACTTACACTTCCATTGGTGGTAAAGATATGGAGAAAGAAAGGATAGAAATATTTACAAACGAGAGTTCAATAGTAATTAATGACTTTGTTGATTTTCAAACGTTTAATAGTGTAGAGAAAGGTTATAAGCTAAAAACGGTTGATAAGGGACATAAAGCACTAATAGCAGAATTAGCAAAGAAACTAAGGAACAAAGAATCACTTATATCGCCCTTTAAAACAGATATTGCAATAACAAACCTTACCCTTTCGGCGCTTGAACAAATTCATCGTTTGAAGATATCAGAAAATCAGGATAATTCATTTCCTGTGGATAATTACTGATGCTACTTACAGGTAGCCTTTAGGCTTTCAACTAAATAAAGAAAATTCAAAATTGTTTTGGACATGTTAAGAGTATGAGAAAGAAAGAAAGGAAATACATTTACATAAGTAACTTAAATTTTGACGGTACTGTAGCTCAAACCCAGGTTCTGGACTGGTTGCATTTATATAAGGAATACGAACTGGTATTTTCATTAATTCAGATCTTTCCGGTAAAATATTTAAAAAGGCCTGCCTTTATTAGGAATCAATTGAAAGGGATAAGAAAAAACACAAAGCTTTTTGAAGGGTATATGTATTTATTACCGAGCAGAGGTATTTTATTTAAGATCAACTCTCTGATCATTTTCTTCAAGATTTTCAAGTATCTTATTAATTATAAGGAAGTGCTTATATTCTCTAGAGCTATTATTGGTAACGAAATAGCTTTTTTAAGAAGAATATCACCTGCAAGAATAATATACTACTTCGACGCAAGGGCAGCCGCAGCAGAAGAACAAAAATATTTAGCATTGAAAAACCATGATTTTTCATTAAAAAGATATAACATAATTGCACATATTTATTATTTGTTATATAAAACTCTTTACGAAGCAGATAAGGTATTTGTAGTATCACGCGGTCTCCAAAGATATTTTCAGGATCTTTATTTAACAGATTTCAATAAATTTATTCTTTATCCCTGCCTGTCAGACTCAAACAAGTTTTATTTAAATAATGAAGCCCGCAACAGGGTAAGGACCAGTTTAGGAATAGGAAATGGGACCAATGTATTTATATATTCTGGAGCTTTTGGCGATGATTGGCATATCAGTAATAAAATGTTTGAATTTATTGACAATTTGTTTAAGAAAAAAATCAACTCATTGTTAATATGTCTTACAATAGAAATTGAACCTGTAAAAAAGATGCTACACAATTTCCCGGATCTAAAACCGCGTACCATGGTGTTTTCTGTGCCAAATAATATAGTATTTGAGTATCTGAATGCAGCAGATTATGCAATTCTATTCAGGGAAAACACAATCATGAATAATGTAGCTTCACCAACGAAATTTGCTGAATACATTCTTTGTGGCTTACCGGTTTTAATTTCTGAAGGAGTGGGTGATTATTCAGATTTTACTGTCGAATATGATTTGGGGCTTCTCATTAAGGAGAGTGAGCTAAATAACCCGGTTACCTTTGATGCTGAGAAGCTTTCTAAAAATAATTTCAATCGTCAATATATTGCTAATATTGGGGAAGGATACCTGTCTAAAGAATCATCTATAAATTCTATTATTTCTGAGTTAAAGTCATAATAATTTATTAAACTTTATGACATTTCTAAGGACGATAAAAAAAGCACTTTTAAATTTACCTGGATGGCGCACCAATCGAAAAATCGTTGTTTTCGAATCAGACGACTGGGGAAGTATCAGAATGCCATCGAAGTCAACCTATATAAAATGCCTTAATGCGGGCTACCCGGTTGACAAAATTGCATATGAGCGTTATGACTCTTTAATGAGCAGTGATGACCTCGAGTTGCTTTTCGACCTATTACACAGTCACCGGGATAAAAACGGTTATTATCCTGTAATTACGGCAAATTGTGTAGTAGCTAATCCGGATTTTCAAAAAATCAAACAAGACCAATTTCAAAATTATCATTTTGAATTAATTACAGAAACCTTTAAAAAATACCCTAAACACTCCAGTAATTTTAAGTTATGGCAAGAGGGAATCAGGAGTAAAGTTTTCTTCCCTCAATATCATGCCAGGGAACATTTAAATGTCAGTCTCTTCATGAATTCTCTCAGAAAAGCGGATCCTGATATACTTTTTGGATTTGAAAACCAAATGCCAGGCAATATACTGATGAAAACTCCAGAAGAGGGTAACGTTTTTGTTGAAGCTACCCGGTTTCACTCTCTTAATGACAAAAAAGGAAAACTTTCAATATATCTAGAAGGCTTAGACATTTTTGAAAAACTCTTTAATTATAGATCTGAATCAGTTATTCCTCCAAATTACAGCTGGTGTTCTGATTACAATGAAGCGGTTTATAAGAAAGGGGTAAGATATTTTCAGGGGGTTCACAAGATGATTGAACCTGTTGTAGGAGGTAAGGATAAACGGCACACATACTATCTTGGAATGAAGAATTACCTGGGTCAACTCTACTTGATTCGCAATATTTTCTTTGAGCCCTCATTAGTTGAATCCTCGATTAGTGATCCGGTTAGGAAATGTTTGGCCGATATCGATATTGCATTTAGAATGCATAAGCCGGCTGTGATTTGTAGCCACCGAATTAACTATGTGGGTTATATAGTTGAATCCAACCGAGACAGAACTTTGAACATGTTGGATAAATTATTAAAAATGGCTTTAAAACGTTGGCCGGATATTGAGTTTATGACTTCAGTTCAGCTTGGCCACTTAATTACATAATAGTTTTAAATTTTTGTTATGTCAGGCATATATAGAAGGATTCTATTAACTAGAGAGCATTCCTTAAAGGATCGCCTTAAACGATTTTTAAATTATTTGCGACGAAAAAGAGGAGCCCGGATTCTGTGGAGAAGAGTTTTTAAGGAATCTTTTTATCTTCATCCGGAATTACAAGTGCCAGCTGAGCAGAACATTGAAAATTCATATAAATTATATTGGAAATTTTTTGGCCAAAGGGTAAATCTATCAACATTAAGGATCAGTAAAAACATATCTGGTATTTCTAACCCAAAACTAATTCCGGAAGAAATATTTTTTGCAGATATCGAACCGACTCTCAATCCTTCCGTTGAAGTGAACTATTTGGCAATTAAGAGTTTCTATAACAGATGGTTCACTAACGGTATTTTCCCTCGTGATTTCTTTCACAACCTTGATGGAGAGTGGCTGGACCAGAACCTAAACACAATTTCATTTCATGAGGTTAAAAAAATTGCCGAACAACTCGTATATCCAGTGGTTTTTAAACCCACCAAAGACTCCCATGGAGGTATGGGAATACATTTCCCTAGGAACTCTGTAGAATTATTAGAAATAGCTAAGAGTAAAACTAATTTTCTGGTTCAAGAGAAAATAAGACAACATGTTTTCTTTAATCAGTATAATATTCATGGTCTTAACACCGTAAGAGTATACGTTTATCGATCAGTGACTGACAATAACCTTTATATTATAAATATGGCTTTAAGAATGGGCATCGGAGGATCACTTGATAATGTAACTTCTGGAGGTATTTATACATTGATAAATCAGGATGGATTCTTAAATGGATTTGCAGTAGATATTTATGGCAAAAAGTATAATAGGCATCCCGATTCAGGAATGGCTTTCAACAGTCAAATACCAAGTTTTGATTCATTAAAGGAAATTTCTCTTAAGGTAGCACAAAAGATATTCTACATTAGAGTTGTCGGGCTAGACCTATGTTATGATGTCGAATCGACTTGGAGGTTGATTGAAATAAATACCTCATCATCCTCCATCTGTTTTGCACAAAATCACGGAGTTTTGTTTTTTGGGAAGTTTACTGATGAGGTTCACGACTATTGTATAAAGAATCATTGGTCATTGAAATAACAATAATATGACACTAGTGTCCCGTTAAAAGTTACTGTTACTGAACAGGTTAGGAGCATCATCAATTGGGACTAATGCTGACGATCTGCTAAAGAGTTCATTTAGAGGCACTTTCTCAAAAGGAGTTATGCCGCAAATTTGAGAGAATGAGTACAATGTCTGATCTATCTTCCACCGCTTT
>JAFGOZ010000217.1 GCA_016926235.1 Bacteroidales bacterium | reverse complement strand
AGTCCCGTAGGGACGACATATTGGTAAACATTGTATTAGAAAATGTTTCTAAGTCCCGTTAGGGACGAAATATAATTTACTCGTTTAGTAATGATATTAAATAAAAGAATGCTCAATTTTGAATACAAAAGATATTTACTCTTTCTAATTATATCAGTATCACTGATATATCAAAAAACATATTCTCAAAAAAATGAATTCAAGGTAATAAACTGGTATAAATATGAAAAAAATGATGGAATAATAACAAAAGTAAAATATGTAAAAGAACAACAAACATATACCAAAGATGATCTATTGATACGTCTTGTAGGTTTTTCAAATAAACCATCTGCTATTATTTATTATTCATGGTATTTTTATAATAGCAAAATTCTTACCGGGGAAGAACGTTATGACGCATCGGACAGACTGGTAGTGGCAGTTAAATACCAATACAATACAGATGGACAAAAGCTTGGAAGTGAACAATTTAAAGTAAATGAAAATGATGAGTTATATCCTTTTATGAACGAGACTTTTACTTATGATGAAAACGGGAAATTAATCATGGAATCAGGAAAATATATTAATGGAGGTAAAGCGTATACAAAAAAGTATAAGTATGATGAGAAAGGCACTATCATTTCGTTTAAATGTAAAAAAGCAGAACCAACCGTGCCTTGCGATTACCTGATGTATAAGATAAAGCCGGTATATGATGATAAGAACAGAATAATATCCGCATCACGAATTGAAAAAACCCCTGATGGAATAACACAAAAGATGCAGGAACAGTGGGAATATAACCCGAAAGGTTATCTGCGAAAGATCACTAAAGATGTAACTATAAAAAAAATTCATATAAGAAGAATTGAACTTTACAGGGATGGTTATGTTGTAGAACGCTCGGATTACAATGAGAATGGCGATATTATAAATAAGGAAGAATATACTTATCAAATTCATAAAGTAAATCAGACCATGCCTACGCCAAAGTATTTAAAGTTTTAAACTGGGCCCATCATATGCTTTAGCCAACAAAATTTTCACTCTCACTCCCCCCTCCAATGCTATCAAGTTATGGATTTGTAAATTTTATTATTTATGATTCAAAATGGTAGAATTTGTTTAAATAAGCCCCAAAGGCTTTTATAGATAAATTAACAATATTAACCTCTTAACTTTATAGCATTGCTCCCCCCTCTGTCTGTCGACATCTCCCCGAGGGGAGAAAGATAACAGTATGGTATGCTGCTAAATTGTTTGGATAGTGACTTAGATAAAAATTCATTAAAATACCAAACGATACAATTGGCATCTTACCCTCATTCCATGCCTTCTCCCCAACGGGGAGATGCCACGGGCAGAGGGGGCACTAATTAATTTACTTAATGCCCATTTCACTTTCAATTGCTTTAATTTCCTGTTCAACTACAGATTGGGTTAGCGCCAAATTATTTATAACCATTGAATCTTCAAATCTAAGAAATTTAAAACCTGCATCTTCTAATCTTTTTTGTCTCACCTTATCTCTCTTTATTGTTTCCTCATAAAGATGAGTGATACCGTCTACTTCAATTATTAACATTAGTTCCTTGCACATAAAATCAGCAATATAATTTAATACAGGCCGTTGTCGATAAAATTTGCAGCCCATAATCTTATTGCGTAAAACACATTTCCACATTAAAGTTTCAGCTTGTGTGGCTTTTCTTCTTAATTTTTTTGCTCTGTAAGTTAGTTGTGGGTTGTATAAGTATCGGTTAGATTTGTTGGCTTGATCCATTCGTCATGTTTTATACAATATATGATTCAAAAAAAGTATCGGAAAGTCACAAATATATGCATTTTTCGTATACTACTTCTCTTCTCTCACTCTGTCCGCCGCGGCGGACATCTCCCCGAGTTGAGACAAGTAATTGAAATGTATGCTGCCAATTGGTTTGGATCGTACTAAAGATAAAACTAAAATGTCCTGCTATGATATGGGTATCTTAATTTTTAAACCTTTAGCACAGTATTATCAATGAAAATACCAGACTCTTGAATTTTAACAAACCTACATTCCGTGCCGTCTCATCAACAGGGAGATGCCATGGGACAGAGGGGACCCTATACGAGTGGTATGCTGCCAATTGTTTGGGTAATCTTTTAAGGAGTATTTGATTTAAAAAACTAAACCAAGAATTACATCTAAGAAATTTTTAAATGAGAAAGAAAAGTAAATAATATTAACATTTGATATTTTAGTTAAGTTGAATTTTATTTCCTCTAACCCTTTTCAGAATAAAATATCCTATATCCAGGTAAAGTAAGTTTCTGAATTTTAAAATCTCAACAAGTTAAGCCAACCCTAATACCTGTTCAACCACCTGTATCGACGGGCATTATCTCCAAATTTATAGGTTGCAACAATTTCATGCGAACCATAGGTGAATTTTCGAATTGTACCAAAATTATAATCGTAGGAGTAACTAAAATAAAAATCCGAAATTTTCAATCCACTCATCACAACAAAGGAACCATAATTACCGGTTCGGTACGACACCCCTGTAAAATAAGTTTTTCGTAAATAAAGTTTGGTATTTATATCGAGTTGAAAATTGAAATAGTCATTCGATTTAATAAGTACAGACGGTTCAAAAGTCATTTCTCTTACGGCTGGTAATTCATATTGATAACCTGCTAACAGCATATAATTGCGTTCAGCCTGATGATATTGAAAATTATCATCCACAAAGAGATAGTACAAATTGGTTTCAAAAAGCTGGTTTGCCGACAAACCGGCATAAACTTGCGGATTTCGATAATACACACCAAAGGTAGCATCTGGCATAAAATATGCTTTATCCAGACTTTGCAAAAACATATCATCAGAAGAATACGGAATAAATGCAGCCTTGTTCACATTATATTGATAAAACATACCCGATAACCCAAAAGACAGTTGTGCATATCTGAAATTAATATGATAAGCATAAGTTAAATTCATCCCCAACCTGTCTATATGTCCATTCTTATCATTAAACAGATAAGTGCCCAAACCAACCCTGCCACTACTAGATCCTCTACGCCTTCTTTTCTTTATTGAAAGAGTCCGTGCAATAAAACTATTCTTCAGCACCCTTGTTTCTGCACTTAAGGCTTGCATTTTGGGTGTTTGGTTATAACTCCCCATACCTATCCATTGTTCCCGTGCAACAAGGCTTATCGCAGTATATCCTTCACTACCTGCCATAGCAGGGTTAATCAAATACCCATTCATTGTATATTGACTAAATAAGGGTGTCATCTGCGCGTTTACATTCAAAATAAAGATCAATAGGATAAATGCGAAAAACAACCAAAATACCTGGCCGGGATATCTCCCCGGAATAGGTCTTTTATTTATTGTTGTTTCCATAATTATTTGTATTAAATTACCTTACAATAGTTACAATACCCGTAATAGTAGGTATATCCTTCGAGTTGAAGTTGATTACATAATGGTATGAATCCATAGGCAGCTTTCTACCTCCAAGATCCGTACCATCCCAACCTGTATCATCCGTGGTAAATCCTGAACCTTTAAACACCAATCTTCCCCATCTGTCGAACACCAAAATTTCAGCTTCCGGATAGTATTGTAAGCCATGAATCTCCCACGTTCTATTTGTATTATCACTCTCGTTAGGTGAAAATACGTTGGTTATATCCCACAATCCGTTTGGACAGTGATAAACAATAACAGTATCTGTAGACACACAATTATTTATATCTGTAGCCTCAGCTACAACCACCTGGTCGTAATGAGATTGGAATACCTCAATATACTGACCATTTTGAATTGCATCCCATTCCTCACATGTCCAGGTATACATATAATCAGGATTATCCGCCGATATTTCAAGCCCTTCAAGCCTGCACAAAGTTGTGTCCATTCCGGCACTGAATACAGGTAATGGATTTACTGTCACATCTATAGTATCCCTTGCCATACAACCAAGATCATCAGTTACCTCAATAGAATATTCACCGGCATAATAAACAACAATCTCTCTGGATGTACTTCCTGTACTCCACTGGTAATTAATTACATTACCGTCTACGAAGGCATAAATAAGCTCAGAGTCTCCCTGACAGAATACCGGATCAACACCAATATCCACATCCGGTCCTCCCAAAATTACTACATCAGCAAATTGCTCTGTACCCAAACATCCGTATTGACTTTCTTCAATTACAGATATGGTATATGTCCCCCTGTCAGTTCCCCAATTTACTACGATGGTATCACCAAAATCATGGACAATCTGGCCACCCTCAACATTCCAGTGGAAGAATGATGTAGGACTGCCGGTTACACCATACATAACACCCCTGTCTCCGGGACATACCGTGTCAATTACCTGACCGGATGACCGCCCCATGAGCATGAGCGCCAGTATCAGCGTCACTATCCATTTTATGTGGTGTTTACGCACCATGTTATTCGCATTTAGCCATTAGCTATTAGTATAGTTTTCAGCTATCAGCTGCCAGCTATTTACTATTGGTTATTAGCCACATAGCTATGGTTTGTTGCATTTTGTACTAATTTGTTATACATATATATAATATATACATTCAGAAGTCTGGACCAACCCATTTTGGGCAGAATACAATAAATCCATTGCATGTAAGATAGTCGGGGTCAAAACACCCTGTTTTCACCCACTACCCGCAACTATAAATCCATTATATGTTTATCTATCGTACCCTATTCTGTAGCTTATCCTCCTGCATCTCAACGGATACAATGGATTAAAGTCTACAGTCCGGTTAATTTCAAGATAAACCCCATCCAATTGCTTTTGCCTGAATTACTAACCAGGCAATCAACAACGACTTCCTCAAGTATCTAAACCGATCGACAAATGTTAAGTAAGGGATAACCAATACCTGATACAAGTATTGGCATGCATTATTTAACACCGGACCGGGCACATCTCTCATGGTACGCCTACCATGAATTTTAGAGTTTACAATGCTTTGAACCCAAGGCTTCAGGGATTGTAACCTTACCAATCCCTGAAGCTGGTTTCAAACATCTTTAATATCTATCTATACCTTACCCATTAAGCTCCTCCTCAGCATTGCTGAAATTGCAGCCTTTTAAGGCATACAGAATATTTTTATTCTGCCCAGTTGTTAGGTATATGATAGATAGGTCCGGTATCCGGTCTTGGGTTAACGATGATTTCAACACCATCAGCTGTGTTACCTGCTGCTCCTACATTATTTGCAGCCAGGTAATCCCAGTAGTTAAAACCGGCATTAGCGCCAGAAGTATTAATCAGATAGTCTGATTTACGGGAAATCCTTCCGTTAACACCAGTAATACTGTATGTATAAACAGTGGTTTTCCCTCCAATACAATCATAAACTCCGTCATCTGGTCTTTGCAAGTCATAGGCAGTTGTTGTAACTGAGTCCGGTGCAGCAGCTGTGTATTCAACAGCATAGGTTTGAACTCCATAGTTTGTTGTTTTATCTGTATCAAACCATTCGTCTTTCGTATTGGTTGCATCCATTGTTGCAATCTCAAAATCCCAGATCAAATTAAACGGTGTAATACCTGTGATGTTAACTGTTACAATATCAGTCAACTGTGCATCACCTTCACAAACCTGGATACTGTCACCAATATAAGAGCCGATTGCTGTTGGTTCAAATCCCAAAGTTGGAACAGGCAATACGGTTACATTCATTATAGTAGTATCTCCGTCACAACCGCCATATGCAGCAGGGGCAACTTCAGAAACACGAAGTACATAATCACCAGCTGCACCCCATGTTACTTCAACATAGTTGGCAGTATCAGCTGCACCAACTATAGCAGCGCCACCGGGGTTGGTACTTATTTCCCAGTCCCATTGAAATCCAGTGGTTAGCTGACCTAATGCTACATAGTTAGGATGATAATAGGCATCTGGCAAAACATAGTATGGTAAGGTCATACCAGTTGTAGCAGAGTCAATTGCAGTTGGTACCGTTTCATTTGCATCATACAACGCAAAAGGAGAAGGTGGATACTGAGCCATAAGGCTTACATTCACAACCAAAGCTATCGCCAAGGTTAACAACACTTTAAAGATGTTTTTCGTTTTCATAATCTTAAAAATTAAGGTTAAACAAATTGTTATTTATAATTAATTCTTGTAATTCTTTGATATGGATTGTATTGTTTGACGATTGACGATTGATGATTGACGTTGGGTAGTGGGTATTGAGAGGGGCGTTGTAGTATAAACTAATCCACGCTCTCATCTCATTGTCCCACAATCCTCTCAGCGTCATGCATCTTTCGTCCTTCGTCATACATTTATTTTTTTTACTTTTTATACTTTATTTTCACAACTCTATCCAGGTGGGGGCAAGCCAGTCCAGGCATCAGGCCCTGCCCTGCCCCAAAGAACTTTTTCCCCCTTATCAAGGGATTTTTGTAAACTCTCCAATGCACCTGATTTAAGGAACATTGAATAGGCAATGTTGATACTGATTTTATATGTTTTATTATTCTTCATTCGTGTCTATTATTCACTCCAGGGATTAGGTATATGATAATTGGGACCAGTATTCGGCCTTCTGTATATTGTTATTTGATGCGTATCATTAGTTGAACAACCTGTCATCGTTTCTTCAACCTCAACATATCCGGTAACCGAAGCTGAAGGAACTGCCACTGCATCCCATTGAACTATAATATTACCCAATCCGTCATCAGAAATAAGGGACCCGTTCGTAATTGTCCATACAAATGTATTACCCGTATTTGGTGTTGTATAGGCTATCGTATAACCCTCACAAACTGTACTGTCTCCTGTGATTAAGGGTGTCGGATAGGGATTTACCGTAATATAATTCGTACTACTGGTATCGTAACAGCCATCATCTGAAGTAGCAACAACAAAAACACCATCACCGTCAGTAAGCGTTGCTGTGGAATACGTTGATTCACTACCACTCTGTAAAGTTCCAACACCTTCCAGAATAAATTCATAATTAATTACAACTCCTGAAATTACATTTGCAGTAAATGTTAAAGTATCACCCTCACATATTATATTATTTGCATCCGGATCATCATTCTCAATATCAACATCGGGAGGGGTATAATATTGCACATGGCATGATCCCGAAGTTACACCGGAAGGATCATTGGCATCCCAAACCCCTGCCAATGTATATGTACCTGTATCGGTAACAGGCAATAAATAAGGTGTTGATGCAATTGCAGGAGTAGTATCACGATTGGCCCCGTTTATTTCATAAATAACATACCAGGGCTGGTCTCCGGTAAGTTCAATGGTAATATATCCTGCTTCGTTCGTACACAAATAAAAATCTGTACTGGTTATCACTGCTGTCGGTCCCGGCAAAACATAAGAAGCAAGTGTAAATACAGTGTCCTGGCCCGCTGTAAAAGTTGGAGCCGTGGCATCCTCGGTTGACACAGTGCCATTAATATCGGTTCCTGAAACATCCGATCCGACTTCAGTCCATAAAGTTCCATTCCATTGAGCTATTACGATATCATTTATATCACCTACAGATAATCCATTCATATCGCTGGTTGCATCCCATCTTACCCTTACATCAGCAGTACCTGCAGGGCCTGTAACTTTCCAGTATTCCATATGGCTTACAGCAGCTATACTTCCATCATATTGGGAAGTGTCATATCCATCATCATGCGGATTCCCGTATACATATTCGGCTTTCCATCCCTGTGTTCCTGAAGTGCTTATGCCGAGTGTACCCATTTGGCCAAACCGGGTGCCTTCACCAATAGGCCAGTTATAATCAAAGCCATTATCCAGGTCGACAAGCAAAGGACCATTTATAAAGGACGCTGAAGAACCTCCTGATGGCGAAACACTTGCTGTATTTGGCAGATATACAATATTATCATCTGTTGTATTAATGGTTCCATCCGTAAGTGTAAGAACGGATTGAATCTCAATCGTATCATTCAACGTTACCCCTGTTGATGTATTATTTAAAGTTACACGGTTGAATGCATTATTTCCTGTAAAACTTCCTTCAATGGTCTGTTCTGCACTGCCACTAAATACAAAACGTGCATTAGAACTGGTTCCACTAAGGAATGAACCTCCTGAAATACGTTCCAGATAACCATTAATCGTTATCTGGTCATTATTATATGTATTATCGAGAGTAGCTCCCCTTATACTTAACGTATCACATATGGTAAAATCAAGTAAAGGGAATATCCGTTTTCCTGTTCCGCTTAAAATCAATCTCCTTATCGTTGAGCCCTCATCAGAGATGTAGTAATTTCCTGTACCACTATATTCAATTGTACCTCCACTGCAATCAAAGAAATCCTCATACCGTCCGGCAGGAAGTCTTCCAAAATCAAGTTGGATGGTGCCACTTCCATCAACATCCCCGAGATAATGTCCCAGCGTTGTGCCAATATACAATTTCCCTGCTTGGTTAATTGTAGTCCTGTATGCAGACCTTAAGTTACCATTTGTATAGATGCTGTCATTTATAACTACTATCTGGCCATCCGGACCATTTTCGGGGACATTGTCCCCCGGATTTATTTCACCAGTCCGGAACCATACGTTTTCATCGTCCCAGTCACCGTCTTTTACCGTGGTAAAAACAGGCACGGTATCAGGCAATGCTGTATCGATAGCGCAGGTATAATCTCCTGAAATATCGCCTGTGCCGGAAAAGTTAAATTCAATGATGTTATTCACATCATCCACATCTTCCGGGCCAAATTTTGACCAGAACGAGCTGATCAACCTGGCCGGAATATAGTCTGATTCCAGATTTGTGGAAGTAACAGATACATCTTCCTGCAAATAGTTAAAGTTTACCACACCCGTAAAACCTCCCAAGCCGGAATTTATTACTCTCCAGTAATATTGTAATGCATCATCAGGGCTTGTTGCTGTTGGATGCACATTATTAACAGGAATAACCGTAATTGAACCTGCTATTGTGTTCGTATCAATAATATATTCAACAGGTGTATACTTGCCTGGAACACCTACCGGGAAGAAGAATGAAGAATACTCTCCAGCGTTCACCATACGTTTTATTCCATTGTCGCTAACAGCGCCATTGGTGATAATCATATTATTTTCACTAAATGTTCCGGAAAGCTGAATATCAGCTCCAAGAGTTAATAAATGAGTCCGGACAACCAGGCTGCCATTTGTAAGTATTAATGAATTATTAAGGGTAATGTTATTATTCATCGCTGCATCTGAAGGATTGCTGATCTCAAACCGTCCAAAAGTCCCTGTACCATAAAGTTCCTGCCTGGATGCACCATTACAAACAATTCCACCTGCGCTTGAACTTGGACTATAATGTACAGAGGAGTTGGTTATACCACCGGCAACGTTAATACTATTTTCATTATCATCCAGCACTCCTGAAGAAAGGGTTAAATCACCTGCCACAGTAATATCGGTTGAACTACTCAATTCAAGGGTATCTGATTTGTTTACAGTTAAATCATAGAATGCAGTTGTTCCAACAATATTTTGCTTTACTGTTCCAACAAAACTTGTTATATTATTATCATGATAAAAATTACCGGAATTTACGAAGTCCCCATTAAGTGAAAGGTCAATGCCATCAGCCCTGAAACCCGTACCACTTCCAATCGTCAGAGTATCAATTGTTAATGCAAGTGAATAAAGCTTAACTTCAGGATTGTTTCCTCCTGCATTACTTAACGCAATATTTGGTAAGTCAATAGCTGAATAGATACCCATACTTTGACTTGCAGGAGTATTAGCATTTCCGAATGTTATAGTCTGCCCTGATGAAAGGGTTGAAGTAGCCGGATCAAGATAAAGTGCTGGAGAAGTGGTTGATTGAGCCCTTGCAATATAAATATCACCCCCGGTAAAGGTAAAATTACTACCCGAATTAAGTACTTCAAGCATTGCCCTTGAGGTCTGGGCTGCATTATTATTACCTACTATTAAGGTACCACCGGTTTGGACATAATTCAGCGCCCCTCCGGTCATAATAGTCCCCCGTCTGATCTGTGAACCTACATTCAGGACTGCATTATCAGATATATTAATCTCAGAGTGCCCGGTTGATTTATATTCTATATAGTTCTCATTAGTACCATCGTTCATCAACATCTCGCTGCTGTTTTCCAGTGTCAGTTTGCCATATAACAATATGCCTGTAGATGCCCCTGATACATTACAGGTGGCATTCCTGAGTATCAGTTCTCCTGCAGAAGGTATAGTAAAATCTCCATCTCCGGAAGTAAGGGAAATATCGATATTGGAATTATCCAGGATAAGGGTTCCGGAAGTAAGGTGCAATGCCCTGTCTGTATCATCTGTAAGTGTAAAATCATTGCTAATAGTAACAGTATCAGTAAGTGTGTCCTTTTCTATGTAAAGGTTATTAAATGCAATCGTGGCTGCTGAACTTGTTATTTGTGAGTTTCCATCGCCCCGGAAATACAAGTTGATTTTTCTTGTCCCTCCATATAAATCAATAACTGCATTATCATTCATCACGATATCTTCTTCAAGGATGATAGAATGAGATGTGCCAGGTGTTCCCCCGGTATTCTCATCGATAGTATTGGCCGATGAACTGCCAGACATGTCTATGGTTTTCCCAACCATTAAAGCACAGGTACCGGTACTGGGAAAACGCAGAATACCGGCATTGTCGAAGATAACACTATCGTATACATCAATATCATCATTTGCATTGGCAGTAACTGTTTCACCATCTATGTACAGATTTTTACGTACCAATAAATCTGTATTGGGTAAGGTTTTACCATTTGAACCTGTAATAAGAAGATTGGGATAATAAGGTAAGTTAGCAGGATTTGGGATGGTATAATTGGTTGTGCCATAATACTCCCAGATTGCAGTATCATTATTTAAAAAACCATCAAAGTTACCTGTTGGGATAGTTGTTGTTGAAATCCTGATTCTTCCGGAACCGCTAACTGTATACATCGTATGTCCTGTAGTACTTACAATATCTAAAACTCCTCCTTCTTCTATAGTTAAATCTCCAACATCATGATTCATACCCATAGTAACCGTATGTCCCGTATGTATAATCGCAATATCAGTTATCCCCGGACTCGGATTATTATCCCAGGTGCTATTTACACCCCATGGCCCAGTCTGTATGGAATTGAATATTTTTGTTGAGTTAAAGAATCCGTTAGTTCCAGCAGTAAAAGTACCTGTAACGAAATTTAAAGAAAAATCCAATGGATCAATAGAAGAAATGCTGGTTGCGTCACCGTTTATCCAAGTAGTAGTTAATTTATACTGTTCATTACCTGTATTTGATGTTAGACCTGAATAAAAATTGTATGTAACATTTGTATTAGGACTCACTGAAAAATCATCAGAAAGATAGGTATCCCAATAGTTATCATAAACATTATTTGAAGAGGCTGGATGTTCTCTGTTTACAACTCTTGTAGTCATAAAACCAGTTGTTATATCTTCATTACCTGAGAAAGTTATCACCAGTGGAGAATAATAATCTGTAGCACCTTCAGTTCCTATGGGATACACAATACTTGATGTTGAAGTATAACTCCCAGCGAGATTCAATTTTATCCCTCTTGCTCCATGATCACCAGATAGCTTAATCATCTTACCCGTTTGAAACCCAACACCAGGATTACCATTAATGACTTGGTTGGTGTCAATTGTTAAAAGATATTCATCAATATATATCTCTCCATCATAAATCGTTAATTGCTTAAAACGGGCATTATTTACCAGTAACATTTCATCACCAACATCCCCATCATTGAAATATATATGTCCATAAGAAGGATTACCCGATGAAGAGGTTGTAACCGTATACTGTGCATTACTGCCTGTTAATTCAATATACCCAGAAGCCGTATCAGTACCCATAATCCCTGCATTGGTCAATCCACCATTTACTTCCATATGAAATGGTCCATAATCAAAAATACCCTCAGAGACAGTCAATAAATTATCTACTTCTACAGGTGGATTTACGGTTCTTCCAGGGCTTCTAATACTTAGATAATTAGAAGAGTTATTCTTGTTTATTGTTAAATTTAATACATGAAAGACATCAGCATTACCAGTATTAGTAATATTCAACAATGAATTTCCTGACCCGATAAAATTTATAGTTGAGGCTATCGATGTTAAGGCTGCATTATTAGTCCCAGCAGTCGATCCCATAGTTAAATCTCCACCGATATTTAAACTATTACTGCCTCCATTATCAACATCCAAAGTAGTATAATCATCAATAAAAAGATCATTCGATACAGTTAAATCTGTGGTAAGGTTCACCTCATAAGTACCAGTACTATTCGCACTTATAATATCCAAATCCCAAAGATTAGCTGTGGAATAAATACTGGCAGTTTGCCCGCCATTATGGGTCATGGTTACTTTACCTCCTGTTACGGAATAGTTCCCTTCATCCGAGAGCACGTCAAACTCATCATCCCCATTATTATCATAAATATAAATATCCCCTCCGGACATCTGGAACACACAATCGCCATTGTTCAGGTTAAAAAGCCCGTATCCATTGCTATATTCTCCACCACTGGTTTCATCTCCAACAGGTTCATCACCCCTGATAATTAAGTCACCTCCTGACTGGATATATGAAAACCTGCCGGTACCATAGCCAGTATTTCTTAACTGGGAAAGGGTTATAGTACCTCCTTCTAAAATCAATTCCCCTGAATAACCCGGCCAATAATATATACCCCCGGAATTTCGTGATGTAAATGTACCTGCTGTAACTCTTAATCTTCCACTAAGACCTAAAGCCTGTGAACCAGTAGTATTAATTATCCCGGTTGCAGTGACATCACCTGTAACAGCAGTTGTTGATACTTTCACATTGTCGCCTGCTATCCATAAAGCCCCGCTGGCGCCAATACAAAAATCGGAATACAAAGCATCGGTTGGCTGCGTATCATCATACGAAGCACCTGATACCTCCCGTTCATTCAGGGTCGGGATAAATATATTTCCGGTAAGTTTTAAGGTTCCATGGTATATCCACAGCGCTTTGCGGATTTCAAAATCGCCCTCATTAAACGGGGCCACAAAATGATCAGTAAAACGGCTTATTACATTAGGTCCGTATAAAGCAAAATAGCTGCTATTTGAAGAATATATAGTTAATATATAGGTTCTGTCTGTACCTTTATCTATAATGAAATTATAAAGGTTTGTAATACCATAAATATTAAAAGTATTGTTTGAAGCATTCATCATATACAGGGAAACAGCTCCGGTGGCAGTGAAATCAATATAATCAGGTTGAGACTGGTTGGTTAATTGAATAGTACCGTTATTGGTAATATCTCCATATGCATAAAGCTGATGGTACATTTTATGATAATCCCCCATCACATCAGGTAATGTGGAAGAAGTACCGTCTATTTCATAGCCTGCAGCATCAATCGGATTACCAGTTCCCACCGTAATTTTTCCATTTGATTGAACGCTAATATTTCCAAGAACCGTTACTGTTAAAACCACATCATCATATGATGTCCCATCCCCGTTTATCTGAAATTCCCCTTTCTGGATTGTAAGGTCATTATTTACGATTATCGAGTCGGTAAAAATAACCGCATCATTCGCATCGTCCAGGTTTATTATTAAATTATAATATGCTCTGCCTTCCGTAACTGTAATATCAGAACCCCCAATATACTCAACAGTACCTCTTGTTATAAAATCACTGGTATCGCCAGCCGGGAAATTGTCTTCTTCGAGTTGAATTCGTCCACTACCAATTATTTCTCCAAAATCATGTCCTGAAGTTGTTCCGTCAATAGTAACAATTCCCCCTCCTCTAATTTCGATCTTTGCAGTTGTCGCATTGTCTGCATCAATATTTACAAATGTACCATTTAATACAATAGCAGTATCTGCTGCCCCAGGAACTTGTTGATAGGGGTTTATCAGCTGTGATCCATCAGGATCCAATGTCCAGGTTGTATATGTATTCCAGTCGTTTGTGATATACGTGTACCATGTCTGACCTCCAATCAGGGGACTGTTTGTCATATCCTGTGTTCCCAGGGTATAAAATCCGTCATCGCCATCGTCAACGGACACATTGAAGTAAACCTGATCTGTATTTTCAATGCTGCTACCGGTAGGTGTAACTACTGTATAATTACCGGATGTACCCGAACGATATAGCAGGGCATAATCAGAAATATCACCCGGAGTACCGCCATCAATACCTTCACTAAAATCAAAAGATATACGCAAATTAACGCCATCTGTCTCAGTTACATCAACATACCAGTCTTTCGACCAGCGTTGCTGTACGCCCCCCGGAAGGTCAGTTGTAACAACAGTATTTGAAGAATTATTATGACCTGCAAACACATACTCTCCAACTCCAAGGGAACCTCCCTGTTCACTAATGCGAAATCCTGAAGAGTTTGAAAGAGTATGGTTACCATCACTTTCATTTCCAATACCTACAACATAGCAATCGTAATTATAAGTCGGGGCATCCCCGTTATATAAATCATTACCTGAAGTAGTAAAGGCTAAAGCATACTTCGCGCTAAGGTAATTCTCAACAATTGCCCTTTCGGCAGAGTTTAATTCCGTGTTGAAAATGATTAACTCGGCCATATATCCAATCCAACCGTTTGAAGTGGTTGCATTGTACGATCCCAAATAGAAGGTGCTGTCAACAGCCGTATTCAATGAAAGGGCATTTGCCTGCGTGGCATCCTGATCACCGTCTACATAAACATATTGGTTGGCAGCCGTTTTAAGGGCAGAGATAAAATGATAGGAGCTTATAATAGAAGTCGTACCGGTTAGGGTTCCGGCAACAGTATTTGGATAGTCAAATTGAACTGCCCCGGAAGAAAGCCCGAGGCCAACTTTATTAGAGGTTGTATTTTGCCAGTTGAAGAATGTATTTCCTGAAACAGATCGAAGCACACATAATACTGTTCCTGTACCTGCTGAAAATATATCACTTCCCGTAACATTACTTCTTTCCAGACCCATTGCATTAGTGGAAAAATATACAACCGGTAGTGAATTCAATGTATTACTCAGGAAAGAAGGAGCCTCCGCACTACTTGATAAATTATTGCCATAACCACTATAATCCGACCATGCACTAATGGTTTTGGTAGCATCGTAGGATACGTTTTTATCAGCTCTAAGCCATAAAGTAAGCTCAGAACTTCCGTTATTTGACCCTACTCCACCAGGCCCATCCTGTGAATATAAAAATCCCCCTCCTGCAAAATGCAGTATCAGGAGAATTATGAAAAAAATTCTATGTGACAAGCTCCTATCCAAATTCAATTTCAATTCAATTCCCAAACACCTCAATCTCCCTTTCCTGGCAAATCCCAGGTAAGTAAATCCTTCTATTAAATTTAGGTAAAATAAACAATTTAAGCAAGCAACCATCTATCACAAAACTATCACTTGCATCTATTCTTATTTTTTTTAAATAATTGGATTTATATACACCCTCTAAACCTCTCAAGATCAACATACTTATTATTTTTTAAATATGCATATTTTTTTCTTCACTGACACCAGCTTTCAGATGATATAAATCATCATAAATTGGTGATTTATCGCAACGTTTTAACTGCTGCATCCTAGATAATATACTGCTTTCAATATATAAGGTTACAGTTTCATTATAAAAATTAAGGCTTTTAGGAGGCTAATTTGATGAAACATCACAATTTTTGACCAAAACAAAGAATTTATTGATAAAAGAATATAATCTTGTAAACCTCACTTCTATAGTATCTCTTTTGTCTGTTATAACTTTATAGTGAGAGTATAAAACTAACCAGGTTTTCTTCCTGTTTCAGATTTAATTTTTTCCGTAACCTGGTTCGTGCAATTTCTATACTCCGAATCGTCTGCCCGGTTATTGTAGATATATCCTTTGTAGTCATATTCAATCGTAAGAATGAACACAAACGTTTTTCATTTGTAGTTAAATCTGGATATTCTTTATTCAAACGTGCGAAGAAGTCCTGGTGCAATTGCATAAAGAGTATCTCAAATTCCTGCCATGTTTTTTCACTGCTTTCTGTTTTAATCTTTGCATTCAATGAACGGATGATATCCTCTATATCGGGATTGTTATTCTCTTTATTCGCCACTTTCAAAGTTTCGACCAGCTTTAGGTAATACTCGTTGCTTTGGAGCAGGTTCATCGTTTTATAGGTGACTTCCTGATTTTTGAAAGCCAATTCTTTCTTCAAATTTTCCTCATTCTGCTCCATGATCAACTTTTGTTGGGCATAGATCTTATGCTGCTGTTCCTGGATAACTTTTGATGTCTTTTTTATTAATTCATGTCGGCGTACTAAAAAATATACGAACATGCCCATTAAAAAGACTATGGATATAAGGGTAATCAACATGAAATTCTTGCGTGACAGCAATAGTTTTTGAATAGCTATCTCTCTTTCCCTTATTTCAGTTTCGTTCAGGACTTCTATTCTGGTAAGTGTTTGAATTACCTGCTTACTATAAATAGAATCCAAGAGTGATGCATAATTCTTAAAATTATCCAATGCCGTCTTATAATCTTTTTTCTGAGTATATATCTCTGAAAGCAGTTTATAATTATCTCTTTGCTGAATCAGAAAATTACTTTTTATTGATAATTCCAGTACCCTGTTTGCCATACTTTTTGCCTCATCCAGCCTGCCCTGTCCCAAATACAACCTGCTTATAAGAGTAAGCAAATTCACAACTTCAAACCTGTTGCCCTCATTCAAAAATATTTCAAGTGCCCTTTGATAATTATCCAATGCATTTTCATAATTTTCTTTAAAATACCACACGTCTCCAATAAATTTATGGCATTTCCCAATATTATAATTATCATTTACAATTTCAAATAAACTAATGGCTTGTTCTAACAGAGTAATTGCTTCATCTTTATTTTGACTCATCTCAATATGCCCCAACTCCATGAAGGAGTATCCAATTTTATCCACATCTCCAATACTTTTTCTAATATCCAATGCTTTATTCAGAAGGTACTTTGCAGTATCCAATTCATTGTTGTTCGAAAAAACCCAGGCAATATTAGAATAAGTACCAGCAATTGCTTCAAGCTGTGCATTATTTAGTTTTGTCTCTTCAGAATCAGTAAATACTGCCAAAGCCTGGTTAAAATGATCGAGTGCAAGATCATTTAGTCCCTGCAAATAATTTATATTCCCAATAGCATTAATAATAGTGGCTATTTTAACCTTTTCTTCAAATTCTTTTGATATTTCCAGGGCTTTATAATAATTTTCATATGCCAGATAATAAATTCCCAGGTCACTATAAGTGTTACCAATATGTGTATAAGCCCGAATAGAATAATTCAGATCATTATTTATCTGTGATTCATCCCTGAGCTCATTTGCATAATCAAGGCTTTTTGCAGGGTTTCTAAAACGGTATTCTTCGGCAAGCATGTCAAGGATTGATGGCAAAGATGCATATGCTGTGTCCGTATATACCTTTGCCAAAACATATTCCAAACTATCAATTTTGCTTTGAGCTTTGGATGCCATTATTCCTAACTGCACCAAACCAATGATTATGAAAAGCCTTAAACAGTATGAATATTCTCTATGTTTCATCTAATCGTGGTTAGGAAGTACAATTTAAGAAAAATATCCCTAAAATCATCTTTTTTAATAACAATGACTTTTATAAATATTTACAAATTCTTAATTTCTCCTACCAGTTTTTGTAATGTATCTTTCGCATTTCCAAATAACATACGTGTCTTATCATTATAAAACAGGTAGTTTTCAATTGCTGCATATCCCATGCCCATCCCTCTTTTCATCACTATTATATTTTTTGCAGTATGTGCTTTAATAATAGGCATGCCATATATCGGGCTTGACGGATCATCTTCTGCAGCCGGATTTATAACGTCGTTTGCTCCAATAATTATTACAACATCCGTGTCTGGTAACTTAGGATTTATATCATCCATTTCCACCAGTTTTTCGTAAGGAACATCTGCCTCAGCCAAAAGCACATTCATATGGCCGGGCATACGTCCTGCCACCGGGTGGATGGCAAATTTAACCTCCACTCCTTTATCTTCCAGAAGCTTTGCCATTTCAGCACAGATATGTTGAGCCTGTGCTGCAGCCAATCCATAACCAGGAACTATCACTACTTTTTGTGTATAAGTTAAAAGTACACCTGCATCACTTAATGATATCTCCTTGATTATTCCCTTTTCTTTATCTACAACAGTACCTCCACCCCCAAAAGAACCAACGATAACATTAAATAATGACCGGTTCATTGCTTTACACATGAGTACTGTAAGGATCATACCTGCAGCTCCGACAAAAATACCACCCAGTATCATAGCCTGGTTTTTATATATAAAACCTGCCATTGCAGCAGCAATACCAGTAAAAGCATTTAATAAAGAAATTACAACCGGCATATCGGCTCCTCCAATGGGCATAACAAAAGTTACTCCGTAAATCAGTGTTATTCCGAACAGAATATATACAAGTATTTTTTGCTGATCGAATGGAAGTTTATCCAAAAGGATATACACTATTATTGCCACAACAATGACCAAAAGAAGCATATTCAGATATTTCATAAAACCAGCAAAAATATCTCCCACCTTACCATCCAGTTTTCCATAAGCAATCATACTTCCACTAAAGGCAATACTACCAATGGCCAGTCCCAATAAAGTCACTAAGCGGGAGTCATTAGCCGGATTTGAAAACTCCATTAAAGCAACAAGAGCTGAAGCCAGGCCTCCGGTAGCATTGTAAAACGATACCAATTGAGGCATTGCTGTCATTTTTACCTTTCGGGCTATTATTGCACCAGTAATAGTTCCAACAGATATGGTTGCAACAATGATAATAATATTAACTGGTTGTATTAGTTGTCCCGTATGCGCATCCCTGTGTAGAACCAACGTGGTGATCATGGCTAGCATCATTCCGGCTGCTGCCCACAAGTTCCCCTTTTTAGCTGTTTCCGGATGGCTCAATCGTTTTAATCCTATTACAAATAATATTGCAGCTAAAAGATAACTAAATTCAAGTATCACCGCATCGGCTGTAACTCCTAAATTTTGAAGTGTATTTTCCATAATCTGATTCAATTACAATGATTTAACCTTTAGTTCTTCGCCTTCCTTTTCTTGAACATTTCAAGCATGCGGTCCGTAACGACAAAACCTCCGGCCACATTTAATGTACCAAAGAAAACTGCCAGTATTCCCAAAATCAGATGCAATGAAAGCTTTGACACGTCTGCATGACCTACAAGTATTATACCTCCTATTATAATTACGCCACTTATAGCATTTGCCCCTGACATAAGAGGTGTATGCAATACAGAAGGCACATGCGCAATTACCTCAATGCCCAGAAAAACTGACAATGCTATAATAAATATGGGCTCTTTGTAGCTATAGAAAAAAAACAGTACTTCTTCCATGATAATGTGTTATTTTTTGTTTAAAAATTCTTTTACCCGAGGATGAATAACCTCCCCATTATGTGTCAGACAAGTACCCTGTACAATTTCATCGTCAAAATTCAGGTTCAGATTCCCCTGATCATCTTTTAATAATGAAATAAAATTTATCAGGTTTCTGCCAAACATTTTACTTGCATCTGATGGCATATCTGAAGGATAATCAGATTTTCCCAAAATTTTCACTCCATTTACCATGATTTCTTTCCCATTCTCCGTTAATTCACAATTACCTCCTGTACTTGCTGCCAGATCGACAATTACGGCCCCATGTTTCATTTGCTCTACAGTGGTCTTTCGTAACAAAAGTGGTGCTTCCCTTCCAGGAATTTGAGCAGTACAGATAACGACATCTGATGCTATGGCGTGATCGTGAATTGCTTGTGCTTGCTTCTTTTTAAATTCCTCAGATTGTTCAACTGCATAACCACCGGCAGCCGCATCTTCGAGAGCCCCCTCTACTTCAATGAATTTTCCTCCCAGACTTTTCACTTCTTCCTTTACAGCTGAGCGTACATCGAATACCTCAACCACTGCCCCTAATTTGCGTGAAACCGCAATGGCCTGCAGACCTGCAACACCTGCTCCTAATATAAGAACTTTGGCCGGTTTAATCGTTCCAGCGGCAGACATAAACATAGGGAAAAACTTTGGTAAAGCCATCGCAGCATCCAATACGGCCTTGTATCCGGCAATAGTTGCCATAGATGAAAGGACATCCATTGCCTGGGCCCTGGTAATGCGCGGCACAAGGTCCATGCTAAAAGTTGTAATGCCATTGGTTTTTAGAATTTCAACAACCTCCTTGCTTAGAAATGGATTTACAACTGAAAGCAGTACCTGGTTTTCTTTTAATCCAATATCTTTCAAATCTTTTGGAGGATTAATTGTTAAAATAACTTCTGATTCCTTAACAACCTGAGACCTGTCAGCTACCCTGGCACCAATATCAGAATAATCCTTATCCGTTGCAAATGCTCTTTCCCCGGCTCCTTCTTCTACTATTATTTCCAATTTCTTTTTTAATAAAATCTCAACCCCTTCGGGTAACAGAGCCACCCGGTTCTCAAAATCCGGCTCTTTTAAAATACCTAATTTCATCTTTGCAGTTTAGTTTTCATGGTTAGTATTTTTGTTTTTACACCTTCTTTAACAAAAGATAAATAAAAATGTTTAATGTGACTTTAACAATAGTTCAATTTCAATAAACACCCCCGTCATTTTTTTTAAATCAACAATTAATTATTTAGATTGGATATAAATTCATAATATATATTAGGGGTAATTCCGGATTTTTTTGTTTTTTTTCTACATTTGACAAATTTTCTTCCAATAAATATTAATTCATTGTAAATGAGCAAAATAGTAGTAAAAGAAAAATTTTCGGAAAATGTATACAAGTTGGTAATTGATGCAAAAGAAATTGCTAAAAACAGAAAAGCCGGACACTTTGTAATTGTAAAGATTGGTGACAAAGGAGAACGAATTCCTCTTACTATTGCTGATGCAGATACTGAGAAAGGTACAATAACCCTGATTATTCAGAGAGTTGGAGTTACTTCACATAAAATTACCAGCCTGAATGTTGGAGATGAAGTTACAGATGTAGTAGGTCCTTTAGGATTAGCAACTGAAATTGAAAATTATGGTAATGTTTTATGTGCTGGTGGTGGTGTAGGTATTGCTCCGCTATATCCTATTGTTGAAGCTCTTAAAAAAGCAGGAAACCATGTAACGACCATTCTGGCTGCCCGTTCAAAAGATTTAATTATTTTGGAAGAACAAATGAAGCAGCATTCGGATGAACTGATAGTGATGACCGATGATGGTTCATACGGTAAAAAGGGATTGGTGACCGAAGGAATGGAAGAAGTAATAAAATCAAAAAAGATAGATCATGCTGTCGTTATTGGACCAGCAGTAATGATGAAATTTGCATCACTTACCACTAAAAAGTATAACATTCCCACTATAGCCAGTTTAAACACAATTATGGTTGATGGCACCGGGATGTGCGGGGCATGCCGGGTTACTGTTGACGGCAAAACCAGGTTTGTATGCGTTGACGGGCCTGAATTCGATGCTCATAAAGTCGATTTTGAAGAAATGCTTATGAGACTTGGTGCATACAGAGATGAAGAAAATATAGCTTACGAAAATTATTTGAAAGAACTTAAAACAGTATAATATGTCTTTTACTGAAGAGATACTAAAACAGGAAAGAGAACAGGATTGGAGAGCTGAACTCCGAAAAACCATGAAAGCTAAAGAACGCACAAGTATTCCCCGTGTTCATATGCCTGAGAATGATCCCAATGCGAGAAACAAAAACCATATGGAAGTAAACATTGGCCTGTCAGAAGAGCAAGCATTAAATGAAGCCAAAAGATGTATTGACTGTGCAAATCCAACATGCATAACAGGATGTCCTGTTGGAATCAACATTCCTAAATTCATCAAACGGATTGAACAAGGCAATTTTCCGGAAGCAGCTAAAGTTCTCAAAGAAACCAATGCTCTTCCGGCTGTTTGTGGACGAGTATGCCCACAGGAAGTACAATGTGAAAGTCAATGCTTTTACAAACAAAAGATGAACCTCGAACCAGTGGCTATTGGAAACCTTGAAAGATTCGCAGCCGACTATGAGCGCAATAGTGGAAAAATTTCGGTTCCTGAAATAAAAGAAAGAAACGGTATAAAAATAGGAGTAATAGGCTCCGGACCTGCAGGATTAGCTGTTGCCGGTGATCTTATTAAATGGGGATACAGCGTTACAGTATTTGAAGCATTGCATCAAATTGGGGGCGTACTAAAATATGGAATTCCTGAGTTCCGTCTTCCAAACGATATGGTAGATGTTGAAATTGACATTTTAAAAAAGATGGGGGTTGAATTCCGCACCAACTTCGTAGTTGGGAAAACAGCCAGTTTTAAAGACCTGAGAGCTGAAGGATATAAAGCCTTCTTTATAGGAAGTGGTGCCGGCTTACCTAATTTTATGAATATTCCGGGCGAAAACTATGTTGGCATATTTTCATCCAACGAATATCTAACGCGTGTAAACCTGATGGGAGCTTCAAAGTCAGATTATGACACCCCCGTTATCAGTGGGAAAAAGGTAGCAGTAATTGGCGGGGGCAATACAGCTATGGATGCCGTGAGGACATCAAAAAGACTTGGTGCTGAAAGATCTATGATTATTTATCGGCGATCCATTGAAGAAATGCCTGCCCGTGTTGAAGAAATTAAGCATGCCCAGGAGGAAGGTATTGAGTTTATGAACCTCAACAATCCTGTGGAGTATTTCGCCGATTCAAAGGGGCGGGTAAATAAAATGAGAATTCAACGAATGGAATTGGGTGAACCTGATAGTTCAGGAAGAAGAAGGCCTGTGCCAATAGAAGGTTCTGAATATGATATTGAAGTAGACACTGTGGTTGTTGCTGTAGGAGTTTCTCCAAACCCTCTAATTCCAAGTTGTCTTCCTCAACTTGAAATGTCAAAATGGGGAACCATCATAGTCAATAAGGAAACCATGCAAAGCAGCATCCCCGATATATTTGCAGGTGGAGATATTGTTAGAGGCGGGGCAACCGTTATACTTGCTATGGGAGACGGAAGAAGAGCTGCTGCCGGTATTCATAAGTACATTGAAGAAACCGTATTAAAAAAGTAAATAATTTTACGTGAAAAGCGCGTTAATTATTATTAATTGACTGGATTTTAATAAAATAATTGCATAATTTTATCATAAACAAATAGCATGGCAGATTTAACCACAAAATATTTAGGACTTATTTTAAGAAATCCGATTATTGTTGGTAGCTCAGGACTTACCGATTCTGTAGCCGGAATAAAAGAAATTGAAAAAAATGGCGCCGGGGCAGTGGTATTGAAATCGCTTTTTGAAGAGCAAATACGGTTGGATGTAAAAAAGATGCTAAAAGATACCGAAGAAGACGAACTAACATATTCCAAATATTCAGAAACTTTTGATTATATTGACCATCACATCAGGCAAGATAGCATTAGTAATTATATTCAACTAATAAAAGATGCTAAACAGGAAATATTAATTCCTGTAATAGCCAGCATTAACTGCTTTTCTGCAACTGAGTGGACAAGTTTTGCAAAAAAAGTGGAAGAAGCAGGAGCCGACGCAATTGAACTGAATATTTTCAACCTCCCTTCAGATCTCTCATTGAGCCATGAAGCAAATCTTAAAATATATTTTGAGATTATTGAAAAAGTCCTAAAAGAAGTTAAAATACCTGTTTCCATTAAAATTAGCTGGTTCTTTTCAAACCTGGGAGAATTCATCCAAATTCTTTCACAAACAGGTGTAAATGGCATAGTTCTTTTCAATAGGTTTTTCAGCCCGGATATAGATATTGATAAATATGAAATTATACCGGCCAACAAATACAGTTCTCCAGATGAAATTACTCATTCTTTACGCTGGATCGCACTTATGTCCGACAGGATAAAATGTGACCTGGCAGCCTCCACTGGCATTCATGATGGGAAAGGAGTGATAAAACAACTTCTTGCGGGTGCAAACGCAGTTCAGGTTGTATCCACACTTTACAAAAACGGGCTTGGCCAGATTCAGAAAATGCTTACCGAACTTGAGGATTGGATGGAGGTTAACCGTTACAACTATATTGACCAGTTCATGGGTAAAATGAGTCATGATCGCAGCAAAAATCCTGCTGTGTACGAACGTATGCAGTTTATGAAGTATTATAGCGGGATAAGTTAGTAGCAGTGGCAGTAGCAGTAGCAGTAGCAGTAGCAGTAGCAATCAACACATTTTGAGTTATTTGTTGAATTAAACTCTTCCCTTTCCAATAAAACAATATTTCCTGGTATAGTCTTTTCATTAGTACAATTCGTGTAATTGGTGGACGAATGCAATTCTTGTAATTAGTGGACCAATTCGCTGACTAAACATTTTCCCCACCCTCTTTGTTATCCAACCAAACAAATCAAAAATCATTTGATTTTGTTTATATTTATAAATCCACATAAAAAGTTAACAGTTTTTATGGCAGAATCATCTTTTTTAGGTCATGCGGATCCCGGATATATCGAGGATTTATATAAAAGATACCTGAATGATCCGGAACAGGTAGATAAATCCTGGCAGGATTTTTTTAGAGGATTTGATTTTGCTATAAAACATTTTCCAGATAAAGGAATACATAGTGAAGTCTTCGATAAAGAATTTAAGGTCATTAACCTAATAAATGGTTATAGAAGAAGGGGACATCTGTTCACAAAAACAAATCCGGTAAGAACGCGCAGGAGCTACTCTCCCACCCTTGGTATTGAAAATTACGGATTAATCAAAGAAGACCTGGATTCTACATTTCATGCAGGAAATGAAATTGGGATCGGTTCAGTCACATTAAAAGAGATCATCAGCCACCTGGAACAGACCTATTGTCAATCCATTGGAGCAGAGTATCATTTTATTCGAAGACCTGAAAAAATAGCCTGGCTTCAACAAAAAATGGAAAGCACAAAAAATACCCCTCATTATACTTCTGAAGAAAAAAAGCATTTCTACTTCCACCTTAAAATGGCAGTTGGTTTTGAACTTTTTATACATAAAAAATTTACCGGACAAAAGCGTTTCAGCCTTGAAGGAGCTGAAAACCTTATACCAGCATTAGATGCAGCCATATCAAAGGGTGCCGAACTTGGCATAGAAGAGTTTATTATTGGAATGTCACATAGAGGCAGGCTGAATGTATTGGGAAATGTTTTACAAAAACCTTATGAAAACATCTTTAAAGAGTTTGTTGCCGACCAGTATGAGGATAATATCTCGCTGGGAGATGTAAAATATCACCTGGGTTATGGAAATACTATTACCACTGATAGCGGCAGAAAAGTCCGGCTCAACCTTGCCCCCAATCCTTCCCACCTGGAGGCTGTAGCACCTGTCATTCAAGGTATTTCACGAGGAAAAATCGATCACAAATACAATGGAAATTATAATAAACTGGCTCCTGTAATTATTCATGGAGATGCAGCAATTGCAGGCCAGGGAGTTGTTTATGAGGTTATACAAATGTCTGAACTGGATGGGTACAAAACAGGCGGGACCATTCATTTTATTATAAATAACCAGGTCGGGTTTACAACCAACTACCTTGAAGCCCGATCCAGTACGTACTGCACGGATATCGGAAAAGTAATCAAAGCACCTATTTTTCACGTAAACGGAGATGATCTGGAGGCACTTATTTTTGTAATTCACCTTGCAATGGAATATCGGCAAGAATTCCATTCGGATGTATTCATTGACTTGCTTTGTTATCGAAAACACGGTCATAATGAAGGAGATGAACCTCGTTTTACACAGCCAACTCTTTATAAAACTATAGCTAAGCATCCAAATCCGAGAGATATTTACGCAAAGCATCTGATTGAAAATGGAATATATTCTGCTGAAGAAATACAAGACATAAACCAAAACTTTGATGAGATACTTGAAGAAAAATTTGAAATTTCCAAGACAATAGAAAAAGTTTATATTAAACGATTTTTAATCGAGGATTGGAAAGGCTTTCGATATTCACACGACAAAGACTTCGTTAAATCGCCAGAAACATCAGTTTCTGTAAAAACCTTAAAACATCTCGCTGATAAAATAAACTACCTCCCTACAGATAAAAACTTTTTCTCTAAAACCATTAAACTTATTGAAGATCGTAAGAACATGGTAAAAAACAACCTGGTCGACTGGGCATTAGGAGAATTGCTTGCATATGCCACATTACTTTATGAAGGTGTTTCTATAAGATTAAGCGGTCAGGATAGTGTACGGGGAACTTTTTCACACAGGCATATGGCCCACGTGATTGAAGATACTGATCAAAAATACTGCTCTCTTAGCGGCATTGGCCACAAGCAAAACTCCCCTTATGTTTTCAATTCCCATTTATCAGAATATGGTGTTCTGGGTTTTGAATATGGTTATGCACTTGCAAATCCCAATGATCTGGTAATATGGGAAGCACAATTTGGCGATTTTGCAAATGTAGCACAGGTAATTATCGATCAGTATATAAGCTCTGCCGAGGAAAAATGGGGTTTAATGAATGGCCTTGTACTGTTCCTTCCTCATGGGTATGAAGGTCAGGGGCCTGAACATTCAAGTGCCCGCATTGAACGTTTTCTGATGCTTGCAGCGCGAAACAATATGCAAATAACAAACTGCACAACCCCGGCTAACTTCTTTCATCTTTTACGCAGACAAATAAAAAGAGATTTCCGCGTTCCCCTGATTGTTTTTACGCCAAAAAGTTTATTACGTCATCGCAAATGTGTTTCATCCATAAACGAATTATCACATGGCAGATTTCAGGAAGTTATTGACGACAAGGATACAAACACAAATGAAGTAAGAAGGGTTGTATTTTGTTCGGGAAAGATTTATTATGACCTGTTGGAAGAAAAAGAAGAAAACAATGCTAACGATATTGCCCTGGTAAGGATTGAACAACTGCATCCGTTTCCTGAAAAACAGATAACAGAAGTAGTTAAGAAATACAAATATGCACTTTTACATCTCTGGGTACAGGAAGAACCTGAAAACATGGGCGCATGGTATTATCTCCAGAATAAATTCAAAGGAATATGTGAACTTGTACCTGTAACGCGTATTGCAAGCGGAAGCCCGGCAGTTGGTCTGGCAAAACTTCATACTTTGGGACAAAAAGAGATAATACGCAAAGTTTTCAGAAAATGTACCTGCGAGAGAAAACTGAAGTATTGTGGATTACAATGTGTAGTTGGAAAATCACGAGAAGAAATTCTTAAAACACATAATTATTTCGAAGAAAAAAATGAGAATGGTGGGATTGAATAATCTGGACTATTTCAATCATAAAAAAATGATATTATGATAATTGAAATAAAAATACCAAGCCCCGGTGAATCAATAACTGAGGTCACATTAGCAACCTGGCTGGTTAATGATGGCAGCTATGTTGAGAAAGACCAGGAAGTAGCCGAAGTGGAATCGGATAAAGCCACTCTTCCATTGATTTCCCCTGAAAATGGTGCAATTAAAATTCTCATAAATGCCTCCGAAACAATAAAAGTAGGCACCATAGCCTGCACAATTGATACAGAAGCTTCAGTACCTGATAATTTTAAGAAACCTACTCCTACTCCTGAAAAAGGAATTTCAGAAGAAACGCTATCAAAAACTGTTGTTATACCTGATAATGAACATGTAAAAGTTACTCCTGTTGCAAAAAAGATTATGGAAGAGTATAATCTGTCAATAAGCAATATTAAAACTCATTCTAAGCGAATTGGAAAAGAGGATATTGAATCGATTATTCAAACTTCAAATGGAAGAAAAACATCAGGAAGGGAAACCAGAATTAAAATGTCAGCCCTTCGTAAAAAGTTGAGTGCACGCCTGATTGCTGTTAAGAATGAAACAGCTATGCTAACTACATTCAATGAGGCAGATATGAGTGAAATAATCCATTTGCGAAAAACATACCAGGAACAATTCATTGCAAAGCATGGTGTAAAACTGGGTTTCATGTCTTTCTTTACCAAAGCAGTGACCAAGGCTCTTAAGGTATTTCCCATGATAAATTCAATGATTGACGGAGAAGACATTGTTACCCCATTGTATTATGATATTTCAATCGCCGTTCAAACAGACAAAGGATTGACTGTCCCGGTAATCAGAAATGCAGAAAACTTAAGCCTGGCTGAAATTGAAAAATCCATTGCAAATCTTGCAGATAAAGCAAGGAAAAACAGGCTTAGTATTGATGAAATGACAGGAGGAACCTTTACTATTACCAATGGAGGCATTTTTGGCTCCTTACTTTCCACTCCTATCCTTAATCCACCCCAATCTGCAATTCTTGGAATGCATACCATACAGGAAAGGCCTGTAGCAATAAAGGGAAAAGTTGAAATATGCCCAATGATGTACCTCGCTTTATCCTATGATCACCGGATAATCGATGGACGTGATTCAGTAGGATTTTTAGTTAAAGTAAAAGAATTTATTGAGAAACCTGTAACAATGATAATTGGTAACGATCTTGAAAAACTTTTACTCGACTTATAAAATAAATCACTACTGTCCGATTAAATATTTTATGAAATTATGAAATGCCTTTATTTATATGCCGTCCCTACGGGACTTTAATGACCGCAGGTCATTTTTGTGCTACTACCAATATTTTGTCCCTAACGGGACAGTCCCGTAGGGACGACATATTGGTAAACATTGTGTTAGAAAATGTTTCTAAGTCCCGTT
>JAFGOZ010000216.1 GCA_016926235.1 Bacteroidales bacterium | reverse complement strand
ATTTTTCTCTATCCTGGCGCATGACCTGAAAAATCCTTTCTCCAACCTGTATTCCATGAGTGAGATGATATCGGGGAATTATGATAAGCTGGAGGAAGAAGAAAAAATAAAGATCCTGCAGAGCATTCATAAATCGGCAGAATTCATTTACAGTCTGCTGGAGAATCTTTTGACCTGGTCGAGGGCACAGAGCGGCCGTATTGAGTATCATCCGGTCACATTTAACCTTACCGAACTGATCCGGGTAAATTTAAATCTGCATAAAGTGGATGCAGAGGCCAAAGGAGTGATCCTGAAGGCGGATATGACAGAGGATATCCAGGCTTATGGTGATCGTGAGATGATCAATACGGTACTGAGGAATCTGATCAATAATGCGGTCAAGTTTACAGATAAGGGAGGCACTGTTGAAGTATTCGTAGGTGAGCAGGATTTGAGTCAGCAGGATAGGATTATAGAGGTTCAGGTGAAAGATCAGGGGATCGGTATATCGCCTGAGAATTTGCAGAGGCTGTTCCGCATTGATGTAAAGTTCAAGTCAAAGGGAACGAAGGGCGAGACGGGGACCGGGCTGGGACTGATCTTATGCAGGGAGTTTGTGGAAAAGAACGGGGGGAAGATCTGGGCAGAATCGAAGGAAGGGGAGGGGACCAGTTTCTATTTTACTATAAAGGCAAAATAGATAAAATCTAATGGATTAGTCAGAAGTTGCATCATTTCTCACAAGGTTTTATACAGACAAAAAACTAGATCTGAATAATCATGAAAAGTATAATTACTTTCTTGCTGATTGGTTTTATCATATTCAGCAATGCAAACAGCCAGGCACAAAAGGTTAATGTAATATGGGGACCGGAACAGAAAATCGCTACAAATAAAAGAGAGCAGAGTTATCTTATTGGTCATGATGGGAATGGCGGGATGTATTCTCTAAGGGAAATATCCGGTGCTATTACCAGGAGGTTTATTGAACATTATGACCAAAATGGCATTTTGTTAAAATCCAGGAAATTCAGAATCAAGAATGAAGGAGGCACTCAATTTTTTGGTGGTATCTTTTTTAACGAGGGTAAGATGTATCTTTTAACTTACCGTTTCAAGATAAGTAACAGAATAAATTCTCTTTGTATTCAGGACATCGATCCAGTAAGCCTGACAGTTAGCAAGAATTTCCAGACTAAAGTTGAAGCACCTTATAAATGGCAACCTTTTCAATTTCAAAATCAATTCTACCTTAGAGAAGCAAATGACAAAATATATGTAGTGAATATAGCCCCGGATTTGCTTACTGATGGCACGGTTATATGTATTAATGTTTTTGATAAGGAATTTAATCTTCAATGGAAGCATTTTCAAGGGCTTGAGTATGACAAGAATTTATTCAGGCTGGAGGATTATGATATTGACCGTAACGAAACAATCAGGGTGATGGCATCTATTTATGAGGATAAAAACATAAAAGTCAGACAAGGGAAGCCCAATTATACATATCATTTTTTTGAATTTTCGAATCAGGGGGAGAAATATAGTGAATACAAAGTCTCACTGGGCGATAAACTTATAACAGATATGCGCTTCACATACAGATCAAACGAGGACATTATCTGTGCTGGTTTTTATTCTGATGAATACAGTTTACTTAAAACAAATACAATTGCAGGAGCTTTTTATATAACATTGGATCCTAACTCACCTCAAATTAAACTTGAAAACTACCTGGAGTTTGACCGGGATTTTCTGTCTAATTTTATGAGTGCAGATAAGGCTGAAAAGGGGAAAGAAATAAAAAATATCATTCTCTATAATCTTCATTTAATGGAAGATGGTAGTGTAATACTTTTAGCTGAGGAATATTCTCAATTTGAAATAAATACGTCCATAACCTTTACTTCGACCTCAAGTCACTCCACACAGTGGGGGACATACTATACCACAACAGTAACAACATACACGTCCAGCTGGACAAATTTTTATTACGATAACATTATTGCCATAAAGGGTAATCCTGATGGCATTATTGAATGGGCTAAAATTATACCCAAGAAACAGCATACAGCCGCCGACGGAGGAATATATTCTTCCTTTGCTACGGCATATGTCCGGGATAAAATCTATCTGATCTATAATGACAATCCTAGAAACCTGACAGCTACTGTTGATGATGTATATGCCTTCAGAAAAAATAACGATGCAGTAGTTGTATGTGCGGAGATTGGTGGGGATGGGAATATCAGTAAAAATGCCTTATTCAGTGCAAGAGAGGCAGAAATCCTTACTTGTCCCGGATCGTGCAGGCAGATATCGGACAACCAGATGGAAATCTACGGTAAGAGAGGAAACAAATTCAAATGGGGAATTCTTGATTTTCAGTAGATACAGGTTAATTCAGATCCCCCCATCAGGAACTATCTGGTACCAGATCGGGATAAATGTTCTTGAACAATTTCCTTCTCTGTTAAACAGGTGTTCTAAATTCTTCAACAAATCAGGAAACTTGCCATTTAATGTTAATACTGCTGGTAAGGTCGATTTTGTATTGCTTCTAAAGCTTATCAAATTACATTTAATTAGCCTATTCATCTATGAGAGTACAAAATAACCGAGTGGTATAAACGCTATAAGTTGGCGTTGATAAATACCTTATTAAATCAAACATTAAATGATCATCATAAACCACTTGTGTAAAATTGTAATATCCACCTTGCATATCGCCCAAATGAAATGAAAGTTTATTTACCCCTTCACAATTCATTCCAAAAGATAGCCACGGCTTAAGATAATATTCATAATGAAACATCGTATTGGGAATTATGTTATAGTAAGGAATGCATTCCTCAACCAGATCATATATAGCTCCTTCATTAGTCCAGGTGCTTTTGAAATAACCACCACTTGTCAAATCAATCAAAACAGTAATCCTGTCTGTAACTTCAGAATATGTACAACCAACAGGCCACCAAAGGTCGTGTTTTGGAAGAGCCCCTGTACATATATACGTCCCATCAAAACAAGGATGATCTGGTTGATAGATAGAATTGCAGTAGTTTTCTTCACAGTTAAATCCCTCAACCTCAACTTTAAATGTATTCTCTATATCACAGAATTTACCCTTAATAGTTGTAACACCTTCTGAAAGGGCAACTATTTTACCTTCAGAGTTAATTGTAGCAACTGATGATTTGCTGCTGGACCATGTTATTTTCTCAGGTAAGGGATTACCAGAAATACATTTTAAAGTATATTCAACTATATAAGATTCATTTATTTTCATATACTTTATTGGTTTAGCGAATTCTATTTTTGTGGCCAGATTATAAAACTCGCCATCACCAAAATCATCTAAATCTAATTGGCATAAACCTGATATTAAATCTCCCAATCTGACCAACTTTGCTGCAATTTCAAGCAATTCCCTTTTTAAACAGTTATCTTTAATATCATATAAATTGATTAATTCATTCCATATATTCATCATTTTGGCAGAGAACATTCCCATTGCCTGATCATAGAAAGAGATCTCACTAAATAAACCACCAGGTCCCATCAAATCAAATTTTCTGTGGATTTGCATAAATTCTGAAAGAGCACCTTTTAATTGATCAACAGTGCTGATATTATTAATCATTGGAACAATTACGTTAGTATACCATGTTTCAAAGAATTCCTCCGTTATTTCTACATCGTTCGCAACGCACTTAGCCCAATAAGAAACAAACTGGTCAGTAGTTGTAAGTTCCGCAGGATCAGTAGTGGGAATTTCTCCTGTTCCTATTCCAACACTGCTAAAGTGATTGATATTGAAAACAATGCAATAACCACTGGTTGTTAATCCATATGATATATAGGGTATGAAATTAATTTCTCCCTGATCATTACAATGGAATACCAGAAAGTCTTCAGGAATTGAGTCCTTCATTAAAACGGTGACTTGAACCGGTTGTAAGAATTTAGTTCCCGATGGTTCAAAATGCAAACCAGAAATGAATTCAATCGAATTATCAAGGTTTTCGATATTGTCAATGGGGATAGTTATTATTTTCTGATTGGCATCCAGAATCGAAAGGGTATCATAATCAATAATATACTGCACACTGTCCGCAGAAAGAATTTCAGTAAAATTTGCATATCCACTGTACGAATATGTAACAGATGGTTCAAAGTCTTCAGCAAT
>JAFGOZ010000215.1 GCA_016926235.1 Bacteroidales bacterium | reverse complement strand
ACTCTAAAATATTAAAGGACACCCATGACTACTAATTATCAAAAGAAATCAATGACTTATGGGGTTGGGAAAGTCGGATAGACCCATATTTCCTGAGCCTGCTCTGTTGTTGGATTTAATATCAGGTTTTCCGTGCTCGCCCTTTAACCGGTTTACCTCATCACGTAATCGTTGGTTCTCTTCTATAAGCGTTTTATTTTTGGAATTGAGCTCTTCAATAACATTAAATAATAGTGTAAAAGCAGACTTTATTTGTGGATCTTGTATTGTGGCAGTGAGTTCAAATAAGCAGGACAGATCTTTTTCTAATTCCATGAAAGTAATTTAATACTTGGGAATAGTGCTTGTCTAGTCTCTCTTGTCAACTTATGGTGTTTTCATCTTCATGTGCCCACAATATCGTGTAAAAAAGGGTGATATGTACCAATGTATTCAGGGTGAATAATGTTACCAGTATTTTTTGAGAGGATACGAATTGTACTAAATTATAAATAGAAAACTATAGGTACTTTAGTGATATATCTTATTACACTGTGGAGATAAAGCTTTGTCAGTGAAACTAAGTTTTCATAAAGTCATGCTGAGAATGATATACAATTTGTTTAGGATAGAAAGTTTAACTTTAATAATGGAAAGAAAATTAAATGAAAGATCGTATCGATAAGTTTTTGCCGTTTCTGGACATTGTTTTATCACCAATCGTTTTTTTGTCGGCAGTACTATTAAAAAAGCTAAGATCACTAAATTTGTGCAGAATTCCAAAATGTAAAGATGTATTGTTGAACGTTGGTGTAATGCCAATACAAAATCATTATTATGAACCCCAATTTGATTTTAGAAAGACAATACTTGATTACAAAAAAGATCGAGTTCTTCCTGGTATTGATTTCAACGAAGTGGAACAATTGTCGCTGCTGGAAAAGTTTAAGTATGCCAAAGAGTTAGAAGGTATACCTTCAGAAAAAGTTAATGAACTGGAATTTTATTGGAATAATACATCATTCATCTCCGGCGATGCGGAATATTGGTACCAGTTATTACGGACTGTGAAGCCAAAGAAAATCATCGAAATTGGTAGTGGATTCTCTACATTAATGGCCTTAAAAGCTTTAGAAAAAAATCTTGATGAAGATCCCGGGTATGTGTGTGATCATATTTGTATAGAACCCTATGAAATGCCCTGGTTAGAAAAAACAAAAGTAAAAGTATTTAGAAAAAAAGTTGAGGATATCGAGATATCCTATTTTTCACAGCTTAAGGAAAATGACATATTATTTATTGATTCTTCTCATATAATACGACCTCAGGGTGATGTGCTTTATGAGTATTTGCAAATATTACCAACTCTGAACAAAGGTGTAATTGTACATATTCATGACATATTCACACCAAGAGAGTATTTAAAAGAATGGCTTGAAGGAGAAGTTAAATTCTGGAACGAACAATATTTACTTGAGGCTTTCCTTACTAATAATAACTCATGGAAAATTGTTGGCGCATTGAATTTTCTTGCACATTCTCACTACGAAAGACTCCGTAAAATTGCACCTATGATTACTCAGGAGCGTGAACCAGGCTCTTTTTATATTCAAAAAATAGTGTAAGTCTGTAATAAGAAAAATCGATTCTTTGAAAAAGTGAGCTATTACGGGAAATACAGCATTGCAAATGTCCTTATTAAAAAAAATGAGTTATTTGTTTACTGTTAGATATAAATTCGTAGGGCTGGATTTTTTGCGATCTGAAGTCCATTCCCAATTTAATGTAGATCCGAATTTAATAATAAGAACATTAATTCGTGAAAGTAGATATTGATTTTTCGGTATATTAAAATTCACAGCTTTGACAGTCGATTTTTGTTTTATCTTATTAATTACGTATTTCGGGACGGAGTCAAAATATATAATTAAGCTATGCCAAGAAAAGCACGATTAAATGTAACAGGAACAGTTGTTCATATCATGGCCAGAAGTCTGGCCAGTGAAGTCCTGTTTAATGATGATGAGGATCGTTCGGTATTTCTATCTTTATTTGGGAAATATCTTGATCTTGTAGATTATCGTTGTTACGCCTGGGTATTGATGTCTAATCGTTATCATCTTGTTGTCAGGGCGAGTGATCAGGATTTGTGGGGGCTTATGAAGCCGCTCAATACTAGTTATGCACGATATCATAAAAAGAAGTACAGACGTGATGGACCGTTATTTCGAGACCGATACAAATCAATTGTAACACAGGACCAGAACTACATAGAAGAATTAGTACGATATGTTCATCTTAACCCGATTCGGGCGGGAGTATGTAAAGGTTTTGATGCATTGAATAGCTATCCGTGGTCCGGGCACAGTGTACTTATGGGAAGGAAAAAACGATTGTTTCAGGATAGTGAAACAGTGCTTAGACGATTTGGTAATGATAATAAAAATGCTCGAATTGCTTACCGGAAATTTCTCCAGGACGGTCTTGGTAAAGAAGAAAATACTGATGTATTGGTAAAATTGGTACGCGATAGCAATAATGGAAAAGAATTGGGGCGACAAGCAGGTTGCTGGGTAATAGGTGATGACGATTATGTAAAGAGCGTTTTAAGCCCATGCTGAGGATGCACGGTTAAGAATCAGCCGATTCGAAAAAGAAGGACGTGATCTGAATTTGATTGCAGAAAAGGTAGCTCTAAAGTTTCAGGTGCCGATCGAAACTTTAAAACGACGTTGTCGTGGTGGTATTGGATCTGATGCGCGTAAAATTTTTGTGTATAGTGCAGTTGTTCAATTTCGAGCCCCATCGAGAGTTGTAGCCGAATATTGTGGTGTAGGTTTAGCTGCAGTTTCCGCAATGGCCAGGGAAGGTGGTATGATTGCGAAGGTACATAATTTTACTATT
>JAFGOZ010000020.1 GCA_016926235.1 Bacteroidales bacterium | reverse complement strand
GTGTAGGACTGGTTTAAACTGTCTTGGTCGTGATATTCTCTATCGAATCAATCTCTTTAAGTCTGCTTTGCTGATCAAACAATCAATCTAAGAATCGACCCTGAAATAGAACAATGAATTTTGTGATTATTTATAATACATCATCTTAAATGTCACATTTACAGTCTCATTCGTTATTGGTGATATGTATAACAGATCCAAATGACGACTGCCTTCTCTCTGGAAATATTCAATCCTGGCAGGGTAGAAACCTTTTTGCAATGGGACTACATATGACTTATACCAATCACTTCCATGGAGTCCATCGTTATTGATGATCTCACGGCCACTAATAAAAAACTTCGATCCATCACTGGAACAAAGAGCAAAACTATAATATCCCTCTTTGTCTATCTTTAGAAATCCTTCGAATACACATGCAAAATTCGATTTGGCGGGAAGGTCTGCTAAGCTAAACGAACTGTCGGTATAACCTGTTTTAACCGCTTTCAATTTAGTGAAATCAGGTAACGTTTCCCATTTCCCTTCATAATAAGAGTAACGTACAGCACCGGCTTTAATATCTTGTACATTTTGAAGAGCCGGCCATTCTTTACTTAGCTCAAAATTACCTTCTGAAGTCATGATGTATTTTTTATTTTGTCCCAGCCATTTCACTTTCAGCTTAGCCGGAGCAGTAATTTCGATCATTTGTGGAGCTGGTTTCGAAGATGCCTCAGGTTCTGATCCATCGATAGTGTAATACACGTCAGGAAAGCTGCCGTTTAGAAATACTGGTGCTGGTTTTCCCTCGAGAAGTGATCCGTTGTTAGGGTGAAATTCTACCATTTTCTTTGAGTTGTAACCATCATAGGTGTTTTTTAAACCATCGTAAATACCTTTAAGTCGGACAGACATGTGGGTTTCTTTCTGATAAATGGAAGTTTTCCAATTAAGCCCAATAGGAGCCATTGCGCCTAAAATAGTATCCATCTTAGCTATCCCCACATTTTTGTAGGTTTCTTCAACACCAATTATCCACAGAGTATTGTTAAGTTCTTTAAGACTTCTAAAAGTATTTTCTGCCATTGATATTATCCTTCTGTTATTCCATGGGAAAGCTGGATCTGAACAATAGTAATTTGCAAATAAACCAGGCTCTTTAAGTAGGACATACATCGTAAAAAATCCACCCAAAGAATGACCAAACAAACTGTTATCCCCACTGGCAGGTAGCTTTTTATTGATATATGGTATAAGTTCATTTTTAAGAAAAGCAATGAAATTATCGGCTCCACCTGCCTTCAAATTGTCTGCTGTTTTCTCAGGTAAAAAATCACGGTCACGCATATTACCATCACTGGTGTATTTATTTGGCACTGCGATTAAAATAAGTGGAGGAAGAAAATTTTCATTTTTTGCAAACTTATAGATAAACAGAAAATCATTGAAGTGTATTTCACCGTCGACTAGATATACAACATCAAATTTTGTATTTGAATCCTGCCTGTATTCTTCAGGGAGATAAATCTTTATTTTTCGTTGTTCGTTTAGAACATTTGAAAAAATGGAATCGTCAATAATTGCAGAGCCCTGTGCTAAAACAGTATTCACTGTAAAAACAAACCCAATGATAAAAGTCAAGAATTTGAACTTGAAAACAATTTTCATTTACAGTTAATATTAAGTTTTATTAAAGTTATGAATGAAGATTGATGAATGTCTATTAACATCCAGCACTCCTGAGCCTTACAACCTGGAAAAATAGAAAAATTTCCTTCTGGAGCCGAAAATGTCCCAAATTGGCACGGCGGTAAAATTCATGACAGCCTGCCCCGTACAGCGTGGAGCCTATTAATTATACCATCCTTTTAGGCAAAGTATTTTATTTATCATTTTTTGCAGACAGGTTTGTCCAATGTATCCCAGATCATGGTATGCATTGAATATTCAAACCATTCGTTAAAGAGTTTGAACGTCCGTTTCTGAATCCAGAGATCTTCATCTGTATACCAATGGTTCATCTGATCACAGAATATCTGGTCAAAATTTTTACTTAACCATTTTTCCATATCCTCAAAATCTTCAAAGTTTGGCAGAAGATATACATCCGAATCATTCATATAGTCTTGAAATGGATCATCGTCAGGATCAATTTTTTTTAGCCAGTCGAAGAAAGATTTCTTTGGCTTTACAACTATTGCTGTCCTATTTATGAAATCAAAATATACAGGTATAGGATTCATGGTAGTTAAGATTATAATTTGATATGAATCTACTTAAAATCCTGAGTTTTTACCTCATAATGCTGAGATTGTTTATCAAATCTTAATAGTACCATTTGAGCTTTTTCCGGAACCACTGCGTTTTTATAATTTTTACCGGCAAATTCAATAACTGAGTCAATTGAATCAAACCACATTATTGTTATGAATTCTGTCTCATCTTCAATTTGTCTGCGAAGCAATTGAATTCCTTTATATCCTGCAATGGCTCTGTTCTTTATTCCGACGAAGATCTCTTCATTAAGGAGTTTTTCGTATTTGTCAGCATTTTCATTTGTTGTGTAACCGTGCCAAATTCTGCAAATCATGGTAGTATTTTTAATAGGATTACTAAGAAATTGTTAACAGGGCTGGGATGCTGCAAATTTTGCCTGACGGCCTGGCAATAAAGGGAGCTTGTGTTGCCCGACGCATTCCGGCCGAATCACCAATCATTTTTTTTTGGCAGATGTCTTTAGGTCGGAAAAGGAGGGTACGGTTTTGTTTCTGCCGTCCGTGATAGCTCTTAGGGCATGTGCTTTTTTTGTCCAGGTATGAAGCTGTCAAGGTATAAATTTTTAGT
>JAFGOZ010000019.1 GCA_016926235.1 Bacteroidales bacterium | reverse complement strand
TGGTATTAGTGTTACCAAAATGGAAATAAACCCCAAAAACCTGAAACTCGTTATGGATGAAGAACAGATGGTTATTGAGGACATTACTGATATCGGGTATCCTGCTGCCTATGGATCTCTCTTTATGGAACCTATCGTTGGTGGAATTGTGAACACCTGCGAAATGCAACTGGAATTTACAGTTTCGAGCTGGTGTGTTTCTATCGGATGTTTTGGCGGAAGCCCGCAATATACTCTTTGGAAAGATGCCGGCGGTATTATGGAACCTAATAACTTACAAAGTAAGATTCCGGTAAATAAGCTAAATAAGAAAGTTAATTAACCATTAATGGACTTAAAAAGAAAGCGGCCATATAAAGGCCGCTTTTTTTATGCCAATGCATTGCAAATCTAAAATATAGTGCTATCAGGTTAAAACATTTCATTGATTGTTATTCTTAGACATCAAAAGTGCTAAACCACTTTTAATCGTTAGCTGACACCTTTGTCAACCTAAGCGCCTGTCCGCATCACTTTTAAGACAGGCGGGGAGCCGAATTCTATTCCCACCGTATCATTAAAAGTCGGGATTATAAAGAAAAAGCTGTAATCGAATTCAGTTAAATATTCTTTCTCTAAATGATATTACTCTTTCGTCGGAAAAATTTTTATTTGTTTTTACGTGCTCTCAAAATGTAAATATTATTCTCTATTCACTAATCAACAAAAACTTATCCACAAACCAGCTTGAACGGTCATCTGAATATGCCTTGAAGAAATAAACACCATTGTGCCCAATTTCATTAAGGTTGATGTAGTATGTTTCACCAAAGGTATAGTTCTCAATTTCTTTCGAAAATACTTTTCTGCCATTTAAATCGTATATTTCGAAACATACCTGTTTGTTATGAAATTCAGATTTTAAACGAATATTCAATTCTCCTTTTGAAGGTACAGGATAAATCATATTTGCATTTAAGACCATATCCTCAATCAGACCGGTTGTGCTTTCGACGACATTAATATAAAACTCTCCTTCTTCACCTCCGGCGCTTCCGTCAACCTGCACCCAGTATACAGAATCTTTCACCATGCCCTGAAAGCCAACTATTGCTGCAGCATATTTCTTATCTGCCTCAAAGAAATCATCATTGGCGGCAATTAAGGTTTGATTCTTCGTAAGTATACTGTCGCAGGTTCTTGCTTCATAAATTGCAATCTGTGTATCAAAACCTTCCGTTATAAAGGTATAAACACTCCAGTCAGGAGCCTTGAATTTAAACCAAACGCTGTTCTGCAACCCTCCCTCCTCGCACCATTCAAGCGGGGTATTACAATCACCTTCAACCGGAGCTGGTTCTTCATCCTCAACAGTTGCATGAATGTTATTAAAGGGACCGTTCATCCCGGCATGCAGTTCTATTGCATTGCATACATCATCATTATCGGGATTTTTATTGGCTGTTATATTTATCTGATCATAACCTGTGCACTCACCTTTGAAGGTTGTTACCGAAATGGTATGAACACCAATGCTGTCGGGCTTGTAAACAACCTGGTTTGAATAGTTTGTCCCCAGCACTGTTGTTGGCGACCATAAAAAGCTGTCCGCATCTGCATATGCAGTTAAAATGGTTGAATCACCAAAACTGATTGATTCCTGATTGGTGAGTATCTCGGTTGATAGGCTGTTTACCACCTTCACCTTGGAAATTAGCCTGTCTGACGAGCCCAGGCCATAAACCATGAGATTTGCGGTTTTTATCCCGGCTTCATTATAAATTATTTTTTGTGTGCCTCTCGCTACAGAAGTCGCAGGATTTGCCCCCTCTCCAAAATACCAGCGAACAGAATCAATGATTCCTGTAGCATTATCAAGAAATATCACAGTATCAGAATAACAGTTTTCTTCAGAAAGCACAGAGAATTCAGCCCTTACCTTGTTTTCAGTCACTGTATAGGCACGAATGGTCAGGTCCATTTCCTTATCTTCAATATTCAAACCTATCTCTTCCCACTTTTCACCATCATTGCTAATCCAGTTTATCCCCGGATCCTCAATAACCGGTTTTGAATATCCCTCTATTTCAGTTTCTATTGGAATAGGATAATTGTAACCGGGGGTATAATATTTTACCTTTACATAGAAATCTCCCTCAACCGGTGCAGAAATGTCGAACGTATAATATCCGGGATATCCGCATACAATACCCTGTTTTTTTGCTAACAGGCCAGACAATACTGTATCAGTAAAATGATCGTATATTTCAATATCCACTATTGTTCCGTAAGAATTAATAAAAGTACCGGCCTTCGTAAGGTATTGTTTGACAGGAGTATAAAATTTTGTCAGTCCGTAACCTGTTTCTTTTCCCTTGGAATAATAAGAAGAAGTAGCCGACAAATGATCATACATATAAAGGGTTTCTATCTTTGAAGTATCATTAACAACAGGAAAATATAAAACTTCGCTAAGGGCTGCCTCATCATAGTAAGATAAGTAATAGTAACCTTGATTTCCCCAATATTTTCCCCAACTGTTTTTAACGATCCATGCCCCCTTGGTTCCCTGCGGAGATTTAGACCCTCCGGTTACAACTAT
>JAFGOZ010000214.1 GCA_016926235.1 Bacteroidales bacterium | reverse complement strand
CTTACTTTATTATTGATTTACATCATTTGCTCATATAAGTACCAGGTAGGCGTTTATTTAAAGTAAAACCAGGTGATTTAAGGATCATCTTTCATACAACGAACTGAAAACCCCGGATTTTTAAACCACCCATACCGCGATATTCCATCGTTATTATAGCTTACAAATCTGTTCCATGCCGTCGAACTGACAGTTGGCGAGGATGTCCAGAAATTGCAGTAAATACCGATCCCACCGACCGACTCGTCAGTTCCACGGGATCCTCCCGGAAGAGCACTAAAGCCACTCTCATTACTGCCATTCCCATCGGATTCCCATCCGGTATCTGATTCTTACTTTGTAGTGGGAATTAAATTTTTAATTTATGGAATTGTGAGGATAAAAAGCTCAGCGCACAACACGTCATTTATAAGCCGGGGGATTGTGCATGATTTAAACTTTTGTACTTTTACTCAAAATAGGAACAGTTTGAATGGTTGGAGTTTCGAAATCCCGGCCTCCGCATTCTGCCAAACCTTTGGGGTCATCTATAAATCCAGTTTAATAATGAACTAATTACATTTTAAAAAATCAATTATTATGAAATCAAGACATTCAATTAAGCCCATAATGTTGTTTTTGGCTTTTATCATGCATTTCAATTTATATGCTCAGGAACTTATAAAAGTACCCGCTGACAGTGTAGGCATGTCTTCTGAAAGGTTAGAATTTTTAACAAAAACATTTCAAGAATATGTTGACAATGGTGAATTATCCGGTGCTGTAGTATTGGTAGCAAGGAAAGGTCAGATCGCTTATTTAAAACCTTTCGGGAAAAGCGATATGGAAAACAATATTCCTATGGAAGAGAATTCCATTTTTCGAATTGCTTCACAGACCAAGGCAATTGTAAGTGTTGGAATAATGATACTTCAGGAGCAGGGTAAATTGTTAATTACTGATCCTTTAGGGAAATATATACCTGAATTTAAAGAAACTACTGTAGCAGTGCCAAAGGAGGGTGGTGAATATGAAATTGTAAAAGCTAATCGACCCGTCACAATTCGTGATTTACTTACACATACTGCAGGAATTGGATACGGAGAAAAGATAGCCAGTGATCTTTGGAAGAAAGCAAATATACAAGGCTGGTATTTTGCAGACCGGGATGAACCCATACAAGCGACAGTAAAAAGAATGGCTGGTTTACCTTTTGAGGCGCAACCAGGAGAAAAATTTGTATATGGCTACAGTGTTGATATTCTTGGGGCATTAATAGAAGTTATATCAGGCGAAACATTAAATACATTTCTTAAAACTCACATACTTGATCCTCTAGGCATGGATAATACCCACTTTTATCTTCCGGAAAACAAAAGAGCGCGTTTGACGGTAGTTTATTCTGCAACTGAAAATGGTCTAAAAAGGGCCGCGGATCCGGGACGGATGGTCGGCCAGGGTGCTTATGTGGATGGGCCCCGAGTTAGTTTTTCGGGTGGCGCAGGCTATCTAAGTACTGCATTAGATTACGCTAAGTTCCTGCAAATGATGTTAAATAAAGGAGAATTCAATGGGAAGCGAATAATATCCCCTAAAACCGTAGAACTAATGACAGTCAATCACCTGGGGGAGGTTCCTTATCAACAAAAGGGTATTGGTTTTGGTTTGGGCTTTTCAACTGTAGAAGATTTAGGATCAAGAGGTGTATTGGGCTCAAAAGGAGAATATGGTTGGAGTGGAGCCTATCACTCTATTTATTGGGTAGATCCTGAAGAAGAGCTCGTGGTTGTATATTTTACGCAACTAATACCAGCAAATGGACTTGACGACCACGGTAAATTGAGAGCATTAGTATATCAGGCATTGATTGACTAGTTATAGTTTATTATCGTCATTCATTTTGACTTATCCGGTTTGCGGTGGGATTAATTTTCATCCATTTAAATTTTGAACTCAAGGTAACATTAAATGGATAATTTAGCTCCACATCTTCGTTTGCATACATAATTACCCATACTTTTCCGGATGCAATATTTGTAGCTGAGTTGTATTTAAGTTCAGAACCTTAAAGGCTCCACAATGTTTTTGTCTTTTTGCTTTCACAATACACTGGTTTAAAGTTATTAAATTTACACTTAATCAGTGGTCTTAATTCAGGGTAGTATTATACTACAACTGGTATACCATGAAGTCAGGCAACATATGGCTCACAGGCTGGCACGTAGCAACCGATGCCGAATGGACAACATTAAACACGTATCCTGGAGGTGAATTTGTAGCCGGCGGCAAACTAAAAGAAACCAGCACAATATACAAGAACCGACAGTTTGACCACATTTAGCCGGAGTAAATTGACCACATCAGAGTTAGCGTTTACACAACCTATTCTATACTACCTAATTATCTTCTTGGTGCTGGCTGTAATGTTGAAGCAAGATCAACGAGGGATTTGTCAAAATTGTTTTTTGCTTCACATTTATTATTGAATATCATGGTTGTTCCATTTAATGGTTCATAGGGTGCCCATTCCGGTAATTCTTTACAGTTAGGGTTCCCTGTTTTAATAAAACTTATCCATGCAGAGCTGATTTTGTCAGCAAGCTTGTATGCATCTGCTCCTCCACCATTCATAGTCCGTCCCAAATCAATATTGTTGAACATAAATGGAAGTTCCATTCCATGGCAGGCCCCAAGGCTGCCGTCATTAACAGGTGATAGCCATTCAAAAAGGTATACATAAGCCTTAGCTCCACCCTGTGCGTCTTTCACTTCGGCCTGTTTTAGTACTGAAGTTCGTATGTTGGTGGCAAGGATATGTTGTGGTTGATCGTCATTCGGGTATGCTTCTTTGTATGCCGCAACATATTTCTCGGCGTTTTCATCACCATAGCGTTGGGTGAGAGTCGCGATCACCTGATCCATAGTCTGCGGAGTAATAATTGCACGGTTGTTATATCCAAATTCGTGAAGGTTTGAACCTATAAGCATTGGGACATCCTTTGAAAATTCTGTAGGAGTTGGATCGAATGGGTTCTGAACGATATATTTGCCATCAACACACGGTGCTGAGCCACCTCTTGTTATTGTATGTCCCAGTTCTCTCAGTGTTGCTGAAGCACCTTGTCCTGCAGCAACAAGTTGTTCGTAGGTAAACTTATTCAATGAGTCGGCTTCTTCCGGTTTAAGTCCCAGAGCTTTTACAAAAGCAAGACCGTATTCTTTGCTGTTATCTCCGTTACCGAGAGTAAGTGTAGAACCACTCTGTACTATAGCTCTGTGGAACAATCCGGCAGCCGAAGGCATTGCCATGAGAGTTGAAACTTTTCCTCCGCCTCCCGATTGTCCATCAATTGTAACGCTATTTGGATCGCCTCCGAAGTTGGCGATATTGTCATGAACCCACTGAAGTGCAAAAACCAGGTCCTGCATTCCCAGGTTTACAGATTCCGAGTATTTTCCACCAAGACCTCTCAGGTCGAGGTACCCAAGAATATTGAGTCTGTGATTGACTGTAACAACAACTATATCACCCTTTTCTGCCATTGCTCGTCCGTCAAAGAAAGGAAGTTGATTACCTGAGCCATTACTGTAGCCACCACCGTGTATCCATACCCATACCGGACGTTTTTTATTGTCGTTGATACCTTTCGACCAGACATTCAGTACAAAGCACTCTTTTTCATCCATTGGTTCAATGCAGAATAAGAAACCGAAACCATAATCGCTCTGTCCCCCCCACTGTTGCCCTGTACCCTGCAT
>JAFGOZ010000213.1 GCA_016926235.1 Bacteroidales bacterium | reverse complement strand
TATCGTAATAACTCCGCCCTAACGTTTATATAGCCCACCGTGAATTCATTCGGTATCCTCTACATTTCCCCGAAGTGCTTTCTTCTGGCTAATCACAACTAATTTTTCTTTTTTTAAAACCTGAATAACAAAATATCTTGCCCATATTTAAAATAGTAACTCTTTCGATAATTACTAAATATTAATATCCAACTTGTTGGTCTATTCTATAATCATTTAAATATTCTACAAGGTTTCCCAATCTTTCTGAATATGATTTGATTCGAGTTATAGATTTTTCGATATTTTTATTTGCCTCGGATGGAGGAACAATATCACCCTCAGTCATTGCAAAAACAGCACAAACATATCCCAATTCACTAATAATTTGTTTTCCCTCTAATATTGCAGTACTTAGCTGAGTTTGCTGTACTTGAGTCAGTTCTGCAAGATCCCTTTGAGAATCTAACATTGATTTTAAAGATAATGATATTATTAATAACGAAACACAACATACTACCAAAAAAAGTGATAAACATAATTCAAGTACTTTTTTAGTCATAGCAATTCCTTTCAATTAATTTAATTATTATAACTTGCACTTACTGATTAAAAAAAGATTGAGTGGCCTCTTCTCCAGACGAATCAATTTATATTACTAACAGATGTCAATAATTTCATTCAACATACTATACAATTATTTTTAGCATCAACGAGATGACTGCTTCTTTTCATTCATTCGATATAAATCTGATAAAGCACAATTCCTATTGAAGTGCGATTTTATCTGAACCACAGTCCGGGCAGGTTTCAGGTTGGTGTTTTGATGTGTGCATTGTCTATAACAATTTATTTAATCATATCACTTAATTTCTTATAAACAGTTTTTTGTATATCTTTAGACAATCCACTAAATACTTCAAGTAGCCAATCTACCTTTTTAGTATTTAGCATTTCAACCACTTTCGGTCTCAAAGCCTTTAATTCGTCACCATCGTCATTAGTAACATATGGCGGTAGAGTATTTATTTTATCCAATAAATTGTTCAATTGGCTAGTATTTAATTCCTCAAGTAACTTGGATTCTTTAATTAATTCATTTTTCCATAATTTACTTTGTTTATTTCTTTTTTGAATGATTGATTGTTTTTCACTATTAATAATCTCTTCAAGTGACCATGGAATATCTTTGTTTTCCCAGGCTAGTTTATTTTTATCAATGAACACTTTTATTTTAGTATCAAAATCCTTCCAGCTTAATTGTAAGCTATCTATGAGTGAAAGCAAATCTTTGATATGGCCTAATTCGGTTAAGAAGTCTTCAAAATCTTCGGAATCTTGGTCAGATCCTTGGAAAGTAATTTTTAGTGATTCTATTGTTTCTACTGCGATAGCGAGCCCGTTTTTAATAATAAAATTATCATCATATATTTTGCTGGCCTGACTCATAAAATCCTGTTTTCTAGTCAAATATTGCTCTTTAAGTTTGGAAAACCTGCTCAAGGCATTATCGATATCCTCAGATTTAACTAATATTTTATATTCATTTAACTTCGATTCATATTGATTTATTTCTTCTATTAACATTGTTAATTCAATAATTCTTGATATTGGAACTCCGGATTCGTGTCTTTTAAGCCAGGCTCCTGTTTCTTCAAGTAAGCCATGCAATGCCTGATAACGCTGATACCCCTTTACAATTTTATCCTTTTGGATTTGCAATTCATTTTTTTCAGATTCCATATCCAATTTTTCAAGATTTTCAATTACTTTTGCCATTTTATAATCAAATTGAGATAAATCGCTTGGATTGGTGCCAAAGGGTTTTATGTTTTTTAACCACAATGGAAATAAATCCATTATATTTAATCGTGCCTTTTCAATATCATTATCATATTTATGGATTTGTTCTTCTGTCCATTTCTCAAGCTTTGCCTGCAACTTCAGCTTTAATTTTACAAAATCTGCACCTGCCCAACTAATATTACAAATATCCTTATCACTAATTCCCTTCTCTAATTTTTCAGTGTGTTGAACTTCGACAATTTTTAAATTATTAAGAGTGTTTTCTGAATATTCTGCATCTTTCCGTAAACTTTCCAACAAATAAAATAGACTACTAGGAACAGGATTTGTTAATTCGAGTGCTTTTGATTTATGAAAATAATTCACAATCTCAACATGAGTAGTAACTTTTTTCCACTCCTCTAAAAGGTATTTCCACCCATCACTTGGTCCTTCAATTAATTGGTGAAGATGTGATTTTTTTAATACTTCTAAATCGAGATAATTTCCCTTAAATGCTTCTTTAAGCCATTGAGATAATGTTATTAATTGACCATTGAATATGATAGATAAAGATTCATGTCTAGGGGCGCAATAAACTCCCAATATTAATCCAATTGAGGCAATATTTCCTGTATACGGAGGAAGACAGTATTGGGAAAATAAATCTGCAAGATTTATGTTTTTTCCAGATTTTATTTGTGTTTCTATATCACTTACAATTGAACTTATTAATTCATTTTGTGGTTTAAACGCAACCGAACCATCACGAGATAATACTTTCCATTTCTTACTTAAAACAGTATCTGCACGGTTTTTCATCCTAATATGTTGAGATGTATACCAGCTATGACTAAATTGTCCTTTTATAAGGTTTACAATAAAAAGTTTACAATCTGCAGCAGCATTCCCTTTTGATGTATGAAATCCATCGAACGGGAAAGAAATTGGTGATGTATATAATTGTGAGAAAATGGATTTTGTCGCATCTTTTATTCTCACTGATTGAAGTTGAATATCACTAAAACTTATGTAATGTCTTTCCACAATTAATCGATTGGAAACTTGATCAATTTGATCTTTAATTTTGGACTTATAATTAAGTAAATGATTGCCGTATTTTGCACTTTCTTGCTTATCAATATGGCCAAAAAGACAATCACAAAAAAGGTATTAATTTCTTCATCTTATATGTTAAGTAATATTGTGTTTATAATCAGTTATTTTGGAAATTGTTTTAACTAATGATTAAATAATTCCCTTTCTCTGGAATCACATTCCGCACTCCACCAGTGGGATCACATACATCATAATTATATCGGGGAATCACATGAATATGCACATGTGGGACAGTCTGCCCGCTGGCATTTCCGACATTGACTCCAACATTAAACCCATCCGGCTGATGCTCCTGCGTAAGAATTTCTTTTACCCGGTTCACCACAATCCAGCACGCCCTCTGTTCACAAACCGACAATTCAAAATAATCTGACACATGCCGCTTAGGAATAACAAGCCCGTGGCCCAAACTAACTGGATATTTATCAAAAACAGCGAACGTCCTTGCCGTCTCTGTAATCAATCCCATTTCACCATCAGGACAGCAAAAGGGACAATCCGAATTATTATTCTTAACGACATTGTAATGTCGATATTCATAAATTTCACAAAATTTATTTATAAAAAGACTTTTAAATGGCAGAAGTACATTACATTGATAGGTTGTCTGCTTGTGAATTTTATGCATTCGGAAACCCTCGTACAGGATATCCCGGCGCACAACGTAGTAAGCAATGCCCGATTTATTCAGCATTTCACAAATGTCCATCAAAACATATGGCTGTTCATCAGGTTGTAAAACATTCAGTACATAACTGCAAATGATGGTATCAAATCTGCCTTTCGGTTTTTCTGGAAAAAAATGTTTATCATAACCGCAAATATCCATGTCCTTTTCATACAATAATTTCACGTCAGAGCCAAACCCACATCCGAAGTCCAGTATTCGGCCTTTTAATAAACCATTTTGCCATAGCCATCGAACCGGAAACGACAGCGACATTCGCTGCTTTGCGGTCAGATGGGAATGGTTTATAGGTTTCTTCATCATTATTCACACTCTCCAGTATTCATAACCCATATTTTCAGCAATCTGTACAAGTGGCGTTAACAATTTTCGGTACCTCTCTCGAAATTCCAGCATTGACAAAGTTAATATCTTTGGAATGGATTCTCCCAAGACCAAATAATCCTCTAATATCTTATCCCGCGGACGTAATCGATATACCGTCTGAACTGCCCGTTTCTGAACGTTGACAAACGGCTCAAGAAAGCGGTCAATCTGCGGTAGTCGGTTACTTTTTGAACTGTTCACGGTCTGCGTCACCGGAACAAGATTCCAAATCAGATTATGTGATACAAAACTCCAAGGAATGAAATGCTCCAGTACATAATCTGAAATCAACAGCGGTTTGCCTGTATAAATACACCGTGGGGATTCACTGTTCATAAATACTGTATCCCAAAAACGGCGCTGACGTGTCATGCTTTCCCGACTTACTGGTTTTATCAGTTTGTTGGCAATATCAGGGACATTAGGATTTTTTGCCTGTAGATAAAGTATAAGGTTCCAATAACAGAAATCTCTTAGTATTCTGTTGTTCGAGACAAGATATTCAGACCAATTAGGATTAATTTGTATTTGATCTTTCTGAATATCAACTTTATACAAACAGCAGTTTTTAAAATCTGATGAAAAATTAACAACCTCTCTGTTATTTGCCCCGGGAAACCAGGGACTTAGAAACCGAAATGGAACATATTTACCGAAATGCATTATTAAATTCACAACATAGTGATCAGTATTATTTATAAGATTCTGGTATAGTTTTTCCTTATCTTCATCAATGGGTAGCTTGGTTTGCTTTTGGATTTCTATTGTATTATATCTTAACAGGTCAGCAAGTCCAAAAGATATTCTATAATAATGGACAGGATACCAAACATTGCCGATCATTCGGCTTAATATTGATCTGATTGGAAAGATTAATCTGTTGGGTGTCTGAGCTACAAGTTCCAGAATCGACAAAAACCAGTAATATTTATAGGTCGCAGTCGTTCTATTAAAAACCGACGCAAGTAAATTTATTGGCAGATGTAAATCTGAAGGTAATATTTTTTTGTCCTCCATAATTATTCTAAGAAAAACCTATGCTATATTTTAAATATGTATTTGGATGTACTATAAAATTATTCATTTGTTACACATTCCTTAATTTATTAGAAAGAGTCATCGCATATTCGTCGAAACTTTGATGTAAACACAGCCAGATGTAGGTATTATGGGATTCTGCCAATAATTGAATGGCAAAGATATCACCTTCTTTTGGTCTGTGAGACTGATACTCTAAAATTTTTCCAAATTCATCAATAATGAGTACTATTGGTTTTTCTATGATATTTTGTACTCTTTTATAAACTGTAAGTACTTCAGTTGATTTCACTTTTCCTGTATGCAATGATGAATCAATCTGATTTTGGATTTCCTTAAATTGCGGATGTTTTATCTCTAAATCAAGTGCCTGCGATAGGCCTGACAGTAATGCAGAATTTAGAGACTCATATTTTGCAGTGACAAAAATCGGAAAAAGCGGTGCGTTTGAGCCGAATGCCGCCAATACCTCAACATATTTAATAGCAAGGTACCCATCCTTCTTTTTTAACTGATTTACTGCAGTTATATGGTTGATATCATTTTTCGGTTTACACAAATTCAATAAAAAATTGGCGAATGATGATTTACCCATCCCATAAAGGCCAGTTAAACTCCACGCATTAACTGGTTCACCTTCAAGAGATTCCACAAATCTTTTGATTATTTTAGTACCTTGTTGGGTCAGTTGATAATTTTTTAAACGATCAATATCGTTTTGATCCCGTTCTAAATTTACCGATCGCGCTGCACGATAGTTTATTTTAACAACGCTTGACAATTTCATTGCTTTGAATCTCCGTAATAAGCCTGAATACATTTCCAATAGAGTTCTTGTGGTTCTCCATGGAATTGAAGTTGACGAATACCAGTACTTTCAATAAAGCTTATATTTTCAATGGCACCCATTGCTGATTCAAGTAAATTCCCACAATCTGTCTCCGACAATTTAAATGCAACACCTGGTGAGTTGATATCGTATACAAGACGGCTTAAGGAAATACTATTCTGGTACTGATAATAGTAAAATAAATATGATAAACAGGCCGCCAAAAATAGAATCGGTGGTAATGTGCTTTTCTGTTCCAGGTTAAAACAATAACTGTTGTTATGATCCAACCCGGTGATTAGTTGTAAATCTTCGAACTGACTTCTGATCTCCGTTTTTTCATTGGTATTTATATATGTTCGAATGATACTTGATGCATCCTTCATTTTCGAGCTATCAGATAGTTTTGCCAGTTTATCGTACTTAAGAGTGTTTTGTACAAGCGAGGCACCAAAATCTTGAGTGGAAAATTCTGGTAATGAACAAAAATTAAATGCCAAAGGCACAGAAACAAAACTTAGTGGAGGAACGAATAGTTGCCAGTGTAGTAACCACAAGCTTGCTAAATCTTCCAAATACGGATCCCACCCATCATCATCTAATAATGATTGACCTAAATTGGTTGGTCGAACTGTGCCGGAAGTGTTGGGATCAATTTCTGCAATTTTAAATGCCAGACACCAGAACCGTATCGAACGAACCATGTTTTTTCCGACTCCCAATTTCTCAATGGCATCGGGATCCTGAAATATATGTCCGTTTTCATTTAAGAGATTATAACCTTTTTTTAACCAACTGAATCTTGGAACAAACGTCTCATGTGACCCTAATGAACCCTGGTTAATAAATTCATGGATATTGACATTGTGCTTCATTTACCGCTACCTATAAATTCATGTTCAGAAGTGCATTAAAATAAGCAGACAACCTGGCAACTAATTTCTCAAAATCAATCGTTATGCAAATATGAATATACAATAAAGAAAATATTATTGAAAGCTCTCCTCAGAAGAATGTGTGGATTCACCACTATCATCTTTTGTTGAAGCCGATTTACGAATCTCCTTGATTCTAAAATAGCCCTCATCCTGCTTTAGTAGTTTCCCAAAATTCGCATTGAACGAATGAGCTGCCGGTGTACAGCTGTTTTTTTCAAAACTTCCTGTATATTTTTTAATGATATCAGATGTAAAGAAGTTACCCATACCTGAAAGCTTAAAATCAGAAATAATTTCTTTCACTTCATCAATATTGACTCTTTCCTCTAGTTCTCTAAAAGTGATTTTTGATCTTGTATCCATGTTTAATTCCTGCTTTATAATTGACTTCATATTTGGTTTTTTTCAAACAATAATCCGTACTAATACCAACATACACTTTTTAACATCAAACATAGTACCAAACCCATATTTTGCCAAGATCAGCCTGATCGCATCGATTTCTAGCCCCTTTTATATATCGGAAAAACCCAGTTTATCCCTTTCACGACGAGCAACACCTTTGTGAACCTATTTCCTCCCCCACGGCTCACGCACCGTCAGTCCCATTTTCCCTCACATTTGAAGGAAAAAGAGAACTGCGGTGCATATGTGAACATTGCCCAATGTTGTAGTTTTACCGCATTTCGTTTCAATTTTAATGAAATGTAAAATCAGGGTCAATGATTTTTATTGAAAATGAAAATATAAATACCTAAAAACACCGTTTGAAAAAATATCTGATAAAATCAGGTAGGACAAAATAAGTTTCTAATTG